>NZ_JXAQ01000004.1:0-514462 GCF_000815295.1 Bacillus sp. MSP13
CCTGCCGGTCAACGGCAGCTTTTTTATCTATACTCTCATTTATTCCCTCGACAAATTAAGCAGATATCTCTGAAAAATTGTATTTTCCTCTCAACATTAACTGACAGACTTTCCCACAGAGCTTGATTTATACTATGAAACTAGAAGGGGAGCAGCGTGATGCAAGAAAGGAGTCAGATGTGAAAATCTATTTAGATGTCATTTGGCTGTTAAACTTTTGTTTTGATGCGCTTTTGCTTTTGCTCACGGCATTTATTTTAAAACGGCATGTGAAAAAAAGAAGAGTGATAGGAGGAGCGTTCATCGGTTCAAGTATTGTCGTGTTGGTGTTTACTCCTTTTTCGCCAATTGTTGAACACCCGGCCGGCAAGCTGGCTTTTTCAGTTGTTATTGTGATGGTGACATTTGGCTTTAAAAGATTTCGTTATTTCTTTCAAAATTTGTTTTCCTTTTATTTTGCCACTTTTTTAATGGGGGGAGGAATTATTGGTGCCCATTCTTTGCTGCAGACCAATTCCGTTATTCGAGACGGTGTCATGATCACCAATCAAACTGGGTTTGGAGACCCGATCAGCTGGTTGTTTATTGTTGCTGGCTTTCCAGCATTGTGGTTTTTTTCTAAGAGAAGAATTGAAGATATTGATACAAAAAACATTCAGTATGAGGAACGAGTCAGCATTCAGGCGGATTTAGGCGGGCAAACGCTTCATGCTAGAGGGATGGTTGATTCTGGTAATCAGTTGTACGATCCGCTTACTAAAACGCCGGTCATGATTATTCACATTGATAAACTGGAATCGATTTTCGGAGAAGCCGAAACAATGATCATTCGAAACACAGATCCATTGGAAGCCACCCAACAGCTCGATGATTCGTTTCGATTTTTAGATAAACTGAGGCTGATTCCATATAGGGGAGTAGGTCAGCAAAATCAATTTTTATTATGCGTTAAACCGGATCACGTAACAATTATGACAAAAGAAGAAATGATTTCTGCGGATAAATGCTTAATCGGAATCAGCACAACAAAGCTATCAGCAGATGGAGAGTTTGACGCCATTATTCATCCGAAAATGCTTTCGGGCAAGGCCATCAAACACGTTTCATAATGTTCGCAAATGTCCGTTACTTATCATACTCAAATGACGTGACATTTAGAAGGGAGAGGAAGATGAAAAAACTGAAATTGCGATTGACGCACCTCTGGTATAAGCTGCTGATGAAACTTGGGCTGAAAAGTGATGAAGTCTATTACATAGGCGGGAGTGAAGCCCTGCCGCCTCCATTATCTAAAGATGAGGAACAGGTTCTGTTAATGAAGCTCCCAAACGGCGATCAGGCGGCTCGCGCCATTTTGATTGAACGCAATTTGCGCCTCGTCGTCTATATCGCCCGTAAATTCGAAAATACGGGAATTAATATAGAGGATTTAATCAGCATCGGCACCATCGGATTAATCAAAGCTGTGAATACATTCAATCCAGAAAAGAAAATCAAGCTGGCGACCTATGCCTCACGCTGTATAGAAAATGAAATCCTCATGTATTTAAGAAGAAACAACAAAATCCGGTCAGAGGTTTCCTTTGATGAGCCGCTAAATATTGATTGGGACGGCAATGAGCTTTTGCTTTCTGATGTGCTGGGCACTGACGATGACATTATCACAAAAGACATAGAAGCAAATGTAGATAAAAAGCTTTTGAAAAAAGCGCTTGAACAGCTTAATGAGAGGGAAAAGCAAATCATGGAGCTGCGGTTTGGGCTTGTCGGTGAAGAAGAAAAGACCCAAAAGGATGTAGCGGATATGATGGGAATTTCTCAGTCCTATATTTCGCGTCTGGAGAAAAGAATTATAAAAAGACTGAGAAAAGAGTTCAACAAAATGGTGTAAAAATTTTTGTGGTTTGGAACCCCTTGATTTGACAGGGATTTCCTGGATTCGACTGTTTTTCGGTCTCCGTGCAGTGCATATTTTTCCCACCCAAGGAGATACTTAACGTTGTACAGCAGCTCCTGTAGGGAGGGAAAAAAGTGTCGAGAAATAAAGTCGAAATCTGCGGGGTGGATACCTCCAAATTACCAGTACTCAAGAATGAAGAGATGAGAAAGCTGTTTAGGCAGCTGCAGGATGAAGGCGATGATTCAGCGAGAGAAAAACTTGTAAACGGGAACTTGCGTCTTGTCTTAAGTGTCATTCAAAGATTTAATAACAGAGGAGAGTATGTTGATGACTTATTTCAGGTCGGCTGCATCGGACTAATGAAATCCATTGATAATTTTGACCTAAGCCACAATGTTAAGTTTTCAACATACGCTGTACCTATGATTATCGGAGAAATCCGCAGGTATTTACGCGATAATAACCCGATTCGTGTTTCAAGATCACTCCGGGATATCGCTTACAAGGCACTTCAGGTAAGAGAGCGGTTAATCAGTGAGACAAGCAAGGAGCCGACTGCAGAAGACATCGCAAAAGTTCTTGAAGTACCGCATGAGGAAATCGTATTTGCGCTCGATGCCATCCAGGATCCTGTTTCTCTATTTGAGCCGATCTATAACGATGGCGGAGATCCGATCTATGTAATGGACCAAATTAGTGATGAGCGCAATAAAGATTCACAATGGATTGAAGAGCTAGCTTTAAAAGAGGGCATGAGAAGGCTGAATGATAGGGAAAAAATGATTTTGAGAAAACGGTTCTTCCAAGGGAAAACACAAATGGAAGTAGCCGAGGAAATTGGGATTTCCCAAGCTCAGGTGTCCAGGCTTGAAAAAGCGGCTATCAAACAAATGAATAAGAATATTCACCAATAATGAAAAGCCTTTAAAACAGTTTTTGTTTTAAAGGCTTTTCTATTGATTGCACGTGGTTTACGTCTTGGAATAAATAAGGTATCCTAGTTTGTACGAAGTTTTAGAAAATTTAAACAATTACCAAAGGCAGTAAAGAGGGGGACCACGATGATTTTGCAGCTTGACAATGTCTCACTAAAACGAAATGGAAAATGGATACTGAAAGATGTTCATTGGAAGGTGGAAGAAAAGGAAAATTGGGTGCTTTACGGGCTGAATGGGGCCGGCAAGACCGCGCTGTTACATATGCTTTGCTCTTATTATTTTCCAACATCAGGCGAGATGGAGGTGCTTGGCCATGAATTTGGCAAAACGGAGCTTGGGGAGAAGCTTAGACGGAAAATCGGCCTCGTCTCAGCTGCACTTCAGCAAAAATTTTATCCGGCAGATTCTGCATTTGAAATTGCTTTGAGCGGAGCTTACGCTTCAATTGGATTATATGAAACGCCAAGTGCGCAAATCAGGGAAAAAGCGATCGGTTTGTTAGAGGACTTGGGAGCAATTGAATATGCGGATCGCCGTTATGAGACGCTTTCTCAAGGAGAAAAACAAAGAGCTTTGATTGCAAGAGCGCTAATGGCCGATCCTGAGCTGTTGATACTGGACGAACCAGTGACAGGGCTGGATTTTATTGCCCGGGAAAATCTGTTAGATACGATTACATACATTGCAAGTAAAGAAAATGCGCCATCGATCCTTTACGTGACTCATCATGCGGAAGAAATTTTGCCGGTTTTTGACAAAGCCCTTTTATTAAAACAGGGAGAGGTCTTTCGATCGGGAGAAATGAAGGAAATGCTTACTGATCATATACTTTCCGCTTTTTTTGATACGCCAATCCATGTATTATGGAATCAGGGTCGGCCGTATTTAACAAGAGCTGAGCCGATCACGAATGCCTGACAAACTCATATTGATTCATCCTAGGGGTGCTTTTCGAAGCTGAGAGAGACATAGGTCTCAACCCTTTTGACCTGATCTGGATCATGCCAGCGGAGGGAAGCGGTGAAAAATTCGGAGTGCATAGGACTCTGTTTATTTTGATGAAGCCGTTTCATACATGTGAAACGGCTTTTTGATTTTTTAAAAAAGGAGCGGATGACATGAAGCCACAAATAGACTCTCTGATAAAAAGAGCGGAAGATCAAAAGGAGGAGCTTATTCAGCTAGCAAAAACGCTGATTTCCTATAAAACACCTGCTCCGCCTGCAAGAAATACAGCCGGCATTCAGTCATGGGTTGCAGAATTTTTAAAGAAAAATGGATTCTTGATCGACAAATGGGACGTGTACCCGGGAGACCCCAATGTTGTAGGCTTGCTAAAGGGAACAGATTCAGCAGATTACCATAGCTTGATCATCAATGGCCATGTAGATGTGGCAGAGGTAAAAGAGGATGAGGAGTGGGAGGATGATCCATTTCACCCAATTGAAAAAAACGGTCTCTTAATCGGGCGGGGCGCTTCTGATATGAAAGGCGGAATGGCGTGTGTGCTGTTTGCGGTGAAATTGATTCGTGAAGCCGGTATTGAACTTCCCGGTGACTTGATTCTGCAATCGGTGATCGGGGAGGAAGTTGGAGAAGCCGGCACGCTTGAATGCTGCAAGAGGGGCTATCATGCTGATTTTGCAGTTGTGGCGGATACGAGTGATATGCATATACAAGGCCAAGGCGGAGTCATTACAGGCTGGATTGAAATCAAAAGCAGCCAAACGTTTCATGATGCCACAAGGCGGAATATGATTCACGCAGGCGGGGGAACATTCGGAGCAAGTGCAATTGAAAAAATGGCAAAAATCATTGCGGGGCTCGGTGAACTAGAACGCCACTGGTCCATTATGAAAAGTTATCCCGGTTTTACACCAGGCACAAATACGATTAACCCGGCTGTCATAGAAGGCGGCAGACATGCCGCTTTTATAGCGGACGAGTGCCGGCTATGGATCACAGTCCATTTTTACCCGAATGAAACCCATGAACAAGTGGCAGCGGAAATAGAAGATTACATCAATCGCCTGAGTGACAGTGATATTTGGCTGAGGGAAAACCGCCCTGTTTTTCAGTGGGGAGGCTCATCTATGATTGAAGACAGAGGAGAAATTTTCCCGGCACTGAAAGTTGACCCATACCACCCAGGCGTCTTAGCGCTTACGGCGTCTCATGAGGAGGTGAAACGGGAGCGTCCGGTTATGGACGTTTCTCAATCCGTTACAGACGGGGGGTGGCTGTATAATGCCGGCATACCAAGCGTGATCTACGGTCCTGGTGATCTGCACAATGCACACTCTGTGAACGAGGAGGTATCGATTGAGCAGCTGATAGATTACACAAAAATCATGCTTGATTTTATTATCAGGTGGTGCAGCGGTATAAAAGAACAGTAACCATGAAAATTTCTTCTTGCTGACAAGGTTCAGCCCGCCCGTTCATATACTTGAACAAAGGACGGAAAAAGGACGTGATGGAATGATCAGCATTTCTGAATTTCAGGTGAAGGATGTCGTCAATGTCTCAAACGGAAAAAAGCTGGGGAGCATTGGCGATATCGATATCAATGTGACCACAGGCAAAATTCAGGCAATCATACTAGGAGGAAATGGCAAAGTTCTCGGATTTTTTGGAAAAGAAGAGGAATTGGTCATTCCATGGCGAAATATAGTAAAAATCGGGGAAGATGTGATCTTGGTCCGATTAAGTGAGCCGCATGCATAACCTGTTTTGTCTGCCATTGATTGGCAAATGCCGGAAGCTAGATTTTTTCGGCACATTTCATTTAGAAATATGCAAATCGGCGCTCAACGAATGCTGAAAGATGTGGTAAAATAAGTGGGAAATTCCGCTTTTTTTAATGTTTGTCGAAAGGTTGGATCACCATGAATACATATCACCCATTCAGTCTTACCACACCCTCGACACTCATGATACAAGACTGGACACAAGCGATTCAAAACGACAGAGAAGTCATCGCCGGGTTTACAACGAAAAACGGCGGTGTCAGCCAGAAGCCTTTTGAATCGTTAAATACAGGATTGCACGTTCATGACAAAGATGCAGATGTAGTTAAAAATCGTGAATATATTGCCGATATGTTTAATATTGATTTGCAGTCTTGGGTATTTGCTGATCAGACACACGATAATCGCGTCCAAAAAGTGACGCACAGTGATAGGGGAAAAGGCGCCCGTGAGTACCAGACAGCTTTAAAAGCAACAGACGGGCTCTATACAAATGAAAAGAATGTATTTTTGGCATTATGCTTTGCTGATTGTGTGCCTCTTTTCTTTTATGATCCGGTTACATCGCTTGTCGGGGTTGCCCATGCCGGGTGGAAAGGCACTGTTAAACAGATTGGCAGAGAAATGGTGAAGCAATGGGCCGAACAGGAAGGTTCAAATCCTTCAGATATTTATGCTGTGATTGGACCGTCTATCGGCGGAGCATGCTATACGGTAGACGATCGAGTTATGGATGCTGTCCGCGCATTGCCGGTTTCGGCAGAACGTGCCGTAAATCAGACGGGACAGGGACAATATCAGCTTGACTTGAAAGAACTGAACCGCCTCATACTGATCGACAGCGGTTTGGCAAATGAACAGATCTCTGTCAGCGGTTTATGCACGGAAAGTGAGCCGTCTCTTTTCTATTCACACCGCCGCGATCAGGGGAAAACTGGACGGATGATGTCCTTTATCGGAATGAAGGAGGCATAAAAGATCTTGCGTGTTGTTGATCATTTACGACATATAAACGAACGAATAAACGAAGCATGTAACAGATCGGGCCGCAGCTCCGATGAAGTTACGGTTATTGCAGTCACAAAATATGTATCGCCTGAAAGAGCACAGGAGGCAGTGGATGCGGGCATCACCTGCCTCGGAGAGAACCGGGACGCGGAACTGCTCCGCAAACAGGAAATCATAAAAGGGAATCCGGAATGGCATTTTATCGGCAGTCTGCAATCAAGAAAAGCAAAAGCCGTTGTCAATGCGGTTTCTTATATCCATTCCTTAGACCGGCTCTCATTAGCGAAAGAAATTGAAAAACGGGCTGAAGGTACTGTCAAGTGCTTTGTGCAGGTCAATACCTCTCTTGAGCCTTCTAAACACGGCATAAAAAAAGAGGAAGTCATTCCATTCATACAGGAGCTTTCCGGTTTTGGCCATATCGTTGTGGCCGGACTGATGACAATGGCTCCGCTGACTGATGATCAAGATCAGATCAGAAGCTGTTTCAAAGAGCTGAGAGAACTCCGTGACCAGGTTCAGGAGCTAAAACAGCCGAACGCTCCGTGTACAGAACTGTCGATGGGCATGTCAAATGATTTTGAAATGGCAATTGAAGAAGGGGCTACTTATATTAGAATCGGCTCATCGTTAGTCGGAAATGAAACAGGGGGTGTACAGCAATGAGTATGAAAAATAAACTGAAAAACTTTTTCTCAATGGAAGATGAAGAATACGAATATGAATATATTGAGACAGAGCGGGAATCTGACGGGGAGCAGGAGCAAAAAGAAAAGCCGGCTTACGCTGCCCAAAAACCTGCAGGCAAACAGAATGTAGTGAGCTTGCAAAGTGTTCAGAAATCCTCTAAAGTGGTGTTGAGTGAGCCGCGCGTTTATGCGGAGGCGCAGGAAATAGCAGACCATTTGAAAAACCGGCGGGCAGTTGTCGTCAATCTTCAGCGGATCCAGCATGACCAGGCTAAGCGAATTGTTGACTTTTTAAGCGGAACCGTTTATGCCATCGGCGGCGATATTCAAAGGATCGGCTCTGATATTTTTCTCTGCACGCCTGACAACGTAGATGTATCAGGCACAATTTCTGAGCTCATATCTGAAGACGAACATCAGAGGTGGTAAAGCGAGATGATCCTTTATCAAGTTTTTTCGGTTTTAAGCTTATTAATTACAATATACTCATTTGCCCTGATCATATATATTTTCATGTCATGGGTGCCGAGTACAAGAGAAACAGCGGTCGGGCGGTTTTTAGCCCAGATTTGTGAACCGTATCTCGAACCATTTAGAAAAATCATCCCGCCAATCGGAATGCTCGATATTTCACCGATTGTGGCTATTCTTGTGCTTCGGTTTGCGACAACCGGCTTGTGGGGGCTTTATCGCATGATTGCGTTTTAAAGTGACAGTTTGATAGGGGCTTGGCAGCAGCCAAGCCTCTTTACATAGAAGGGAAAGATGATGAGCGATATCTATCAGCACTTCAGAAAAGACGAGCGGGCCTTTATAGACCAGGCGCTCGAATGGAAAAGAATTGTCCAGGAACAGTACAGAATGAAGCTGACCGACTTTTTAGACCCTCGAGAGCAGGTCATCCTCTCTGCTGTTACGGGACAGGCCGACGTTGGACTTGCTTTTTCCGGCGGCTATGACAGAGCGGAGCGGAAACGGGCGATCCTGTATCCAGAGTACATCACTCCGGAAGAGCCGGATTTTGAATTGCAGGCGTTTCACGTCCGGTACGCTGAAAAATTTGTCTCAGTAGATCACCGTGCTCTGCTTGGTGCATTGATGGGCATAGGCTTAAAGCGGCAAAAGTTTGGTGATCTCGTGTTTTCTGAGACGGCAGTGCAATTGATTGTCTCAGCCGATACTGCTGATTTTGTGGCGGCACAGCTGACCCAAGCAGGGAAAGCGGCGGTCAGCCTAGAGAAAATTGACTTGTCAGACCTTAACATTCCAGCAGTTGATGTCGAAATAAGAGATGACACGGTTTCTTCTTTAAGGCTTGACGCCGTCTGCGCCTCTATGAGCAGACAATCCCGCCAAAAATCACAGACGCTTGTGAAAAACGGACTCGTGAAAGTGAACTGGAAGGTAGTTGAAGATCCTTCATACATAGTGGCAGAAGGGGACATGCTGTCTATCAGAGGTTTTGGCCGCTGCAGCTTAACAAAAATCGAAGGAAAAACCAAAAAAGACAAATGGAGAGTAACGTTTGAGCGACAAAAATAGTCGGTTTTTCAGTTTTTTTCTCCATCTGTGCGAAATTTGCTTTATAATGTGAACTAGATAACTGTACTGAAATGTAAAAATGGAGGTGGCATCATGCCATTAACGCCAAATGATATTCACAACAAGACGTTTACAAAAAGTTTTCGCGGATATGATGAAGATGAAGTAAATGAATTTCTAGCGCAAGTCAGAAAAGATTACGAAATTGTTCTCCGTAAGAAAACGGAGCTGGAAGCGAAAGTCAATGAACTTGATGAAAGAATCGGACACTTTGCCAATATTGAAGAAACGCTGAATAAATCGATTTTAGTTGCTCAAGAGGCGGCTGAAGACGTAAAACGCAATTCTCAAAAAGAAGCAAAGCTGATCGTTCGGGAAGCGGAGAAAAACGCTGATCGCATTATTAACGAATCTTTATCAAAATCAAGAAAAATCGCCATGGAAATTGAAGAGCTGAAAAAACAGTCTAAAGTATTCAGAACACGTTTCCAAATGCTGATTGAAGCTCAGCTCGATCTTCTGAAAAATGACGATTGGGATCATCTGCTTGAGTATGAAGTCGACGCAGTATTTGAGGAAAAGGAATAAATTCTCTGATTGCCTTGACATGTTCCGAGCTTGTCGAATATAATACGTTCATAAATTCAGATGAAAAGACGGTTGAAAGGGACAGTCATGTTTCCTTCAGGCCTTCATAGCGACCCGGAGATGGTGAGAGTCCGGGATGGCCGGAATCATGTAGATCAGCCCTTAAGTTTCCTTTCTGAACTATCAGTAGGTTAGGACGCTCATCACGTTACGATGCTCAAGAGGAAAAAGCGCCTGTTTGCTTTTTCTAAAAGGGTGGTACCGCGAGATAAGCTTTCTCGTCCCTTATGGGATGAGAGGGCTTTTTTTATTTTCTGAAAAAATGCAGTGGAGGAATGAAAATGGATTTTAAAGACACGCTCTTAATGCCGAAAACAGATTTCCCGATGCGAGGAAATTTGCCAAATCGTGAGCCTGATATGCAAAAGAAATGGGAAGAAGAGGATATCTACCGTCTTGTGCAAGAACGGACGAAAGACCGCCCGAAATTTGTTTTACATGACGGACCTCCGTATGCAAACGGCGATATCCATATGGGACACGCGCTTAACAAGATTTTAAAGGACTTTATTGTCCGCTATAAGTCAATGAGCGGCTACAACGCGCCGTATGTACCGGGCTGGGATACACACGGGTTGCCGATTGAAACAGCCCTTACAAAAAACAAAAAAGTCAACCGCAAAGAAATGTCTGTAGCGGAATTCCGTAAACTGTGCGAAGAGTACGCTTGGAAGCAAATCGAGGGACAGCGTGAGCAGTTCAAGCGTCTTGGTGTTCGCGGTGATTGGGAAAACCCATATGTGACATTAAAACCGGAATACGAAGCGCAGCAAATCCGCGTATTTGGTGAGATGGCAAAACGAGGCTACATTTATAAAGGTCTTAAACCGGTTAACTGGTCACCTTCAAGTGAGTCTGCATTGGCTGAAGCCGAGATCGAATATCAAGACAAACGCTCTGCATCTATTTACGTTGCTTTCGGTGTAAAAGACGGAAAAGGCGTTCTGGACAACGGCGAGCGCATCATCATTTGGACAACAACGCCTTGGACAATTCCGGCGAACCTCGGAATTTCGGTGCACCCTGACCTTGAGTACAGCGTGATTGCAGTAGGGGAAGATCGTTTTGTTGTAGCAAGTGCTTTAGTCGAAAATGTGGCGTCTGCATGTGGATTTGATCAGTATGAAGTGACAAGAACGATCAAAGGGAATGATCTTGAGAACATTGTCGCCGAACACCCGCTATATGGCAGAGACTCTCTTGTAATGCTTGGCGAACACGTAACAACTGATGCCGGAACAGGCTGTGTTCATACAGCTCCGGGACACGGGGAAGATGACTTTATCATCGGCCAAAAATACGGCTTAGATGTGCTATGCCCGGTTGATGCAAAAGGTGTCATGACAAGCGAAGCACCAGGCTTTGAAGGCATGTTCTATGATGATGCGAACAAAGCGATCACACAGCAGCTTGATGAAAAAGGCGCGCTTGTGAAGCTTGAATTCATCACCCACTCTTATCCGCACGATTGGAGAACAAAAAAACCAACCATTTTCAGAGCGACAGCGCAATGGTTTGCTTCAATTAAAGATTTCAGGTCAGACCTGCTGGATGCCATTAAAGAAACCAAATGGGTCCCTGAATGGGGCGAGCAGCGTTTGCACAACATGGTTCGTGACCGCGGAGACTGGTGTATTTCCAGACAGCGTGCGTGGGGTGTGCCGATCCCGGTTTTCTATGCTGAAAACGGAGAACCGATTATTACAGATGAAACCATTGAACATGTTTCTGAATTGTTCAGACAGCACGGATCAAACATCTGGTTTGAAAAAGAAGCGAAGGATCTTCTTCCGGAAGGCTTTACGCATCCTGGCAGCCCGAACGGCACGTTCACAAAAGAACAGGACATCATGGATGTTTGGTTTGATTCAGGCTCTTCCCATCAAGCGGTGCTTGAAGAGCGTGAAGACCTCGTTCGCCCGGCTGATTTATACCTTGAAGGATCTGACCAATATCGCGGCTGGTTTAACTCATCTCTTTCTACAGCGGTAGCCGTAACAGGAAAGGCGCCATATAAAGGTGTGCTCAGCCATGGTTTCGCATTGGATGGAGAAGGGCGCAAGATGAGTAAATCAATCGGTAACGTCGTTGTACCAGCTAAAGTCATGAAACAGCTTGGTGCCGATATCTTGAGATTATGGGTGTCTTCAGTTGATTATCAGGCGGACGTTCGCGTGTCAGACGCAATTCTAAAGCAGGTTGCTGAAGTATACCGTAAAATCCGCAATACGTTCCGTTTCCTTCACGGCAACCTATTCGATTTTGATCCAAAAACGAATGCGGTGGCTGTCGAAGATCTTCGCGAAGTGGATCAGTATATGCTGATTAAGCTGAACAAACTGATTGACAAAGTGAAAAAAGCGTATGATGAGTATGAATTTGCGGTTGTATACCACAGCATCCATAATTTCTGCACAATCGAATTGAGCTCATTCTATCTTGATTTTGCAAAAGATATTGTCTACATCGAGCATGCGGATCATCCGGACAGACGCAGCATGCAGACGGTATTCTATGAAACGCTTCTAGCATTAGTGAAGCTTTCAGCGCCTATCCTTCCTCATACCGCTGACGAATTATGGGCTCATTTAGCATTTGTTGAAGAGCAGAGCGTTCAGCTGACAGATATGCCGGAAACAATCGCGGTTCCAAACAGTGAAGCGACAGAAGATAAATTTGACCGCTTTTTGACTTTCCGTGACGATGTGCTAAAAGCGTTAGAAACTGCCCGGAATGAAAAAATTATCGGTAAATCATTGGAAGCGAACTTGAAATTGTATCCAAACAAAGAAAACCAAGAGCTCTTGGCTTCGATTAAAGAAAATCTTTCTCAGCTGTTTATTGTTTCTGAACTGACAATCAGCGAAGAAAATGAAGCGCCGAACGATACGCAAAGCTTCGCGACAGGTAAAATCGCTGTCGAGAAAGCCGAAGGCGAAATGTGTGAGAGATCCCGAGTAATTTCAAAAGACGTGGGGGCAAATCCGAAATATCCTACACTTTCATTGCGAAACGCTGAAATCGTTGAAAAATACTATCAAAATTAATGAAAAATAGCCTGGCGTAAAAGCCGGGCTTTTTTTGTGCCAAGAGTGACATCGTTTAGAACGGCAGGAAAAATCTTATGGGCTTTAGATCATCATTCACAGGCAACAATATAGGTATTACGTTAAGAGCAGGAGTTGTGATGAATGAATGATCAACTGACCGCAATTTATACGGAACTTCTTCTAATGAAAGAAGAATTACAGTCGAGATTATTTGAGTATTCTTGCTTTCAGGCTTCAACAAGCCCGCAAGCAGCAATCAATCATAAACAAAAAGCAACTCTGGTCTATCACATTAAAGAAGAGCTTCAAGACGTTCTTCTCGCTTTGTCTAAAATCGAAAACGGCACATTCGGATATTGTGAAGAATCCGGGGCTCCCATTCCTCTTTCAAAGCTTGCTGTACTGCCGACAGCCCGTACAGCAAACGATTTTCTTTATTCTGTCCAATTTGAAAAAAAAACGCTTCCGCTGTGGAAATCAACGGATATCGAATATGGACAGGCACTGTATGAATAACAGTGCCTGTCTGGTTTATATGCCTGATATATCTTTACTCCGGTGCTTTTTATTGATAAAATGCATAATGGATTAAAGTAACCGTAAACTGGAGGAACGTTTGTGCTGTATTATATCATTGCACTTCTTATTATTGCAGCCGATCAATTGACAAAATGGCTAGTCGTCAAGAACATGGAGCTTGGACAAAGCATTCCGATCATTGATCAGGTATTCTATATCACCTCCCATCGCAATACGGGTGCTGCATGGGGGATATTGGCCGGTCAGATGTGGTTTTTCTACCTCATTACAACCGCGGTTATTATTGGCATTGTTTATTACATACAGCGTTATACTAAAGGACAAAGGCTTCTTGGCGTAGCTCTCGGACTTATGCTTGGCGGTGCCATCGGCAACTTCATCGACAGGGTCTTCAGACAGGAAGTTGTGGATTTTATCCATGTCATCATTGTGGATTACAATTACCCGATTTTTAATATCGCGGACTCTTCACTATGTGTCGGCGTCATGCTTTTATTTATACAAATGCTGTTGGACAGCGGGAAAAAGAAAAAGGAGCAATAGCATGAATCAAATTGATATAACCGCCTCAGAAGAACAAAAAAGTGAGCGGATTGATAAATTTCTGGCATCGACTGAGAATGATTGGTCGAGAACCCAGGTGCAGCAATGGGTGAAAGACGGACAAATTGTCGTAAACGGAAGCCCCGTAAAATCCAATTATAAAATTCAGCCGGGTGATCAGGTGACCGTCACTGTACCTGAGCCGGAAGCGCTCGACGTGCTGGCAGAACCTATGGATCTTGATATTTACTATGAAGACCAAGATGTGCTGGTCGTCAATAAACCTCGCGGAATGGTTGTTCACCCAGCCCCCGGGCATCTTACGGGTACACTTGTAAACGGCCTTATGGCTCATTGCACGGATCTTTCCGGCATTAATGGCGTGATGCGTCCGGGGATTGTTCATAGAATCGATAAGGACACGTCCGGCTTATTGATGGTGGCGAAAAATGATATGGCGCATGAGTCACTCGTGAACCAATTGGTCAACAAAACGGTTACGCGTAAATATACGGCGGTTGTCCACGGGCTTATTTCTCATGATGACGGCACAATTGACGCGCCGATCGGCCGGGACAAGAAAGATCGTCAAAGCATGACTGTAGCGCGTGATGGCAAAAACGCCGTCACTCATTTTCATGTACTTGAGCGTTTTCAAGATTTTACGCTGGTGGAATGCCAGCTTGAAACAGGAAGAACGCACCAAATTCGTGTGCATATGAAATATATCGGATTTCCATTAGCGGGCGATCCAAAATACGGGCCAAGAAAAACGATTGATTTTAACGGCCAGGCCCTTCACGCCGGCATTTTAGGTTTTGATCATCCTCGCACCGGTGAATATGTCGAATTTGAAGCGCCGCTTCCGGACGATATGGCAGAATTAATTGAAAGCCTCAGAAAAAACGGTTGACAGGCTGTTTCTTTTCTGAAATAATAAACGAAGCTGAATAGATTCTTTAAAATAGTCCAGAGAGGCTGAGAAGGATAACGGATAGACAGGATGCGTGTGTTGGCGCGTACCTTGTCCTAAAACCCCTCTATGCTCTGGCAAGAGGGGTTTTTTCTTCTATATGAACTGTGAGGTGTCACACATTGAATCAAAAAGCTGTCATTCTCGACGAACAAGCAATCAGACGGGCGCTGACCAGAATTGCTCACGAAATGATCGAACGCAATAAAGGAATGAATAACTGCATCCTTGTCGGGATCAAGACAAGAGGAATTTACTTGGCGAAACGCCTTGCGGAACGAATCGAGCAGATTGAAGGAAGTCCTGTAACAGTCGGTGAAATTGATATTACTCTTTACAGAGACGATCTTTCCAAAAAAACGAGCAACGAGGAGCCGCTTGTGAAAGGTGCAGATATTCCGGTAGACATCAACGATCAAAAAGTTATTCTCGTTGACGATGTCCTGTACACCGGAAGAACAGTGAGAGCAGGTATGGATGCGCTTGTTGATGTGGGCAGACCTTCCTCCATTCAGCTGGCTGTGCTTGTTGACAGAGGACACAGGGAGCTGCCGATCCGAGCGGATTACATCGGAAAAAACATCCCGACATCAAAGGCTGAAAAGGTAATGGTTCAGCTTCATGAGGTAGATCAAAACGATCTCGTGGCCATTTATGAAAATGAATAATAGATCACCTTTTTAAAGGCAATCCAGAGAGGTTGCAAAGAGGTACAAAAACAAAGTCCCGAACGTATTCGGCAGGTCTTTGTATGCCTCTTTGCGTAAAAATAGCAAAGAGGTTTTTTTATACAGTCATTGAGTCATCCTAATATAAAGTTAACAATCAGGGGGAAAATCATCATGAGTAAGAAAAAAGTAAATTTAGGAGTCAGGGATGTCCCGACACCTTTTTCTTGGGTTTCATTCAGCCTGCAGCATTTGTTTGCCATGTTTGGTGCAACGATTTTGGTTCCGAAGCTGGTCGGAATGAGTCCTGCTGTGGCATTGGTGACAAGCGGCATCGGGACACTGGCTTACCTTCTCATTACGAAAGGGCAAATTCCTGCGTATCTCGGTTCATCTTTCGCTTTTATTTCTCCGATCATACTGGTCAAAGCGACCGGCGGGCCGGGAGCGGCCATGGTCGGAGCGTTTCTTGCAGGGTTAGTGTATGGGCTGATTGCCTTATTCATCAGGCAGCTTGGAACAGGCTGGCTGATGAAGGTTCTCCCTCCTGTAGTCGTAGGCCCTGTTATTATCGTCATCGGGCTGGGGCTGGCAAGCACTGCGGTAAACATGGCGATGTACGCTGATCCGAACGCGAGTGAATTGGTCTACAGCTTAAAGCATTTTAGTGTCGCAGGGGTTACGTTGGCCATCACGATTATATGCGCAATTTACTTACGAGGATTTTTAAGCCTGATTCCGGTTCTGATTGGCATTATCGGCGGATACCTATTTGCCCTTACACAAGGGATTGTCAACTTCCAGCCGGTGCTTGACGCGAAATGGTTTGCAGTGCCTGAATTTATCATCCCGTTCAAAGACTATTCACCGTCAATAACACTCGGCATCGCAGCGGCAATGGTTCCTGTCGCGTTTGTGACAATGTCTGAGCACATCGGCCACCAAATGGTGCTAAGCAAAGTTGTCGGACAAGATTTCATTAAAAAGCCGGGGCTTCATCGCTCCATCATGGGTGACAGCGTGGCGACAATTCTGGCTTCCCTGATCGGCGGTCCGCCGACAACGACTTACGGAGAAAACATTGGCGTGCTGGCCATTACAAGAGTATTCAGCGTCTTTGTCATCGGCGGCGCTGCAGTGATTGCATTATGCTTCGGTTTTATCGGCAAAATCTCAGCGCTGATCAGTTCAGTGCCGTCAGCGGTCATGGGAGGCGTCTCCTTCCTGCTGTTCGGAATCATCGCTTCGAGCGGCCTGAGAATGCTGATTGACAACAAAATTGATTATGAAAACAACAGAAACCTCATTATCACATCGGTTATCCTTGTGATTGGTGTAGGAGGCGCGTTTATCCAAGTGTCTAAAGGAGGATTCCAAGTATCAGGAATGGCGCTTGCTGCGATTGTCGGTGTCATCTTAAACCTGATTCTTCCGCAGGCGAAAGAAGAGCAGGCGGATACGTCTGAACAACATCATATTTAAAACCTTTTAATGAAAGTCCAGAGAGGCTTGGAAGGGTTATGAAGAGAAGGAAGCTTCAATGCTGCCCTCTATTTAACCATACCCCGAGTCTATCTTAGACCGGGGTTTTTTCAGCCTTAAAGTTGAAATGAGAGGGGAAAGAACATGAAGCATTTAACGACGATGAGTGAACTCAGCACTGAGGAAATCAAAGATTTGCTTCAAACAGCACGCGATCTCAAAAGCGGAAACACAGACAATGGGCTTGCGGGGAAATTTGCAGCGAACCTGTTTTTTGAACCGAGCACAAGAACACGGTTCAGCTTCGAAGTCGCGGAAAAAAAGCTGGGCATGAATGTCCTGAACCTTGATGGAACAAGCACAAGTGTGCAAAAAGGCGAAACCCTATATGACACCATCCGGACGCTTGAATCAATCGGTGTGGACGTATGCGTCATCAGGCACAGTGAAGATGAGTACTATAAAGAGCTTATCAGCCAGGTGAATATCCCGATTCTGAATGCCGGGGACGGATGCGGCCAGCATCCGACACAATCACTGCTTGATGTCATGACGATTTATGAAGAGTTCAATACGTTCAAAGGTCTTACCGTCTCCATTCATGGCGATATCAAGCACAGCAGAGTGGCAAGGTCGAATGCGGAGGTTTTGGCAAGACTGGGTGCCCGCGTACTGTTTTCCGGTCCTTCGGAATGGCAGGATGAAGAAAACACATTCGGCACGTATGTCTCAATGGATGAAGCAGTTGAGTCTTCCGATGTCGTGATGCTGCTGCGCATTCAAAATGAAAGACATCAGTCCGCTCGCAGCCAAGACGGTTATTTAAACAAATACGGCTTGACCGTAGAACGGGCTGAGCGTATGAAGCAGCATGCGATCATTATGCATCCTGCTCCGGTAAACAGAGGAGTGGAGATTGATGACAGCTTAGTAGAAAGCGAAAAATCAAGAATCTTCAAGCAAATGCAAAACGGCGTATTTATCAGAATGGCAGTGATACAGCGTGCCTTACAAACCAAAGTGAAAAGAGGAGAAGCAGCGTATGTCATATCTCATTAAAAACGGCTGGATACTTAACGAAAATGGTGAAAAAAGAGAAGCGGATATTCGAGTGACAGGAGAAATCATTTCCGAAGTCGGCAAGCTTGATGCAGCGGAGGGAGAAACGGTCATTGATGCAAACGGATTGCTCGTTTCACCTGGGTTTGTCGATCTCCACGTCCACTTTAGAGAGCCGGGCGGTGAGAAGAAAGAAACCATTGAAACCGGAGCAAAAGCAGCGGCGCGCGGCGGATATACAACTGTCGCGGCAATGCCGAATACGCGGCCGGTTCCTGATACGAAGGAGCAAATGGAATGGGTGCAAAACAGAATTAAAGAAACCTCATGCGTCAGAGTTCTTCCATATGCATCCATTACGATCAGACAAATCGGTGATGAGATGACAAACTTTGAAGCTTTAACAGAAGCCGGAGCATTTGCTTTTACAGATGACGGCGTCGGTATACAGACAGCAGGAATGATGTATGAAGCGATGAAACGGGCAGCTGCGATCGACAAAGCGATTGTTGCACATTGCGAAGATAACTCCTTAATTTACGGAGGAAGTGTGCATGAGGGAACATTCTCAAAAGCAAACGGGCTCAACGGCATTCCTTCTGTGTGTGAATCGGTTCATATTGCCCGCGATGTATTGCTGGCTGAGGCGGCAGGCTGTCATTACCATGTATGCCATATCAGCACAAAAGAGTCTGTCAGGGTCGTACGCGATGCGAAAAAAGCGGGAATCAAAGTGACAGCAGAAGTGTCACCGCATCATTTGCTCCTTTGTGATGAGGACATTCCAGGACTTGACACAAATTATAAAATGAATCCTCCGCTTCGCAGCGCAGAAGACAGAGCTGCTTTAATCGAGGGTCTTTTAGATGGAACAATTGATTTTATCGCAACAGATCATGCGCCGCATACAGAAGAAGAGAAAAACACAGAAATGAAGCTGGCGCCATTCGGAATTGTCGGTTTAGAAACAGCATTCCCGCTTCTTTACACACACTTTGTCAAAAATGGCAGCTGGTCGCTGAAACAGCTGATTGATTACATGACAATCAAACCATGCGAAGCGTTCGGTCTCCCATACGGAACATTACAAACGGGGCAAGTTGCCGATATGACGTTAATTGATTTGGAAAAAGAAGCGGCGATCGACAAAGAGACATTTTTATCAAAAGGAAAAAACACACCATTCAACGGCATCAGCTGCACCGGCTGGCCGGTCGCCACAATTGCGGCAGGGAAGCTTGCTTATGAAGAGGGGAGACTTGTCAAATGAAGAGACGATTAGTACTGGAAAACGGAGCGGTATTCGAGGGAAAAGCCTTCGGAAGCTTAGAACACAGCATGGGAGAAGTCGTTTTTAACACTGGGATGACAGGCTATCAGGAAATTTTATCTGATCCTTCTTACTGCGGGCAGATCGTAACATTAACGTATCCGCTTATTGGGAATTACGGCATTAACCGTGATGATTTCGAATCCATTACCCCTTTTGTAAAAGGGCTGGTCGTCAAAGAATTGTGTGAACTGCCTTCAAACTGGCGTTCAGCATACACTTTAGACGAATATTTAAAAATGAAGAACATTCCAGGACTGCAGGGAATTGATACAAGAAAACTGACAAGAATGATCCGCACATCAGGCGCGCTGAAAGGAACATTCGCTGCACCAGATGAAGATATCGAAGCAGTGCTGAAAAGGCTCACTGAAACTGAACTCCCGAGAAATCAAGTATCCCAAGTATCAGCCAAAACAGCATATCCGAGCCCGGGAAGAGGCAAGCGTATCGTCTTGGTTGACTTCGGCATGAAGCACGGCATTCTTAGAGAGCTGAACAAACGGAAATGCGACGTTATTGTTGTGCCTTACAACATTACAGCGGAAGAAGTGCTACAGCTGAAACCGGACGGCATCATGCTTTCTAATGGACCTGGGGATCCGAAAGATGTGCCTGAAGCGATTGAAATGATCAAAGGTATTCTCGGAAAAGTGCCATTATTCGGAATATGCCTCGGTCACCAGTTATTTGCGCTGGCGTGCGGAGCGAATACTGAAAAAATGAAATTCGGCCACAGGGGCTCAAACCATCCGGTAAAAGAGCTGGCCACAGGAAAAGTAGCTTTAACATCCCAAAACCATGGCTATACAGTGTCATCCATCAGCGAAACAGAGCTGGAAGTGACACATATCGCAATTAACGACGATACGATTGAGGGGCTCAAGCATAAAACATTACCGGCATTTACGGTTCAATATCATCCCGAAGCTTCGCCAGGCCCTGAGGATGCCAACCATCTATTTGACAGATTCATCGAAATGATCGAAACAACAGAGAAAGAAGGGGAAGCGGTATGCCAAAACGCGTAGACATTAACAAAATTTTAGTAATCGGGTCTGGACCGATCATCATCGGCCAAGCAGCGGAATTTGACTATGCGGGAACGCAAGCCTGCCTTGCGTTGAAAGAAGAAGGCTATGAAGTCATCCTTGTCAACTCAAACCCTGCCACGATCATGACAGATACAGAAATGGCTGACCGGGTGTACATCGAACCGCTCACCCCTGAATTCCTGACGCGAATCATCAGAAAAGAGCGACCGGATGCGATTCTTCCTACACTTGGAGGCCAAACCGGCTTGAATCTTGCGGTTGAGCTTTCTGAAAGAGGCGTGCTGGAAGAGTGCGGCGTCGAAGTGCTTGGAACGAAGCTGTCTGCGATTCAGCAGGCCGAAGACCGCGACTTGTTTAGAAGACTGATGAATGAGCTGAATGAACCGGTGCCTGAAAGTGAGATCATCCACTCCCTGGAAGAAGCAGAAGCCTTCGTCAGCCAAATTGGATTCCCTGTCATTGTCCGCCCGGCATATACATTAGGCGGAACAGGCGGCGGCATCTGCTCGAATGAAACTGAGCTGAAAGAAATTGTGGAGAACGGCTTAAAATTAAGCCCGGTTCACCAATGTCTGCTTGAAAAAAGCATCGCCGGCTATAAAGAAATCGAATATGAAGTCATGAGAGACAGCCAAGACCACGCCATTGTCGTTTGTAATATGGAAAATATTGATCCGGTCGGAATCCATACTGGCGACAGCATTGTTGTCGCGCCGAGCCAAACGCTCAGCGATCGCGAATATCAGCTCTTGCGGAATGTATCATTAAAACTCATTCGCGCGCTTGGAATTGAAGGCGGGTGTAACGTACAGCTCGCTTTAGATCCAGACAGCTTCCAATACTATATTATTGAGGTAAACCCGCGTGTCAGCCGTTCATCCGCTCTTGCGTCAAAAGCGACGGGATATCCGATTGCGAAGCTTGCTGCTAAAATTGCCGTCGGCCTTTCGTTAGATGAAATGATGAATCCGGTAACAGGAAAAACATATGCAGCATTTGAACCGGCTCTTGACTATGTCGTCTCCAAAATTCCGCGCTGGCCGTTTGATAAGTTTGAATCAGCAAACAGAAAGCTCGGCACGCAAATGAAAGCGACAGGAGAGGTCATGGCGATCGGCCGCACGCTCGAAGAGTCACTGCTGAAGGCTGTGCGTTCACTGGAAGCGGATGTGTATCATC
Source organism: Bacillus sp. MSP13 (assembly GCF_000815295.1). NCBI lineage: Bacteria > Bacillati > Bacillota > Bacilli > Caryophanales > Bacillaceae > Bacillus > Bacillus sp. MSP13. The sequence goes on from NZ_JXAQ01000004.1 coordinate 21,355, forward strand.
TTGAATTGAAAGACGCTGCTGACATTTCAGATGAGCTTCTTGAAAAACGAATTAAAAAAGCCGGTGATGAACGCTTATTCTACTTAGCTGAAGCGTACAGAAGAGGCTACACGGTAGAAGACCTCCATGAATTTTCCGCAATCGATGTTTTCTTCCTGCATAAGCTGTTCGGAATCGTACAGTTTGAAAAAGAACTGAAGGCAAAAGCGGGCGATACGGATGTGTTGAGACAGGCAAAAGAACTCGGATTCTCTGATCAGTACATCAGCCGTGAGTGGAAAATGAAAGAATCGGAGCTTTATAGCTTAAGAAAGCAAGCGGGAATTGCGCCGGTATTCAAAATGGTAGATACGTGTGCTGCGGAATTTGAATCAGAAACGCCATACTTTTACAGCACATATGAAGAGGAAAATGAATCTGTCGTTACAGAAAAGAAAAGTGTGATCGTGCTTGGTTCCGGTCCGATTCGAATCGGTCAGGGTGTTGAGTTTGACTACGCAACTGTTCACTCTGTGTGGGCGATTAAACAGGCAGGCTATGAAGCCATTATTGTCAATAACAACCCGGAAACCGTTTCAACAGACTTCAGCATCTCAGACAAGCTGTATTTTGAACCGCTTACGATTGAAGATGTCATGCACATCATTGATCTCGAACAGCCAATGGGGGTTGTCGTACAATTCGGCGGACAAACTGCCATTAACCTGGCAGACGAGCTTTCTGCACGCGGAGTCAACATCCTCGGGACTTCATTAGAAGATCTAGACCGTGCGGAAGACCGGGATAAATTTGAACATGCGCTTGGAGCTCTTGGTGTTCCGCAGCCGCTTGGAAAAACAGCGACATCAGTTGAGCAGGCGGTCAGCATCGCGAGTAACATCGGCTATCCGGTATTGGTGCGCCCTTCCTATGTACTTGGCGGCCGGGCGATGGAGATTGTGTATCATGAGGAAGAGCTGCTTCATTACATGAAAAACGCAGTCAAAATCAATCCGCAGCACCCTGTATTAATTGACAGATATTTAACCGGGAAAGAAATTGAAGTGGATGCAGTATCTGACGGTGAAACAGTTGTCATTCCGGGAATTATGGAGCACATTGAACGGGCGGGCGTTCACTCCGGAGACTCAATTGCGGTTTATCCGCCTCAGTCTCTCACAGAAGACATTCAGAAAAAAATTGAACAATACACGATCGCATTAGCCAAAGGGCTGAACATTGTCGGGTTGCTCAATATCCAATTCGTCTTATCACAAGGCGAAGTGTACGTGCTTGAAGTCAATCCAAGATCAAGCAGAACCGTACCGTTCTTAAGTAAAATTACGGGTATCCCAATGGCAAACCTCGCCACAAAAGTCATTCTCGGCCAAAAACTGGCTGAGTTCGGCTACGCCGAGGGCCTTCAGCCTGAACAGCAAGGGGTGTTTGTAAAAGCACCGGTCTTCTCCTTCGCTAAGCTGAGAAGAGTGGACATTACGCTAGGCCCTGAAATGAAATCAACTGGTGAGGTCATGGGGAAAGATTCCACCCTTGAAAAAGCGCTCTATAAAGCGTTGATTGCTTCAGGCATTCAAATCCCTAACTACGGTTCCGTGCTTTTAACAGTGGCTGATAAGGACAAAGAAGAAGGGCTTGCTGTCGCTAAGAGGTTTCATGCGATCGGCTACAACATTTTAGCGACGGAAGGAACGGCAGGTTATCTGAAAGAAGCCTCCATTCCAGCGAAGGTCGTCGGAAAAATCGGCCAGGACGGCCCGAACTTGCTTGATGTGATCAGAAACGGAGAAGCGCAGTTTGTCATCAATACGCTGACAAAAGGAAAGCAGCCGGCAAGAGACGGATTTAGAATCAGACGTGAATCAGTAGAAAACGGTGTTGCCTGCTTGACGTCATTAGATACGGCAGAAGCGATATTGCGAGTGCTTGAAAGCATGACATTCCGTGCTGATCAAATGCCGGCAGTCAACACAAATCAGGAGGCGGCAGTCACAATATGAAAAAAGCGTATTTGACAGTATGTTCTAACCAGCAAATTGCAGACCGGGTGTATCAAATGGTTCTGAAAGGAGAACTTGTCCAAGGGTTTACAACCCCGGGGCAGTTCCTCCATCTTAAAGTGAGCGAAGCGGTTACGCCTCTTTTGCGAAGGCCAATCAGCATCGCCGACGTCAACTTTGAAAAAAATGAAGTCACCATCATTTATCGAGTAGATGGGGAAGGGACAAGACTCTTATCTCTGAAGCAACGAGGGGAACTTGTGGATGTCCTCGGGCCATTGGGAAATGGCTTTCCTGTCAATGAAGTCCAACCCGGAAAGACGGCTTTGCTGGTGGGAGGCGGTGTAGGTGTGCCGCCTCTCCAAGAGCTGTCGAAACGCTTGCGCGAAAAAGGGATAAAGGTCATACACGTGTTAGGATTCCAATCGGCAAAGGATATTTTTTACGAAGAAGAGTGCCGGCAATACGGAGACACATATGTGGCAACAGCTGACGGAAGCTATGGGGAGACCGGATTTGTCACAGATGTGATAAAACAGAAAAACTTAGAGTTTGATATTCTTCTTAGTTGCGGGCCGACACCGATGCTGAAGGCGTTAAAGCAGGAATATGCCCATAAAGAAGTTTACCTGTCCATGGAGGAACGAATGGGCTGCGGTATTGGGGCATGCTTCGCGTGTGTGTGCCACACAAACGAAAGTGAGACATCCTACGTAAAAGTATGTCTCGACGGGCCTGTATTTAAAGCTCAGGAGGTGGCGCTGTAATGCTAGAGGTGAAATTGCCGGGACTTGATTTGAAAAATCCGATCATTCCTGCATCAGGCTGCTTCGGTTTTGGAAAAGAATTTGCGCGTTTTTATGATTTATCTTGTCTCGGAGCCATTATGATCAAAGCGACGACGAAGGAGCCTCGCTTCGGGAATCCGACCCCGAGGGTAGCTGAGACTGGCGCTGGAATGCTCAATGCGATCGGTCTGCAAAACCCGGGGCTGGAAAGCGTTTTGCAAAATGAGCTGCCGTGGCTTGAGCAGTTTGATACGCCGATCATCGCCAATGTCGCAGGTTCCAAAGTCGAGGATTATGTACAGGTCGCGGCGCATATTAGTAAAGCGTCCAACGTTCATGCACTTGAGTTGAACATTTCCTGCCCAAATGTGAAAACAGGCGGAATCGCTTTTGGCACGAACCCAGAAATGGCTGCCGATTTGACAAAAGCGGTTAAAGAGGTTTCAGATGTGCCTGTTTATGTGAAGCTTTCCCCGAACGTGGCAAATATCACAGAAATTGCATCAGCGATCGAAGAGGCGGGAGCGGACGGTCTTACGATGATTAACACATTAATCGGCATGAGGCTTGATTTAACATCAGGCAAGCCGATATTAGCGAATCAAACAGGCGGGCTTTCCGGACCTGCTGTGAAGCCGGTTGCCATTCGCATGGTGTATGAAGTCAGTCAGGCTGTCAACATCCCGATTATCGGAATGGGAGGCGTGCAGACGGCAGAAGATGCACTGGAGTTTCTTCTCGCAGGAGCAAGCGCGGTCGCTGTCGGAACGGCAAACTTTGTGAATCCTTTTGCATGCCCGGACATGATTGAACAGCTGCCATCTGTATTGCGCCAATACGGCTATGAATCAATTGAAGAATGTATTGGAAGGAGCTGGAACCATGAAAAACGACCTGCCCATCATCGCGCTTGATTTTGCATCAGCTGAAGAAACACTTGCGTTCTTAGCGCCTTTTCAGCAAAACCCGTTATATGTAAAGGTTGGAATGGAGCTTTTTTATCAAGAAGGGCCGTCGATTGTTAAACAACTAAAAGAAAGAGAGTGCCAGCTGTTTTTAGATTTAAAGCTACATGACATCCCGACCACTGTGCACAAAGCGATGAAGCGCCTAGCAGCTCTTGGGATAGACCTCGTCAATGTTCATGCGGCCGGAGGCAAAAAAATGATGCAAGCAGCTCTGGAAGGCTTAGAAGAAGGGACGCCATCCGGAAAAAAACGCCCGTCCCTTATCGCGGTAACCCAGCTGACAAGCACATCTGAACAAATCATGAAAGATGAATTGCTGATCGAAAAGCCTTTGATTGACACGGTCGTCCACTACAGCAAACTAACAGAAGAAAGCGGATTGGATGGAGTGGTCTGCTCTGTTCATGAAGCAAAAGCCATTTACCAAGCGGTGCCGTCTTCATTTCTGACTATCACTCCAGGGATCAGGCTGTCAGAAGACGCTGCGAATGACCAAATCCGCGTAGCGACACCTGCAATTGCAAGAGAGAAAGGGTCATCCGCAATTGTAGTAGGACGCTCGATTACAAAAGCGAAAGACCCAGTAAAAGCCTATGAAGCCGTCAGACTCGACTGGGAGGGAATCAAATCATGAAGCAAATCATCGCAAAACATCTATTAGACATCCAAGCTGTATTTTTACGCCCGAACGAGCCATTTACATGGGCAAGCGGCATTTTATCGCCAATCTACTGTGACAACCGCCTTACGCTATCTTTCCCGGAAGTCAGAAATGATGTGGCCTCAGGCATCCGCAAGCTTGTCGAAGAGCATTTTCCTGAAGCTGAAATGATTGCGGGAACAGCGACAGCCGGTATTCCTCATGCTGCTCTGGCGGCTGACCGTTTGAACCTTCCGATGTGTTATGTGAGAAGCAAGCCGAAAGCGCACGGAAAAGGCAATCAGATTGAGGGAGCTGTGCAAAAGGGGCAAAAAACGGTCGTCATTGAAGACTTAATCTCTACAGGAGGCAGCGTGCTTGAAGCTGCGGCAGCTTTACAAGCGGCTGGCTGTGAAGTGCTTGGTGTCGTCTCAATCTTTACGTACGGGCTTTCTCAAGCGCAGGAAGCGTTTGCGAAGGCAGAACTGCCATACTACTCTTTAACTGATTATGATGTGCTCACACAGGTCGCGCTTGAAAACGGAAATATTCATTCAGGGGATTTAGATAAGCTGAAAATGTGGAAACAAAATCCCGAGTCAAAAGATTGGTTTAAAAAATAACAAATAAATTTCGCTGATGCACAGAGACCTCAAAGCCTTGATGCAGTTGAAAACAGGCCCCGAGGTCTGTTTTTTTATTAATCCTATAAAAAAAGTCGGGTTGACTTATGTTAGAATTGTGCTAAAATTTACTACAAATCTAAAAACTTATCAAGAGCGGCTGAGGGACTGGACCTATGAAGCCCGGCAACCTGCACAGTTTGTAAGGTGCTACTTCCAGCAAAATGAAATTCATTTTGAAAGATAAGGGCTGCATGCTGTTCTTGTCTTTCTTTCCGCCGGATTGAAAGTTTTTTATTTTAAGAGGAAGAAGGGATGGCGGCAATCACCGCAGCCGCGCATGACATTACAATTGGAAAAAGGCAATCAGCAGAAAGCGGCTGTTTGTCTCCGAAAGGAGGAAAGAAGAAATGTTAACGTATGATAATTGGGAAGAGCCAACGATTACATTTCCGGAAGACGATCCTTATAAAGGAGCGCTGTCAGTTTTAAAGTGGGCATACGGCCATTACGGCAATCAGCTTGTTTATGCCTGCAGTTTCGGAATTGAGGGAATCGTTCTGATTGACTTAATTTATAAAGTGAAAAAAGACGCAGAGATTGTGTTTCTTGATACAGGACTTCATTTTAAAGAAACCTATGAAACGATTGAACGAGTGAAAGAGCGTTATCCGGGTCTTCATATCATCCTGAAAAAACCAGATCTCACGCTTGAGGAGCAAGCTGGTGAATATGGCGACAAACTGTGGGAGAGAGAACCGAATCAATGCTGCTATCTCAGAAAGATCGTTCCTTTAAGAGAGGCGCTTTCGGGACATCCGGCCTGGCTTTCCGGTCTGCGCCGTGATCAAGGGCCGAGCCGTGCCAATACGAATTTCTTAAACAAAGATGAAAAATTCAAATCAGTAAAAGTATGTCCGCTTATCCACTGGACTTGGAAAGACATTTGGAGATACACATCCCGGAATGAGCTGGACTACAATCCGCTTCATGACCAAGGATATCCAAGTATTGGCTGCGCGCCTTGTACCGCTCCAGCTTTTACTGCAGAGGATTTACGCTCAGGAAGATGGAATGGTATGGCGAAAACAGAATGCGGACTGCATGAATAAGGAGCTGTAAAATGGAATTAGCCGCTATTTTATTTAGCTTGTTTTTCGCGATGAATATTGGTGCAAGCGGCGCTGCAGCTTCGATGGGAGTTGCTTACGGCTCTGGAGCCATCAAAAAGAAAACATACGCTTTGATCCTGTGCGCAGTCGGTGTGCTCGCTGGAGCGGTCATTGGCGGGGGCGAAGTTGTAAAAACCATCAGCTCTGGGATTATCCCTGAGCAGACCATTACACTGACGGTTGTTTGCATTATTATTGGAGCCGCTGCGCTGTCACTCTTTACAGCTAACCTGCTCGGCATTCCTTTGTCGACAAGTGAAGTAACGGTCGGCGCTGTTGTCGGCGTGGGAGTGGCCTACAAGGTATTGTTTGTGAACAGCCTTCTGGTCATTGTGTCGTTTTGGATTTTTGTCCCGCTGTTCGCTTTCGGTTTCACATATTTCGTGTATAAGCTGTTTCGTTATTTTAAGATTGAATTGAAATCGTCTAAAAAGCAAAAAATCCTTGGCATTGCGTTGTTAGGTGCCGGATTTTTCGAAGCGTTCTCTGCCGGCATGAACAACGTGGCGAATGCCGTTGGCCCGTTAGTAGCGGCCGGTGTGCTGGATGTCGCGAAAGGAACCTGGTACGGAGGGGTTTTTGTTGCAATTGGCGCGCTGTTATTAGGCCGTCGGGTATTAGAAACAAACGGGAAAAAAATTACGAGATTTTCAAAAGGAGAGGGCATTCTCTTATCCAGTACAGGAGCGGGACTGGTGATCATCAGTTCTGTATTTGGGATGCCGGTGCCTTTGGCTCAAGTCACGTCATCGTCTATTATCGGAATAGGCATGGCAAAAAACGGTCCGAATGTGTTCCATAAACAAGTTGTTCAAACGATGCTGAAGGTATGGATTGTATCGCCGTTTTTATCTTTATCGATTTCTTATATGCTCGTATCCTTGTTTTTAAAAGCGGATTATTATGCAATCTTTATCATGGTAAGCGTGCTCTTAGCGACGGTGGGTGCCGTCAGCCTGACGAAGGCCATACGTAAAGAGAGGCGATCTGTCCATGAACAAGGCGGGGGAATCTGATTATTAATCTGAGTTTTTTTATATGTTAACTAGGAGGAAGTGGATATTATGAGCTTAGCACCTCACGGAGGAACATTAGTAAACAGAGTAAATGAATCATATGATATAAGCAGCATTCATAAAGAAATTGAACTTGATTTAATATCTTTTGCAGATTTAGAGTTAATTGGAATCGGCGGGTACAGCCCGATCGAAGGCTTCTTTAATGAAGAAGATTACGTATCTGTTGTTGAAAACATGCGACTTTCTTCCGGTGTTGTCTGGTCTCTCCCGATCACGCTCCCGGTCAGCGCTCAAAAAGCAGCTGATCTGTCAGTCGGTGAAACGGTAAAGTTAACGTATGAAGGAGAAACATACGGCGTGGTACAAATTGAAGACCTGTACGTGCCTGACAAACAAAAAGAAGCAGTCAATGTGTACAAAACAGATGATCAGGAACACCCGGGTGTTGAAAAGCTGTTCAGCCGCGGCGATACATATGTGGGCGGACCGATCACATTGATTAAAAAAGCTTCAAAACAGTTCCCTGGATTTACGTTTGAACCGGCAGAAACTAGACGCCAGTTTGCAGAAAATGGCTGGAATACAATTGTCGGTTTCCAAACGAGAAATCCTGTTCACAGAGCGCATGAATACATTCAAAAGACCGCTCTTGAAACAGTAGACGGTTTGTTTTTAAACCCGCTGGTAGGTGAAACGAAATCTGATGACATCCCAGCTGACGTGCGGATGGAAAGCTACCAAGTGCTTCTTGACAATTATTATCCGAAAGATCGCGTGTTCCTTGGTGTCTTCTTAGCTGCGATGCGTTATGCAGGGCCGAGAGAAGCGATTTTCCACGCGCTTGTCAGAAAGAACTACGGCTGCACGCATTTCATCGTCGGGCGCGACCACGCTGGTGTAGGCGATTATTACGGAACATACGAGGCGCAGGAGCTGTTTGACACATTTAAACCTGAAGAACTCGGGATTACACCGCTAAAATTCGAGCACAGCTTCTTCTGCAAAAAGTGCGGTAATATGGGAACAGCGAAAACTTGCCCTCACGGCAAAGAGCATCACGTCATTTTATCAGGCACTAAGGTGAGAGGCATGCTGAGAGACGGTGTGCTGCCGCCTGCTGAATTCAGCCGCGCAGAAGTCGTAGAAGTATTGATCAGAGGAATGAAGAAAAAAGAAGAAGCAGGCGTATTTTAAGGGGGACTGGCAGTGACAAATCGCGATATCGTATGGCATGAAGCCTCTATTACAAAAGAAGAGTATCAGCAAAAAAACAAGCACAAAAGCTCCATTCTCTGGCTGACAGGATTAAGCGGTTCAGGTAAATCAACGATTGCCAATGCCGCTGCAAGAGAACTGTTTGAGCAGGGCTATCAAGTCATTGTTCTGGACGGAGATAATATTCGGCACGGCTTAAATAAGGATCTTGGTTTTTCTGACGAAGACCGAAAAGAAAACATCCGCCGAATCGGAGAGGTGGCGAAGTTGTTTGTCCAGCAGGGCACCATTGTGATTACTGCTTTTATCTCTCCTTTCCGTGAGGACAGGGAACAGGTTCGCCAGCTTGTAGAAGCAGGCGAATTCAATGAGGTATACATTAAATGCGATCTCGATATTTGTGAACAAAGAGATCCGAAAGGGCTCTACAAAAAAGCAAGAAACGGGGAAATTCCTTTCTTCACAGGAATTGATTCTCCTTATGAAGAGCCAGAAGCACCTGAACTCGTTCTTGATTCAGGACAGCATGACCGTGAAGCTTGTAAAAACCAGCTCATCGAGTTTGTTGAACGAAAATTGAGCTAATATGATCTGCTGTGTTCTTCACAGATGCCGGAATGCAAGCGAGAACAACATGACAGTAAATGTTTCTGGAAGAACTCGAATAGATCGGGGGAAATACGATGGGGAAAGTATATATTGTAGGAGCGGGTCCCGGTGACCCTGATCTGCTGACAATTAAAGCGCTGAAAGCCATTGAAAAAGCTGATGTCATCTTATATGACAGATTAGTAAATAAAGAGATTTTACAATATGCCAAAGAGCAAGCAGACCTGATCTACTGCGGGAAGCTTCCAGATTTTCATACGATGAAGCAGGAAACCATCAATCGATTTCTTGTGAAGTATGCGCAAAAAGGGAAAATCGTTGTCAGATTGAAAGGCGGAGACCCTTTTGTGTTCGGTAGAGGGGGAGAAGAAGCGGAATGCCTCTCTGACAACGGAATTCCGTTTGAAATCATCCCTGGCATTACATCAGGAATTGCGGCAGCGGCTTATGCAGGGATTCCTGTTACTCATCGAGATGCGGGCTCTAACGTCGCTTTTGTAACGGGTCATTATAAAAAAGAAGAAGATTTTGACGAAAAGTGGAAAGCGCTGGCCACAGGAATTGATACACTTGTTATCTACATGGGTATCAAAAACGTGCAGCAGATTGAAAGAAAACTCCTTGAGAACGGCAGGGACGGATCTACGCCGGCAGCCTTTATTCACTGGGGAACAACGGACAAGCAAAAATCTGTTTTTTGTACAGTTGATACCCTTTCAGAAACGGTGATAAAAGAAGATATTAAAAATCCGAGTTTAATTGTCATTGGAAATGTTGTAAATTATCACTATAAGCTGGAATGGTTTGAATCTGAACTAAAAAAACAAGATTTAAGCGAGGCGTTGTAAAAATGAAACAAGCCATTTTATATGTCGGCCATGGCAGCCGGGTAAAAAAGGCGCAGCAAGAAGCCGCGGCCTTTTTGGAAGGGTGCAAGGCGCACGTCCCTGCACCTGTACAGGAAATCAGCTTTTTAGAGCTTCAGGAGCCGACAATTGAGACTGGGTTTGAAGCATGTGTGAAACAAGGCGCCACTCATATCGCAGTGGTGCCTCTGCTTCTTTTAACAGCTGCACATGCAAAACAGGATATTCCGGAAGAAATTGCGCGTGTTGCATCCCGATATCCTTCGATCCGTGTTTCATACGGAAAGCCGATCGGGATTGATGAAGAAGTGGTCAAGGCTGTATATCACCGAATGAAGGACATAGGTGTTCCGTATGAAAATGCCAGAGTCGTGCTCATCGGGAGGGGAAGTTCAGATCCCGCTGTCAAAAGAGACGTAACCGGTATTGCCAATCTTCTTCAAAAGATGATTCCTGTCAAGGAAGTCATTCCGTGCTTTTTGACAGCATGCGGCCCGAATTACAGAGAGGTTTTTTCAGAACTTAAAAAAGCTGACGGCGTGACAACCTTTATCGTACCTTATTTGCTCTTTACGGGTATGCTGATGAATGAAATCGAACGAGAGGTTCAGGAATTAAAGTCTCATAATCCGAATATCTACCTTTCTTCATATATCGGTTTCCACCCTCATGTGAAAAACGCATTTTTAAATCGTGTAGGAGAGACTTCCGAAAATCCAGAGGGGAAATTCGATTTTGCCGGAGGTTCATATGCTCCCGCTGCACATTAGCCTGGGGAAGAAAAAGGTTGTCATTGCGGGTGGCGGCAGTATCGCGCTCAGAAGACTGAAAACGGTGCTTTCTGAGGGAGCTGATATTACGCTTGTCAGTCCGGATGTTGAGCCTGAAATCAAGCAGATGGCCGCCAATCACCTCATCAGGTGGATCGCCCGTACAATTGAAAAAGAAGATTATCTCGATGCTTTTTTGATCATTGCTGCCACGGATAATGCGGCAGTGAACAAAGAAATTGCTCAAACCGCTTCGCCTCTTCAGCTTGTCAATTGTGTCAGTGATGCTGAGCTTGGCGATGTATACATGCCGAAAATCGTAAAAAGAGGGCATGTCACGGTATCTGTTTCTACAAACGGAGCCAGTCCAAAGCATACAAAGGAGCTGGCTGAACAGGTGAATAAGCTGATTGACGGCGATTTTGTCGCTGAAGTTGACAGACTCTATCAGCTAAGAAGAAAGAAATAAGCCAGAGCAAACAATGCTCTGGCTTTTCTTTATGCGGCTCAGCTTTTTTTCAGCTTAATGACAGTATCAGCATCAGGTGTGACAAAGACGGTATGCTGGCTGTCATAGGTGACGAAGCCGGGCTTCGCGCCGCTCGGTTTTTTGACATGCCTGATTTTTGTATAATCTACAGGCACTGAACTCGAATCTTTAGCTTTTGAAAAATAAGCAGCAATTGTCGCAGCTTCAATGATTGTTTGCTCATCCGGTTCGCTGCTTCTGATCACAACGTGAGAGCCTGGAATATCTTTCGTGTGAAGCCAAATATCCTCTCTGGCTGCTGCTCTGGTCGTTACATACTCATTTTGGCGGTTGTTTTTCCCTACTAATATCGTCAAGCCTGATGAGGATTCATAGGTCTCTAAAACCGGGTTGTGAGGTTTTTGTTTTTTCTGCCCTTTTTGCTGCTTAGGGCGCAAATATTTGCCCTCCACAAGCTCCTCTCTGATTTCGCTAATATCTCGAGGAGAAGCGGACGAAAGCTGCTGAATCAGCTGATCAAAGTATTCGATCTCTTCCTGTGCAAGCCTGATTTGTTCTTCGACAACCGCGACCGAATTTTTCGCTTTCTGATACTTCGTGAAGTAGGCTTGTGCATTTTCAGAAGGTGTTTTATTCGGGTTTAAAGGAATTGTAATTGTCGGACTTTCTTCATCGTAATAGTTCATGACCTCAGCCTGTTTATCACCTTTTTTCAGCATATAGAGATGAGCGGTTAAAAGCTCGCCATATAGCTGAAATTCCTTCGCGTTTTCCGAATACTCCAGCGTTTTTTCCAACTTTTTGATTTTGTTGGCATTCTTCTTCCTTTCATTGACAACAAATCGCTCAAGATCTTGTGCCTGCTGTTTGACGCGGTCTCGTTCAGCTTTGCCGAAATAAAAACGGTCGAGCAGCTCGCTTAATGAATCAAAACGGCGCGCTTCGCCCTTGAGATGAGTCAGCTCCAGCAGATAAAAATATTCCTTACCGTTTACAGTTGTAATGTTGGGAATGAAGCGGTGCTCTTTTACTTCGGCAAAAAGCTCCAGCAATGCTTTTGGCAATGTGACTTTGTTGGCAAGGCCCGCCCTGTGAACCGCTTCTTTGGCAAAGAGCGGTGATACACCTGAAAAGTGCTCGACAATTTGTTTATCAAGCCGTCCTTCTTGAAAATTGAGATGACGTAACATATCGTCTTCTGACGCCTCTAGCGGCGAGATTTTGTTCTGGGCCGGCGGAAGTTTATAATCTTGGCCGGGCAGTACTGTACGGTAGCTGTTCATTGAAGGCGATAAATGCTTAAGCCCGTCGATGATCATATTTTCCGCTCCGTCTGTCAAAATGATATTGCTGTGGCGTCCCATAATTTCTACATAAAGCTTTCGGACGGTTTCGTCGCCAATTTCGTTCCGGCTTTTGATATGAAAAATCATAATGCGGTCTAGGCCCGCCTGTTCAATTTTTTCAATAAACCCGCCTTCGATATGCTTTCTCAGCAGCATGCAAAACATTGGCGGTTCACTTGGGTTTTCATAGGCTTGCGTCGTGATGTGCACCCGTGAATAGCTCGGGTGTGCCGATAATAATAGTTTTTGGTTTTTTCCATTCGCGCGTATGTGGAGGACCACTTCGTGCTTATATGGCTGGTGGACTTTCGTAATTCGTCCGCCCAACATTTTCTCGTTAAGTTCGTGTGTCATTCCGTATGTAAACATGCCATCAAACGACATATGCAATACACCCTCTCATTCTTCCTGCATTCGATAATTATAGCATGAAATGGGACGAGTCAGAATAAGCATGCTTATAGAGTGATATCTCTATAAGAGAGCAGGGGAGTGGACGAGGCGAATGAAGTTTCATGAAATGGAACAAACAGATTTACTAGAGGCAACCAATACGTCCATGAAACAAGGATTAACAGAAAAAGAGGTGAAAAAACGCCTCGATAAGCATGGGCCAAACGAGCTGCAAGAAGGGAAAAAAACATCAGCGCTTCTCTTGTTTTTCGCGCAGTTCAAAGATTTTATGGTGCTTGTGCTTTTGGCTGCCACGTTAATCTCGGGATTTCTTGGTGAATACGTAGACGCGGTTGCGATTATTGCGATTGTGCTTGTGAATGGCTTACTCGGTTTCTTTCAAGAAAGGCGAGCTGAGCAATCTCTTCAGGCTTTAAAAGAGCTTTCGACACCGCATGTCATGGCGCTCAGGGAGGGGAGCTGGATAAAGATCCCTTCTAAAGACCTTGTGCCGGGTGATATTGTGAAATTTACGAGCGGTGACAGGATTGGCGCGGACGTTCGAATTGTCGAAGCGAAAAGCCTTGAAATAGAAGAATCAGCCCTGACCGGGGAATCAATCCCGGTTGTAAAGCATGCCGATAAATTAAAAAAACCGGATGTTTCGCTCGGCGATATTACGAATATGGCTTTTATGGGAACGATTGTGACACGCGGCAGCGGTGTGGGGGTCGTTGTAGGCACAGGAATGAATACGGCAATGGGGAAAATTGCCGACATGCTTGAATCGGCAGGGACACTGTCAACACCGCTGCAAAGAAGGCTGGAGCAACTTGGGAAGATTTTAATTGTTGTTGCGTTGCTGCTGACGGTGCTTGTCGTTGCTGTCGGTGTCCTTCAGGGGCATGACTTGTACACTATGTTTTTAGCGGGTGTATCATTAGCGGTAGCTGCTATTCCGGAGGGGCTCCCGGCAATTGTGACAGCAGCGTTATCACTTGGCGTGCAGCGGATGATTAAGCAAAAATCAATCGTAAGAAAGCTTCCTGCTGTTGAAACACTAGGATGTGCCTCTATTATTTGTTCAGACAAAACAGGAACATTGACGCAAAACAAAATGACAGTAACACATGTCTGGTCCGGAGGGAAAACATGGAGAGTAACGGGGGCCGGCTATGAACCGCAAGGAAGCTTTACACTGAACGAAAAAGAGGTCAGTGTAAATGAGCATATGCCGCTGCAGCAGATGTTGCTGTTCGGAGCGTTGTGTAACAACTCCAATATTGAGAAAAGAGACGGTGAATATGTGCTTGATGGAGATCCGACGGAGGGGGCGCTGCTCACCGCGGCAAGAAAAGGCGGTTTTTCTAAGGAGTTTGTTGAATCTCATTATCAGGTGATTGAAGAGTTTCCGTTTGACTCTGCACGGAAAATGATGACTGTCATTGTAGAGGGTCAGGACAGAAAGCGGTATATCGTCACAAAAGGTGCACCGGATGTGCTGATGCAACGCTCTTCCCGTATTTATTATGACGGCTCAGCGGCGCTTTTAACTAATGAGAGAAAAGCAGAAACAGAGTCGGTGTTAAGACATTTGGCATCCCAGGCGCTCAGAACGATAGCGGTTGCCTACAGGCCGATAAAAACAGGTGAAACACCGTCTATGGAGCAGGCGGAAAAAGATTTGACGTTGCTCGGTCTTTCGGGCATCATTGATCCGCCGCGGCCGGAAGTCAGACAGGCAATTAAAGAATGTCGTGAAGCGGGTATCAAGACCGTCATGATTACAGGCGATCATGTGGAGACTGCTAAAGCGATAGCCAAAGACTTGCGCCTCCTTCCGAAAAGCGGCAAAATCATGGACGGTAACATGCTGAATGAATTTTCTCAAGAAGAGCTTTCAAATGTCGTGGAGGATGTTTATGTATTCGCCCGCGTTTCTCCTGAGCATAAATTGAAAATCGTGAAAGCTTTCCAGGAAAACGGGCATATTGTGGCGATGACCGGAGACGGCGTCAATGACGCACCTGCCATTAAACAAGCTGACATCGGAGTGGCTATGGGCATTACCGGGACAGATGTGGCCAAGGAAGCGTCATCCCTTGTTCTCGTGGATGATAATTTTGCGACGATCAAATCTGCGATAAAAGAGGGCAGAAACATCTATGAAAATATCAGAAAGTTCATCAGGTACCTGTTGGCTTCTAACGTCGGAGAAATCCTTGTCATGCTGTTTGCGATGCTGCTTGCCTTGCCTTTGCCGCTCGTGCCGATTCAGATTTTATGGGTCAACTTAGTGACGGACGGATTGCCGGCAATGGCGCTTGGCATGGATCAGCCGGAAGGAGATGTGATGAAGCGAAAGCCGCGCCATCCGAAAGAAGGGGTGTTTGCCCGCAAGCTTGGATGGAAGGTCGTCTCCAGAGGATTTTTGATCGGAGCTGCCACCATTTTAGCGTTCATCATTGTATATCACCGGAATCCGGAGAATTTGGCTTATGCCCAGACGATCGCGTTTGCCACTTTAGTGCTGGCTCAGCTGATTCACGTTTTTGACTGTCGAAGCGAGACATCTGTTTTTTCCAGAAACCCGTTTCAAAATATGTACTTAATCGGTGCGGTATTATCATCCATTTTGCTGATGCTTGTTGTGATCTACTATGCGCCGCTTCAGCCGATTTTCCATACCGTTGCTATCACGCCGGGGGACTGGATGCTCGTCATCGGCATGTCCGCCATTCCTACTTTTTTGCTGGCTGGGTCACTTTTGACAAGAAAAAAATAAATTCATATGATATAATCTTAGGGGTAATAGCATGTCTATTGCCCTTTTATTATGAGAATCAGGGAAGAATTGGGTGTTTTAAAATGATACGAAGTATGACAGGCTTCGGCAGTGCAAGCAAAACACAAGATGATCTCTCTGTAAGCGTGGAACTTAAATCTGTGAACTACAGGTTTAAAGAAGTGAACGCTCGTTTGCCAAGGCCTTTGCTATATGTTGAAGATAAGCTGAAACAGACGATTCTGGAGCGTATCCAGCGCGGACGAATTGAGCTTTTCGTAGCCGTTGACAGCGATATGCTTGTTGAGAAAAGGCTTGAAATTGATTGGGCGCTGCTCGATGAGTTCGTCGCAGCTGCGGGAGATATGAAGAAGCGGTATCAATTGGCTGCAGAGCCTGATGTAATGGATTTCTTCAAGCTTGATCATGTCGTTCAGATTCATGAAGAACAGACGCAAAACGACAGGCTGGAGGCATTCATCATCGCTGCTGCAGAGGAAGCGGTAAAAGGGCTCTGTGCAATGCGTGAAAAAGAGGGGCTGCTTTTAGCAAAAGACTGCCTGATGCATATTGACCAGCTTGAAGAGCTGGTGAATGAAACTGAATTGCTTGCAGCAGACGTCGTATCCCGTTACCGGGAACGGCTGTACGCCAGAATAAAAGAATGGACTGAAGACGTGTTAGACGAGAGCCGGCTTGTAACAGAATGCGCTATTTTTGCAGACCGCTCGGATATCACTGAAGAGATTACCAGGCTGAAGAGCCACTTTGCCCAGTTTCGTGATATATTAGCTGAAGGCGGAGCTGTCGGGCGCAAACTCGACTTTCTCGTTCAGGAGCTGAATCGGGAAGCAAATACAATCGGCTCAAAGGCAAATGATCACCAGATCACAAAGCTTGTCGTCGAAATGAAAAGTTCTATTGAAAAAATAAAAGAACAAGTGCAAAATATAGAATAGTGACTGTGCGTATTGTTTACAGACGGTCTTACTAGGCTAAACTAGAGACGTCTATTTTACAGGGGGAACGTAGAAGATGACGATTAAACTGATTAATATCGGATTTGGCAATATTATCTCCGCCAATCGGATGATTTCGATTGTCAGCCCGGAGTCTGCGCCAATCAAACGGATGATCCAGGATGCAAGAGACCGCGGAATGCTTATAGACGCTACATACGGACGAAGAACCCGTGCAGTTGTCGTCATGGATAGTGACCACATTATCTTATCTGCCGTCCAGCCTGAGACAGTTGCACACAGACTTTCTGTTAAAGAAGAAATTATGGATGAAGGGCAGGGATAGTTGCCGCATGAAAGAAAGAGGGTTATTAATCGTTCTCTCAGGTCCCTCAGGAGTTGGTAAAGGAACGGTTCGGCAAGCGATCTTTTCGCAGGAAGACACAAAATTTGAATATTCGATCTCAGTAACAACAAGAAGTCCGCGAGAGGGCGAAGTGAACGGAGTCGATTATTTTTTCAAAACGAGAGAAGAATTCGAGCAAATGATTGCAGACAACAAGCTGCTTGAATGGGCAGAATATGTCGGCAATTATTACGGCACGCCTGTCGATTATGTTGAACAGACGCTTCAAGACGGAAAAGACGTCTTTTTAGAAATCGAAGTTCAGGGCGCTCTTCAAGTGAGAAATGCTTTCCCGGAAGGCCTGTTTATTTTCCTTGCGCCTCCAAGCCTTTCTGAACTGAAGAACAGAATCGTGACACGGGGTACGGAAACAGACGCTCTGATTGAAAATCGAATGAAAGCCGCAAAAGCTGAGATCGAAATGATGGATGCTTATGATTATGTCGTTGAAAACGATAATGTTGAAAAGGCATGCGATAAGATCAAAGCAATCGTTCTCGCTGAACATTTGAAGCGTGAGCGCGTTGCACCAAGATATAAGAAAATGCTGGAGGTTGAATAACGATGTTAGATCCGTCAATTGACTCATTAATGAATAAATTAGATTCAAAATATACGCTCGTGACTGTTTCTGCAAGACGCGCGCGTGACATGCAAATCAAAAAAGACCAAATGATTGAACATACGATTTCACACAAATATGTAGGCAAAGCTTTAGAAGAAATTGATGCAGGCCTGCTTTCGTTTGAAAAGGAAGACCGCGAATAGTAGCACAAGTAGCAACCTATATCATGTAGGTTGTTATTTTTTTCCGTGCGGTTTTTGTAAAGTGCAGAGGGGGAGAAGTCATTGCTTAACAATCGAAATGTGTTGCTTTGCGTGAGCGGGGGCATCGCTGTTTATAAAGCCTGTGCGTTAACGAGCAAGCTGGTACAGGCAGGAGCAAATGTCAAAGTGATTATGACTGAATCAGCATGCCAATTCGTCTCACCGCTGACATTTCAGGCATTGAGCCGCCACGAAGTATATACAGATACATTTAAAGAACAAAATCCAAGCGTCATTTCTCATATTGATGCCGCAGACTGGGCCGACTTGATTATCGTGGCGCCTGCTACGGCTAATGTAATTGGAAAACTGGCAAACGGCATCGCTGACGATATGCTGACGACTACGTTGTTAGCGGCAACGGCTCCAGTATGGATCGCGCCGGCGATGAACGTTCACATGTATGACAACCAGTCAGTTAAACGAAATATTTCTATTCTTTATCAGGATGGCTATCGTTTTATTGAGCCGAGCGAGGGCTATTTAGCGTGCGGTTACGTAGGAAAAGGCAGATTAGAAGAGCCAGAACGTATCGTGTCGCTAGCTGAAAAGCACTTTGCTGAAGAAAAAACCGCTCCTTTAGAAGGCAAACATGTGGTCATTACAGCTGGGCCGACCCGGGAAGCGATTGATCCTGTCCGATTTTTTACCAATAAATCAACGGGTAAAATGGGATACGCATTAGCGGAGGCTGCGGTTCAGCTCGGCGCACAGGTAACTTTAATTTCTGGCCCTGTTTTATTAGATCAGCCGAAAGGCCTTGCTCAGTTTATCCCTGTTCAATCGGCTGCTGATATGTATGATGCGGTGCTCTCTGTATATGACTCGAGTGATATTGTCATCAAAACTGCTGCGGTAGCTGATTTTACGCCGAAAACCGTTTTTGACCATAAAATGAAAAAACAAGACGGCGGTATGACCCTTGAACTGATCAGAACGGTTGATATTTTAAAAGAATTGGGCGAGAAAAAGCAGGGGCAGCTACTGGTTGGCTTCGCCGCTGAAACACAAGACGTTGAACACTATGCCCGTCAAAAGCTCGCCGCCAAAAATCTTGATATGATCGTGGCAAATGATGTGAAAGCTAATGGGGCCGGTTTTGGTGCTGATACGAATATCGTGACAATCTTTTTGGAAGACGGTCGCAAACGCGAGCTTCCGATCATGTCTAAGCTCGATGTTTCTTTTGAAATTCTTAAGGAAGTCGCAGCCCTATCAAAACAAACCGGAGAGCAATCATGAATGTTGCCGAGGTCATCGTTGATGTCAGCACCAAAAATATAGACAGGCCTTTTGATTATAAAATCCCAGACCATCTCAAAGGCATGATAAAAACGGGAATGCGGGTCATTGTTCCATTTGGCCCCCGTAAAATTCAAGGGTTTGTGACAGCTGTGAAGGAAGCATCTGATCTCTCGGGGAAATCTGTCAAGGAAGTAGAGGATTTATTAGATCTTACACCTGTTTTGACAGAGGAGCTGATGAATCTGTCATCATGGCTGTCCGACAAAACGCTGTCTTTTAAAATAACGGCGCTTCAAGCGATGCTGCCTGCCGCATTAAAGGCGAAATATGAAAAAGAACTAAAAATCGCACACGGTGCCGATCTGCCTCCGCAAGTGGAACGGCTGTTTTCTGAAACAAAGACTCTTCTGTATTCAGATATACCTGATCACGATATGCTGAAACTGATTCAAAAGCATGTTCAAAAAGGCAGCATTGATGTGACGTATAAAGTTGCGCAAAAAACCAATAAAAAAATGGTCAGGCATATTCAGGCAAATGCGAGTAAAGAAGAGCTTAGCAAACAGGCTGAGGGATTATCCCGCCAAGCGGCCAAGCAGCAGGCGATTCTTCACTTTTTCATTGCTGAGCGGGAAGGGGTGAAAATCCCCGCAACGGATTTGTGCAAAAAAACGGACGCTAGCTCTGCGACCATCAAAACCCTTATCCAAAAGGGGCTGTTGAAGGAAAGCTATGAAGAGGTTTACAGAGATCCCTATCAGGACAAAATGTTCAAAAAAACAGAGCCGCTCCCGCTGACAGACGAACAGAGCGCAGCCTTTGAGCCTATACGCCAGACGTTGGACAACGATGAGCATAAAGTGTTCCTTCTTCACGGTGTAACAGGAAGCGGAAAAACAGAAATTTATTTGCAATCAATTGAGAAAGTACTGGCGAAAGGTAATGAAGCCATCGTTCTCGTACCGGAAATATCCCTGACGCCGCAGATGGTCAATCGCTTCAAGGGCCGTTTCGGCTCTCAGGTGGCAGTCATGCACAGCGGATTATCCACAGGGGAAAAATATGACGAGTGGCGTAAAATCCACCGGAAAGAAGTGCGGCTTGTCGTCGGCGCCAGATCGGCCATTTTTGCTCCGTTTGAAAATCTCGGAATGATTATTATTGATGAAGAGCATGAGTCCTCTTACAAACAAGAAGAAATGCCGCGCTATCATGCGAAAGAGGTGGCGATCAAGCGGGCTGAACACCACAGCTGCCCTGTTGTGCTGGGCAGTGCTACGCCGACATTAGAGTCCTATGCAAGGGCGCAAAAGGGTGTGTACGAGCTTCTTTCGCTGAAGCACCGCGTGAACCACCAGGTGATGCCTGAGGTTTCGCTTGTCGATATGAGAGAAGAGCTCAGAAACGGCAATCGTTCAATGTTTTCAGTTGAATTGATGGAAAAGCTTGAAGAAACGATTGCCAAGGGGGAGCAGGCGGTGCTGTTCTTAAATAAAAGGGGCTATTCTTCCTTTGTGATGTGCAGGGATTGCGGATATGTCCCGCAATGCCCGCACTGCGACATTTCCATGACATATCATCGTTACGGCCAAAGGCTGAAATGCCATTATTGCGGACATGAGGAGCCTGTCCCGCATACTTGTCCCGAATGTGCAAGCGAGCATATCCGCTTTTTCGGGACGGGCACACAGCGAGTGGAGGAAGAGCTGACAAAAGTTCTGCCGCATGCAAGAGTGATTCGGATGGATGTTGACACGACGTCAAGAAAGGGCGCGCATGAAAAATTATTGTCAGCTTTCGGAGAAGGAAAAGCGGATATTCTTCTCGGAACGCAAATGATTGCGAAAGGGCTTGATTTTCCGAATGTCACACTTGTCGGCGTATTAAGTGCTGATACAACACTCCATATTCCTGATTTCAGGTCGGCCGAAAAAACTTTTCAGCTGTTAACGCAAGTCAGCGGACGGGCAGGAAGGCACGAAAAACCCGGAAATGTCATCATTCAAACGTACACACCGTCCCATTACAGCATCCAGCTGACGAAGTCGCACGATTATGAAGCGTTCTATCAGCATGAAATGGCGCATAGAAGAGAGCAATCCTATCCGCCCTATTACTATTTGGCCCTTGTGACGGTTTCTCATGAGGAAGTGACGAAAGCAGCCGTTACGGCTGAAAAAATCGCTCACTTTTTAAAATCAAACTGCGGAGCTGACACGAAAATTCTCGGGCCAAGTGCGTCCCCGATCGCCCGGATCAAAGATAGATATCGCTATCAATGCGTGATAAAATACAAACAGGAAACCCAGTTATCTGCTTTATTGAAGAGGATACTGGAACATTATAAACGCGAAATTGAACAAAAGCATGTAATGATTTCAATTGATATGAATCCTTATATGATGATGTAAGATCTCACGTCTTGGAGGGTAACAAATTGGCAGTAAAAAAGATCGTCACACATCCAGCGGAGGTTTTGGAAACACCGGCGGAAACCGTGACTGTTTTTGATAAAAAATTAAAAAAACTGCTTGATGATATGTACGACACCATGCTTGAAATGGATGGGGTCGGACTGGCAGCGCCGCAGATCGGCATTTTAAAAAGAGCAACTGTCGTAGACATCGGGGATGACAGCGGCAGGATTGATCTTGTGAATCCAGAGATTTTAGAAAAAAGCGGAGAGCAAACCGGTGTAGAAGGATGCCTGAGTTTTCCCGGCGTCTATGGTGATGTCACACGTGCCGATTACGTTAAAGTGCGTGCGTTTAACCGGCAGGGAAAACCGTTTATTCTGGAAGCGCGAGGCTTTTTAGCGAGAGCCGTGCAGCACGAAATGGACCATTTAGACGGGGTGCTGTTTACATCTAAAATAAGCACATACTATACAGAAGATGAACTAGCGGATATGGAAGGATGATTTGATGACAAGAATCGTATTTATGGGGACGCCGGATTTTTCAGTTCCTGTTTTAAGAACCTTGATAGAGGAAGGATATGAAGTGGTGGGAGTCGTCACGCAGCCGGACCGTCCGAAGGGCAGAAAAAAAGTGCTGACACCTCCTCCGGTAAAGGAAGAGGCATTGCGTCACGGCATCCCGGTTCTTCAGCCGGAAAAAGTCAGGTTGACAGAAGAAATCGAGAACGTGCTGGCATTAAAGCCTGATCTTATCGTAACGGCAGCATTTGGCCAAATTTTGCCGAAGGAGCTTCTCGACAGCCCGAAATACGGCTGCATTAACGTTCACGCGTCTCTTTTGCCGGAATTGCGCGGCGGAGCCCCGATCCATTACTCCATTTTGCAGGGAAAGAAAAAAACCGGTGTAACCATTATGTATATGGTAGAAAAATTGGATGCCGGCGATATGATCTCAAAAGTGGAAGTGGACATTGAAGAAACCGACAATGTCGGAACGCTGCATGATAAATTAAGCGCGGCTGGGGCAAAGCTATTGTCTGAAACTGTTCCTAATGTCATTTCGGGCAGTATATCACCTGAAAAGCAGGATGAAGAGAAAGCGACATACGCTCCTAATATCAAAAGAGAGCAAGAGCTCCTCGACTGGTCTAGAACAGGAGAAGAGCTTTACAACCAAGTCCGCGGCTTAAATCCTTGGCCTGTTGCCTATACGACTCTGAATGGGCAAAACTTGAAAGTATGGGCGTCGAAAAAAACTCCCGCACCTAAAAAAGCTGAGCCCGGCACAGTCGTGGCGATTGAAAAGCAAGGGATTATCGTGGCCACCGGCAACGAAACGGCCCTGTTATTAACCGAACTTCAGCCTGCTGGCAAAAAACGCATGAAGGGCGAGGATTTTGTGCGCGGCGCCCATGTTGAAGCTGGTGAAAAGTTAGGAGTAAACAATGAAAAATAATAGTGTTCGTGATATCGCCCTTGAGGCGCTGATCAAACTAGAACAAAACCAGGCATACAGCAACCTGCTCCTGAAATCGGTCATGAAATCAAATGAACTGAGTGATCAGGACAGAGGGCTTTTGACTGAACTTGTCTATGGAACATTGCAAAATAAGATCGCGCTTGATTATATGCTTCAACCGTTTATTAATAAGCCCCAAAAAGTAAAGCCGTGGGTGATTCAGCTTCTTCGCCTATCCTTATACCAAATGGAGTATCTGGAGAAGATTCCAGACAGGGCTGCCATCCATGAAGCGGTTGAGATCGCAAAAATCCGCGGACACAAAGGCATTGCTTCATTTGTCAACGGAGTGCTTCGTTCCCTACAGCGGGAAGGTGTTCCATCCTTTGACGCCATCGAAGACCCTGTCCGCCGGCTGGCGACAGAGACAAGCCATCCGGAATGGCTCGTAAAAGAGTGGGTGGATGCATATGGGTTTGATGCGGCTGAAAAGATTTGCCGCATCCATCTTATTCCGCCGAAGCAAACACTGCGTGTCAATCAAATGAAAGCAGACAGAGCGGAGTTGCTTGATCAAATGGCAGCTGAAGAAATTGAAGTTGAAAAAGGCGACCTCGCTGAAGATGCTGTGAAGCTCCTAAAGGGCACAATCGCCGGAACTCATTTTTTCCAAAACGGTGAAGTGTCCATCCAGGATGAGAGCTCGATGCTCGTCGCCCGGGCCCTTGATCCTAAGCCCGGTGAAACGGTACTTGACGCATGTGCGGCGCCTGGCGGAAAGTCGGCTCATATCGGCGAATTGATGGAGAACAAAGGAAGTATTTCGTCGCTTGATCTTCACAAACATAAAGTGAAGCTTATCAAAGAAGCGGCAGACCGGCTTGGAATTACAATCATTGATGCGAAAGAAATGGATGCGAGAAAAGCAGGAGAAACGTTTGAAAACGAACAGTTTGACCGGGTTTTGGTAGATGCTCCGTGCTCAGGTTTTGGTGTCATCCGGAGAAAGCCGGATATGAAGTATACGAAAAAGCCAGATGACAGCGCGCGGCTTGCTGAGATCCAGCTGTCGATCATGAGAGAAATTGCACCATTAGTAAAAAAAGGTGGCACTCTTGTCTACAGTACGTGTACAATGGACCGGACAGAAAATGAAGAAGTGATACATGCGTTTATACAAGAACATCCTGATTTTGAACCCGATTTGTCTCTTGAAAAGCGGCTGCCCGAAAAGGCGAGACCCTTTGTTCGGGATGGAAGGGTGCAAATCCTTCCTCATTATTTCGGAACAGATGGTTTCTTTATTTGCAGCATGAGAAAGAAGGGATAACAATGGCAGAAATGAAAAAAACAAAAGGAAGAAAAGAATTGCGGACAGAGCGTCCGTCTATTTATTCTTTTGAATTAGATGAAATCAAACAATGGCTGACAGACAACGGAGAAAAACCGTTCCGAGCGGCACAGATTTTTGAATGGCTATATGAAAAACGCGTATCTTCATTTGAAGAAATGACAAACCTGTCAAAGGAATTGCGTGAGAAATTAAGCGCTCATTTTGTGTTAACAACGTTGAAAACGGCCGTCAAACAAACCTCTTCAGACGGTACAATGAAGTTTTTATTCGAGCTTCATGACGGTTATACAATCGAAACCGTGTTAATGAGACACGAGTATGGTAATTCTGTATGTGTAACGACACAGGTCGGCTGCCGCATTGGCTGTACATTCTGTGCTTCGACGCTTGGAGGTTTGAAACGAAACCTTGAAGCGGGCGAAATTGTCGCACAAGTCGTCAAAGTCCAACAAGCTCTTGATGAGACGGATGAACGAGTGAGCTCTGTCGTGATCATGGGAATTGGTGAACCTTTTGATAACTTTGAAGAAATGCTCGCTTTCTTGAAAATCATTAACCATGATAATGGCCTAAATATCGGCGCGCGCCACATTACAGTTTCTACAAGCGGGATCATCCCGAAAATTTACGAATTCGCTGATCAAAAAATGCAAATTAACTTTGCGATTTCTCTGCATGCGCCGAATACAGAAATCAGAAGCCGTTTGATGCCGATTAACAGAGCGTACAAGCTGCCTGAATTAATGGAAGCTGTTAAATATTATATTAACAAAACGGGACGCCGTATCAGCTTTGAATACGGGCTGTTCGGAGGCGTAAACGACCAGGTCGAGCACGCTGAAGAGCTTGCCGACTTGCTCGAGGGAGTCAAATGTCACGTGAACTTGATTCCGGTAAACTACGTGCCTGAACGAGACTATGTGCGTACACCGCGTGACCAGATTTTCGCTTTTGAAAAAACGCTGAAATCCCGCGGAGTTAATGTCACAATCAGAAGAGAGCAAGGCCATGACATTGACGCAGCCTGCGGTCAGCTTCGCGCGAAGGAGCGTCAAGACGAGACGAGGTGATGAGGGTTGTTAACAGCCTTAAAAACAGATACAGGAAAAATCCGTCAGCATAACGAAGATGATGCGGGGATATTCAAAGGGAAAGACGATTTTGTATTAGCGGTTGTCGCTGATGGCATGGGCGGCCATCTTGCTGGAGATGTTGCGAGCAAGATGGCTGTGAAAGCCATGGGGGAGAAATGGAATGAAGCGGAGACGATTCCAGTTGCGCCCGCAGCATGTGAAAATTGGCTAAATGAGCAGATTCTCGCGGTAAACAGTAAAATATACGAGCATGCCCAAGCCCACGAAGAATGCCAAGGCATGGGAACAACGATTGTATGTGCGCTTTTTACGGGGAAAACGGTTTCTGTTGCCCATATAGGTGACAGCAGATGCTATTTGCTTCAGGACAGTGATTTCATCCAGGTGACAGAAGATCATTCACTTGTAAATGAGCTGGTTCGCACTGGGGAGATTTCCAGAGAAGACGCTGAACATCATCCGCGGAAAAATGTGCTGACGAAGGCGCTTGGAACAGACCAGTCAGTTAGCATTGACACTCGTTCCTTTGATATCGAACCCGGAGACAAGCTGCTTCTATGTTCTGATGGACTGACGAATAAAGTGGAAGGCACTGAATTAAAAGACATCCTGCAAAGCGATCAAGCTCCACAGGAAAAAGTAAACCTGCTAGTGGAAAAAGCCAATCAGAATGGCGGGGAAGACAACATTACAGCAGTTTTGCTTGAGCTTGCTTTACATGTTGAAGAGGGTGAAGATCAGTGCTAATCGGCAAGCGGATCAGCGGACGTTACCAAATTCTTCGCGTCATAGGCGGCGGAGGAATGGCCAACGTGTACTTAGCTGAGGATATGATTCTAGACCGTGAAGTCGCAATCAAAATCCTGCGGTTTGACTATGTGAATGACAATGAGTTTATCAGGCGTTTCCGAAGAGAAGCCCAATCCGCATCAAGCCTCGATCACCCGAATATCGTCAGTATTTACGATTTGGGTGAGGAAGATGATATTTATTATATTGTTATGGAATACGTTGAGGGCATGACGCTTAAAGAATACATAACAGCAAACGGGCCGCTTCACCCTAAAGAAGCGCTGAACATCATGGAGCAAATTGTCTCAGCCATCGCGCATGCCCATCAAAATCAGATCGTTCACAGAGACATTAAGCCGCACAACATTTTGATCGACCATATGGGAAATATCAAAGTGACGGATTTCGGAATTGCGACGGCATTAAGCTCGACTACAATCACCCATACCAATTCTGTGCTGGGCTCAGTCCATTACTTATCACCTGAACAGGCGCGGGGCGGTTTGGCGACAAAAAAATCTGATATTTATGCGCTTGGAATCGTTCTTTTCGAGCTTTTAACCGGCCGTATCCCGTTTGATGGAGAATCGGCAGTCAGCATCGCCTTAAAGCATCTACAGGCGGAAACTCCTTCGGCGAGAAGGTGGAACCCGTCATTGCCCCAAAGCGTTGAAAACATCATCCTAAAGGCAACTGCAAAAGACCCTTTTCATCGCTATGAGACAGCTGAAGATATGGAAGCAGATATAAAAACAGCTTTTGATGCCGACAGACTCAATGAGAAGAAATTTACGATTCAAGAAGATGAAGAGATGACAAAAGCGATTCCGATCATTAAAGATGAAGAGCTCGCGAAAGCTGCTGCCGAAAAAGAAGCTGAATTGACACCAATCAACGACAATAAAACAAAGAAAAACGGCAAAAGAAAAAAGTGGCCGTGGGTTTTGCTAACGGTTTGCATCATTTTCATCACAGCTGGAATTCTCGCTGTCACCGTTTTTCCGTCGCTTTTTATGCCTAAAGATGTCAAAATACCTAATGTCTCCGGAATGGAATACGAAAAGGCGGCAGGCCTTTTGGAAAAAGACGGCCTGCAGGTTGATTCCGAGGTTTTGGAAATCTCAGATGAGAAAATTGACGAAGGCCTGATTGTAAAAACGGATCCTAAAGCGGAATCCACAGTTAAAGAAGGCGCTACGGTCACGCTCTATAAAAGCACCGGAAAAGCTAAAACGGAGGTCGGCGATGTGACAGGCCAAACGGCCGATCAGGCGAAAAAAGCGTTAAAGGACCAAGGGTTTAAACATGTTACAGTGAATGAAGTGAACGACGAGAAAAGCGCTGGCACTGTCATCGAACAGAATCCGTCCGCAGGGACTGAGCTTGTGCCAAGTGAAGATCAAGTCAAGCTCACAGTCAGTATTGGGCCCGAAGACATTACGCTTAGAGACTTGAAAACGTACAGTAAAGAAGCAGCGTCTGGATATCTGGAAGACAACGGACTGAAGCTGATAGAAAAAGAAGCATACTCAGATGATATTCCAGAAGGGCAGGTTGTCAAACAAAAGCCAGCGGCAGGAACGGCAGTAAAGCCGGGAAACGAAGTTGAGGTGACATTCTCTCTGGGACCTGAGAAAAAACCTGCGAAAACAGTAAAAGAAAAGGTCGAGATCCCCTACGAGCCAGAAAATGAGGGGGACGAGCTTGAGGTGCAAATCGCGATTGACGATGCGGATCACAGCATTTCTGACACTTACGAGGAATTTAAGATAAAAGAGCCGGCTGAACGAACGATCGAATTGAAGATTGAATCCGGCCAAAAAGGGTACTATCAAGTGATGGTAAATAATAAAGTCGTCAGCTACAAAACCATTGAGTATCCGAAAGGTGAATAACAAGGAGGGAAAATATGCCCGAGGGCAAAATTATTAAGGCGCTAAGCGGTTTTTACTATGTACTGGATGAATCAGGGGATTCAGATAAAGTGGTTCAATGCAGAGGAAGAGGCATTTTTAGAAAGAACAAAATTACCCCTCTTGTCGGTGATTATGTTGTGTATCAAGCTGAAAATGACAAAGAGGGATATCTGCTAGAAATTAAAGAAAGAACCAATGAGCTTATCAGGCCGCCAATTTGCAACGTGGATCAAGCGGTCCTTGTTTTCTCAGCGGTTCAGCCTTCTTTCAGCACGGCATTGCTCGACCGCTTCTTGGTTCTCGTTGAAGCCAATGATATTCAGCCGATTATATGCATTACAAAAATGGATCTGATTGAAGATCAGGATACACATGATGCGATTCAAACCTATGCACAAGACTACCGGAATATTGGGTATGACGTGTATCTCACCTCCTCTAAGGACCAAAACAGTTTAACGGATATCATCCCGCATTTTCAGGACAAAACAACGGTATTTGCCGGTCAGTCCGGTGTGGGAAAATCCTCGCTTCTCAACGCGATCAGTCCGGAGCTTGGTTTAAGAACTAACGAGATTTCCGAACATTTGGGCCGCGGGAAACACACTACCCGCCACGTAGAGCTGATTCACACGTCCGGAGGCTTGGTTGCAGATACTCCGGGATTCAGCTCGCTCGAATTTACAGATATTGAGGAAGAAGAGCTTGGTTATACCTTCCCTGATATCAGAGAAAAAAGCGCTTCGTGCAAATTCAGAGGCTGTTTGCATCTGAAAGAACCAAAATGTGCAGTGAAACAAGCTGTTGAAGACGGGGAATTAAAGCAGTATCGCTACGACCATTATGTTGAATTTATGACGGAGATTAAAGACAGAAAGCCGAGGTATTAGCATAATGATAAAGGTTGCACCATCTATTCTATCCGCTGATTTTGCCGCTCTAGGCAATGAGATTAAAGATGTAGAAAAGGGCGGAGCCGATTGTATTCATATTGATGTCATGGACGGCCACTTTGTCCCGAATATCACGATCGGTCCGCTGATTGTAGAGGCTGTCCGGCCGGTAACAGACCTGCCGCTGGATGTTCATTTAATGATAGAAGAGCCGGATCGTTACATCCCGGCTTTCGCTAAAGCCGGCGCAGATATCCTGTCGGTGCATGCTGAGGCATGTCCGCACCTGCATCGTACCATCCAGCTTATTCAAGAGCAAGGGGTGAAGGCCGGTGTTGTTCTGAACCCGCATACGCCTGTACAAGTTATCGAGCATGTTTTCGACGACCTTGATCTTGTTCTTTTAATGACGGTGAACCCGGGATTTGGCGGGCAGAAATTTATTCATTCTGTCCTTCCTAAAATCAAAGAGGTTAAGCGAATGGCGGATGAAAGAGGAAAAAAAGATCTGTTAATTGAAGTAGACGGCGGCGTCAATAAAGAAACCGCTCCGCTAGTCATTGAAGCGGGCGCAAATTTACTCGTAGCCGGTTCAGCTGTTTACGGCCAGCCTGACCGCCAAAAAGCAATTTCTGAAATCAGAGGAAGTAAATAAGCAGCAGGAAAAAGAGCTGGGCATGCAGAGCCTAAGCTCTTTTTCCTGTATGCTGAGAAAGGGATCAGAGATGAAAACAATCAATATCGTTGCGGGAGGCCCTAAAGATCTCATTCCTGATCTAACCGGCTATACAGCTGGGGACATCCTTTGGATCGGTGTTGACAAAGGCACCGTTACTCTTTTAGATGCCGGGCTCATTCCTGATGAAGCTTTTGGAGATTTTGACAGCATAACAGAGCAAGAACGCAGCCGAATTGAAAATGCCGCTCCCGCACTTCATGTGTATCAAGCAGAAAAAGATCAAACAGATTTAGATCTCGCCCTTGATTGGGCGCTGGAAAAACAGCCGGATATCATTCAGATTTTCGGCATTACAGGCGGCAGAGCTGATCATTTTTTAGGAAATATTCAGCTTCTGTATAGAGGTATAAAAACGAATATCAAAATTAGGCTGATAGACAAACAAAATCATATTCAAATGTTCCCTCCCGGTGAATATGATATGGAGAAGGATGAAAACAAGCGATATATCTCCTTCATACCGTTTTCCGAAGAAATACATGAGCTGACACTGGCTGGTTTTAAATATCCGCTGAATAATTGTCATATTACGCTCGGTTCAACACTATGTATTAGTAACGAACTCATTCATTCACGAGGTACTTTTTCGTTTGCAAAAGGCATATTAATAATGATAAGAAGCACGGATTAGCATGTGCTTTCATTCATTTGCTGACATCAGTGAACAGGCGGTTACGGGACGTTATAGGAGGGGACAAAAAATGAAATTTTACACCATTAAATTGCCGAAGTTTTTAGGAGGAATTGTCCGGGCGATGCTGGGTTCATTTAGAAAAGATTAAGGCCCAGGGGTTCATAGCCCTCTTTCACCACATAAAAACGCCTGCCACATATAGAGGCAGGCGTTCATTTTGTTATACACGCTCAACTTTACCGGATTTCAAAGCTCGAGCAGATACATATACTTTTTTAGGTTTTCCGTTCACAAGGATACGAACCTTTTGAAGATTCGCGCCCCAAGTGCGCTTAGAAGCGTTCATTGCGTGAGAACGGTTATTCCCAGCTGTTGTTTTTTTACCTGTGATAACGCATTTACGTGCCATTTGTTTCCCTCCTCACTTGCACAAAACATCTACTTTTTAACATTTCATATGATCTTAGATGCTTTCGATATGGATACTTTAAATAATTTACCACAGCTAAAAAACGTTTGCAACTATTGTTTCATCATCTTTCAAGAAAATTCACTTGACATCTTGCGCAAACAGCGGTGCTATAGTATATGTAGAGGGACGGCAGCAATAGCTGGTCTTTTCTTTTCATAATGGAAACCATATAGTAGAATAGCTGTAACTCTATGCATTCGAAGGAGGAACTAGTGTGTCCATTGAATTAAGAACGAAGTACGGGCAGATTGATATATCTAATGAAGTCATTGCGATGGTGGCAGGAGGCGCGGCGATCGACTGTTACGGCATTGTCGGAATGGCCTCTAAAAACCAGATTAAAGACGGACTGACTGAAATCCTTCGGAAAGAGAATTTCAGCAGAGGCGTCCAAGTTCGCCAAGAAGGAGAACAGATACATATTGACATGTATATCATTGTCAGCTATGGAACGAAAATTTCTGAAGTGGCACATAATGTCCAAACAAAAGTAAAGTACACAGTAAATCAAACCATCGGATTGGCAGTGGACTCTGTTAATATTTATGTCCAAGGCGTCCGAGTGACGAACCCGTAGTTAGGAGGAGTAGGATTGTCTATTAGAACATTAGACGGCAGAACCTTTGCCGGGATGATTCTCGCGGGAGCGCAGAATCTGTCTCAAAATGCGAGTGCGGTTGATGCGCTCAACGTGTTTCCGGTGCCGGACGGCGATACGGGGACAAATATGAACCTGTCGATGACTTCCGGAGCAAGAGAAGTGGAGCAAATGGATACGGATGATATCGGTAAGGTGGGTTCCGCGTTATCGAAAGGGCTGCTCATGGGAGCGCGCGGAAATTCAGGAGTGATCCTGTCCCAATTGTTCCGCGGATTCAGTAAAAGCATTGAAACGAAAAAAGAAATGAATGCACAAGAGTTTGCCGCTGCGCTGCAAGCCGGTGTTGATATGGCGTATAAAGCTGTCATGAAGCCTGTAGAGGGCACCATTTTAACAGTTGCAAAAGACGCTGCGAAAAAAGCGGTGGCTCTGGCAGAAAAAGAAACCGATATCACAGCGCTGATGACTGCAGTGACAGAGGAAGCAGAGGCATCTTTAAACAGGACACCTGAATTGCTTCCAGTTCTAAAGGAAGTAGGAGTCGTCGACAGCGGGGGCAAAGGCCTGCTTTGTGTGTATGAAGGTTTCCTCGCTTCATTAAAAGGTGAAACTGTGCCTCAGAAAGCTGTTCTTCCGTCACTTGACGACATGGTCAGCGCAGAGCATCATAAGAGCGCGCAAAGCGCAATGAATACAGAAGATATTGAATTTGGTTTTTGTACTGAAGTGATGGTTAGACTCGATCAGGAAAAACGAGAATTCAACGAAGGTACGTTCAGACAAGATCTTAGCCAGTTCGGTGATTCTCTGTTAGTCATTGCGGATGAATCGCTGGCGAAGGTTCATATTCATGCGGAAGAACCGGGAAATGTATTAAACTATGCCCAGCATTATGGTGAATTGATCAAAATTAAAATAGAGAATATGA
The DNA here is from genome assembly GCF_000815295.1 of Bacillus sp. MSP13. Classification (NCBI taxonomy): domain Bacteria; kingdom Bacillati; phylum Bacillota; class Bacilli; order Caryophanales; family Bacillaceae; genus Bacillus; species Bacillus sp. MSP13. Next base: position 53,775 of record NZ_JXAQ01000004.1, read on the forward strand.
GAGAACAACATACTTCTCTTATCAGCCAGGAAAGCAAGCCTTCTGGCAACGAAAAACCGCCGGCAAAGCAGCCCTATGGCGTTGTGACTGTAGCAATGGGAGAAGGCATTTCTGACTTATTTAAAAGCATCGGCGCTTCTGTTGTGATTGAAGGCGGTCAGACAATGAACCCGAGCACTGAGGATATTGTCGATGCCGTGAAATCCGTAAATGCGGAAACAGTGTTTATCTTACCGAATAACTCCAACATCATCATGGCGGCTAATCAAGCGGCAAGTGTAATGGATGGACAGGTTTTCGTCATTCCTGCCAAAACGGTTCCCCAAGGGATGTCAGCCCTGCTGGCATTTCATCCGGATCAAGAAGCTGAAGCGAACGAGGCCAATATGCTTAGCGCCATTCAGCAGGTGAAAAGCGGGCAAGTGACGTACTCAGTCAGAGATACCCATATTGATGGCAAGGATATTAAAAAAGGCGACTTTATGGGAATTCTGAATGGAACGATTATCGGCACTGCTGAAGATCAGCTGACAGCCGCGAAAACGCTGCTGTCAGAAATGATCGGAGAAGACGACGAAATTGTCACCATCCTATACGGTGAGGATGCGTCTCAGGAAGAAGCTGAGGAGCTTGAAGCGTTCCTTAGTGAAAAGTACGAGGAGATTGAGGTTGAGATCCATAACGGAAAACAGCCGCTATATTCGTATATCGTTTCAGCAGAATAGAAGGGCGATTCGCCCTTCTATTCTTATGTCTGCTTTTAAGTGCGGCAGCGCTGTGACGCGCCCGCTTGCCATTTTATATATGATCAATTAGTCTAGAAGCAAAGCGCTTATAAACTCTGGTTCATAAGGAGGAATAGCATGAAATACAGAAGCGTTTTTGATATTATCGGCCCGGTTATGATCGGTCCGTCCAGCTCGCATACGGCGGGGGCGGCAAGAATCGGGAGAGTGGCCAGAAGTTTATTTGGCAGAGAGCCTGAGCGCATCACCGTATCCTTTTACGGCTCTTTTGCGGAAACGTATAAAGGTCACGGCACAGATGTCGCGATTATCGGTGGATTGCTTGATTTTGATACATTTGACGAACGGATTAAAACCGCTATACAAATTGCAGAAGATAAAGGTATTGATATAGAGTTTCGCGTTGAAGACGCTGTACCCGTCCACCCGAACACAGCCAAAATCACCATTTCTGATAAAAAGGGAGAGCTTGAGCTGACAGGTATTTCGATTGGCGGAGGGAAGATTGAAATCACAGAATTAAATGGTTTTGAACTCCGATTGTCAGGAAATCATCCTGCTATATTGGTTGTTCATAATGACAAGTTTGGCACGATTGCCGGTGTTGCCAATGTCCTGGCGAAATTTTCAATCAACGTTGGCCATATGGAAGTAGCCCGAAAGGATATCGGCCAGCTTGCTTTGATGACAATAGAGGTCGATCAAAATATTGACGAACAAATTCTCAACGAGCTGTCAAAGCTGCCGAATATTATTCAAGTAACAAAGATTGCTGACTAGCGAAAGGTCAGGAGGAGCCAGTTATGTTTCGTAATGTAAAGGAATTATTAGAGATAACAAAAGAAAAGCAACTATCCATCTCTGATGTGATGATCGCACAAGAGATGGAAGTTACAGAAAAAACAAAAGAAGAGATTTTTCAGCAGATGGATCACAATTTGTCTGTTATGGAAGCGGCGGTTCAAAAAGGACTCGAGGGAGTGACGAGCCAAACGGGCTTAACTGGCGGTGACGCCGTGAAATTACAGGCTTACATTCGGTCAGGTAAAAGCCTGTCTGGCCAGCTGATTTTAGATGCGGTATCGAAAGCTGTTGCAACAAATGAAGTGAATGCAGCCATGGGAACCATTTGTGCGACACCGACTGCGGGTTCTGCTGGTGTCGTGCCCGGCACGTTATTTGCTGTAAAAGAAAAACTGAACCCAACAAGAGAACAAATGATCCGCTTTTTGTTTACCTCTGGGGCTTTTGGATTTGTCGTGGCTAATAACGCAAGTATTTCCGGCGCCGCCGGAGGATGCCAGGCAGAGGTTGGATCAGCATCAGGCATGGCTGCTGCGGCGATTGTTGAGATGGCAGGAGGAACACCAGAACAGAGCGCGGAGGCCATGGCCATTACATTAAAAAATATGCTCGGACTCGTGTGCGATCCTGTTGCGGGGCTTGTTGAAGTGCCGTGCGTGAAACGAAATGCAATGGGAGCTTCAAATGCAATGATTGCTGCTGATATGGCATTGGCGGGCATTACAAGCCGCATTCCATGTGATGAGGTTATTGATGCCATGTATAAAATTGGCCAGACGATGCCCACAGCACTTAGAGAAACAGGCCAAGGCGGTTTGGCGGCAACACCGACAGGAAGAGAATTAGAGAAAAAAATTTTTGGAGGAGCGCTAGGAACACGTGAAACAACATCAGCAAACTAGTATAGCCAACATTAAGGGCATTGGGCCGGAAACAGAAAAAACATTGAAGGAACTCGGTATTTATGACATTTCTGATCTTCTGAATTATTTCCCTTATCGCTATGATGACTACGAGCTGAGGGATTTAGAAGAAGTCAAGCATGATGAAAGAGTTACAGTCGAAGGGAAGGTTCATTCGGAGCCTTCTCTTACCTATTACGGAAAAAAACGGAACAGACTGACATTTAGGGTTCTTGTCGGCCATTATTTGGTCACAGCCATATGCTTCAACCGGCCTTATTTGAAGAAAAAGCTTTCTCTGGGCTCTGTCGTGACAGTCTCAGGTAAATGGGACAAGCACCGTCAAACCATTTCTGTTCAGGAGTTGAAAAACGGTCCGCATCAAGAGGATAAGAGCATTGAACCAGTGTATTCTGTGAAAGAAAACGTTACCGTCAAAATGATGAGACGTTTTATTCAACAAGCGCTGACCCAGTATGCAGACTCGCTTTCCGATCCTCTTCCGGAAAAGCTACGAACACGTTATAAGCTGCCGGATTATCATCAGGCGTTAAAAGCGATGCACCAGCCTGAAACAAGAGAAGCGTTAACGCTTGCAAGACGCCGGTTTGTTTATGAGGAGTTTTTGTTGTTTCAGTTGAAAATGCAGGCGTTTCGAAAGGCGGAAAGAGAGCAGACTCAAGGGATACGGCAGCGTTTTTCAAACGAAGAACTCATGAAATTTGTCAACAGCCTCCCGTTTCCTCTCACTAACGCCCAATCCCGCGTGCTTCGCGAAATAACGGCAGACATGTCTTCTCCGTACAGAATGAACCGTCTTCTTCAAGGAGACGTCGGATCAGGAAAAACGGCAGTCGCCGCTATTGCGCTGTATGCCGCGATCTTATCCGGATACCAGGGCGCGCTTATGGTGCCGACAGAGATTCTGGCCGAACAGCATGCTGATTCGCTCGTTTCACTATTTGAAAAGTGGGATATTAGCGTTGCTCTTTTGACAAGCTCTGTCAAAGGAAAGCGGCGAAAAGAACTGCTTGAGCGTCTTGCAGCGGGAGAGATTGATATTCTTGTAGGAACCCACGCTTTAATACAGGATGAGGTGGAGTTTAAGGCGCTGAGTCTCGTCATTACAGATGAGCAGCATCGTTTTGGTGTTGAGCAGCGCAAAAAACTTCGGAACAAGGGACAGGATCCCGATGTTCTCTTTATGACAGCCACTCCAATCCCAAGAACGTTAGCCATCACAGTGTTCGGCGAAATGGATGTATCTGTCATTGATGAGATGCCGGCGGGACGAAAACAGATCGAAACTTATTGGGTCAAGCATGACATGCTGGACCGTATTTTATCATTCGTTGAAAAAGAATTAAAGCAGGGAAGACAGGCTTATATCATCTGCCCGCTGATTGAAGAATCAGACAAGCTTGATGTGCAAAACGCCATTGACGTGTACAATATGCTTTCTGATATTTTCCGGGAGAAATGGAATGTCGGCCTGATGCACGGAAAGCTTCATTCCGATGAAAAGGATCAGGTCATGCGGGAGTTCAGTGCGAACCACTGTCAAATTCTCGTATCAACGACAGTTGTTGAGGTTGGCGTGAATGTTCCGAATGCAACCATTATGGTGATTTATGACGCCGACCGTTTCGGATTATCTCAGCTTCACCAGCTGCGCGGCCGTGTCGGACGGGGCGAGCACCAATCGTTCTGCATTCTGATGGCCGATCCTAAATCAGAAACAGGGAAAGAACGGATGAGAATCATGTCCGAGACCAATGACGGTTTTGAGCTGTCTGAAAAGGATCTGGAACTGAGAGGACCGGGAGATTTCTTCGGAAAAAAACAAAGCGGTATGCCTGAATTCAAGGTGGCGGACATGGTTCATGATTACAGAGCGCTTGAAACGGCGAGGCAGGATGCCGCGAATCTTGTGGCTTCTGACGCGTTTTGGAAGGAGCCGGAATATGGGGCGCTGAGAGATCAATTGCTGAAGAGCGGAGTAATGGACGGGGAAAAATTAAGTTAGTCACCAGAAGTTTTTAGTGTCCAGCTAGAAACAATCGTTGCATTCCAATCTATGAAATTATATACTACTATTAGTACCTAGTCTTAATTGTCCGGATGGTGTTTAGATATGAGAAGAAATAAGAGAGAACGCCAGGAATTACTTCAGCAGACGATTCAAGCAACCCCCTTTATTACAGATGAAGAATTAGCGGGTAAATTTGGGGTGAGCATCCAGACAATTCGTTTGGACCGCTTAGAGCTTTCGATACCGGAGCTGAGAGAAAGAATTAAGAATGTTGCAGAGAAAACGCTTGAAGATGAAGTGAAATCCCTGTCACTGGACGAAGTGATCGGAGAAATTATTGACCTTGAGCTGGATGATCAAGCGATATCCATTTTAGAAATAAAACAGGAGCATGTGTTCAGCCGGAATCAAATTGCCAGAGGACATCATTTATTTGCACAGGCGAATTCCTTGGCTGTGGCAGTTATTGATGACGAGCTGGCACTGACCGCAAGCGCAGACATCCGCTTTACAAGACAGGTGAAGCAGGGGGAACGTGTTGTAGCGAAAGCGAAAGTGACGGCGGTCGAAAAAGAAAAAGGAAGAACAGTTGTCGAAGTGAACAGCTATGTTGGCGAAGAAATTGTTTTTTCTGGACATTTTGACATGTACCGTTCAAAACAATCATAAAGGTGGAGCATGCATGAGAATAGCTGTAGATGCAATGGGAGGAGACCACGCTCCCAAAGCTGTTATTGACGGAGTTTTAAAGGGTATAGAGGCATTTGATGATCTCCATATCACACTTGTCGGTGACAAAACAACGATAGAATCACATTTAACAACAACATCAGACCGCATCACGGTGCTGCACGCAGATGAAGTGATTGAGCCAACGGATGAACCGGTTCGCGCCGTGCGAAGAAAAAAGAACTCATCTATGGTCCTTATGGCGCAGGAAGTTTCGGAAAGCAGAGCTGACGCCTGCATTTCAGCAGGAAATACCGGCGCATTAATGACAGCCGGTCTGTTTATTGTCGGCCGAATTCAAGGGATTGACCGTCCGGCGCTTGCCCCGACGCTTCCCACCGTTTCAGGAGATGGATTTCTCCTTCTTGATGTCGGCGCCAATGTCGATGCCAAGCCGGAGCACCTCGTCCAATATGCCATCATGGGTTCTGTTTATTCTCAGCAAGTGCGCGGTGTCACTTCACCGAGAGTCGGGCTTTTAAATGTTGGAACAGAAGATAAAAAAGGAAACGAACTGACGAAGCAGACGTTTCAATTATTAAAAGAAACAGCTAATATTCATTTTATCGGAAACATAGAAGCGCGAGACCTTTTAGATGATGTGGCGGATGTTGTAGTAACAGACGGCTTTACCGGGAATGTTACACTCAAAACGCTGGAAGGTTCTGCGTTGTCTATTTTTAAAATGATGAAAGAAGTCATGACGTCTAATTTCACATCAAAGCTTGCGGCAGCTGTGCTGAAGCCGAAGATGAAAGAAATGAAAATGAAAATGGAGTATTCGAATTATGGCGGAGCGAGTCTGTTCGGCTTAAAAGCGCCTGTGATCAAGGCGCATGGCTCTTCAGATTCTAATGCTGTATTTCATGCGATTCGCCAAGCAAGAGAGATGGTCAGCCAAAATGTGGCTGCGCTCATTCAGGAAGAAGTAAAAGAAGAAAAAACAGATGAATAGTCTGGAGGTTTTGCATCATGAGTAAAATTGCATTTTTGTTCCCGGGACAGGGATCACAATTTATCGGCATGGGGAAAGAGCTTTATGAGCAGGTGCCTGCTGCAAAGCGTCTGTTTGATGAAGCGGATGAAACATTGGAAACAAAACTCAGCTCACTGATTTTTGAAGGTGATGCGAAAGAATTAACACTTACATACAATGCGCAGCCTGCTTTGCTGACGACAAGCATTGCTGTTCTTGAGAAATTTAAAGAATCTGGCATTACACCTGATTTCACAGCAGGACACAGCCTTGGTGAATATTCCGCGCTTGTTGCGTCTGGCGCGCTGTCTTTCAAAGATGCTGTTTATACCGTCAGAAAACGCGGAGAGTTTATGAATGAAGCAGTTCCTGCTGGCGAAGGAGCTATGGCCGCGATTCTTGGCATGGATGCCGAAGCATTAAAGCAAGTAACCGATAAAGTCACGGAGGATGGCCATCTGGTTCAGCTTGCGAATCTCAACAGTCCTGGACAAATCGTTATTTCCGGTACAGCTAAAGGGGTAGAGCTTGCAAGTGAACAGGCAAAAGAGAACGGTGCAAAACGCGCGATCCCGCTTGAAGTAAGCGGTCCCTTCCATTCTGAACTGATGAAGCCAGCTGCGGAAAAGCTGAAAGAAGTATTGGATTCCTGTGACATAAAAGACGCTGGCGTTCCGGTCGTTTCAAATGTTTCTGCTGATGTCATGACCGCTAAAGCAGAAATCAAAGAGAAGCTCATTGAACAGCTCTACTCTCCGGTTCGTTTTGAGGAAAGCATTAACAAGCTGATTGAAGAGGGTGTTACGACCTTTATTGAAATTGGCCCCGGAAAAGTGCTTTCAGGCCTTGTGAAAAAAGTAAACAGACGCTTGAAAACAATTGCTGTATCAGATCCGGAAACGATCGAGCTGGCAATTCAAACGCTTAAGGAGGAGAATGAAAATGCTTAATGACAAAACAGCTATTGTCACTGGGGCATCCCGCGGAATCGGCCGCGCAATTGCCCTTGACCTGGCAAAAAGCGGCGCGAACGTTGTCGTCAACTACTCCGGCAATGAAGCGAAAGCAAATGAAGTGGTGGATGAAATCAAATCAATGGGCAGAGAAGCAATTGCTGTCAAAGCGGATGTATCAAATCCTGAAGATGTACAAAACATGATAAAAGAAACGTTATCTGTTTTTTCTGCGATTGACATTCTTGTTAATAATGCCGGAATTACAAGAGACAATCTCATCATGAGAATGAAAGAAGATGAATGGGATGATGTCATTAACATTAACCTTAAAGGTGTTTTCAACTGCACGAAAGCTGTTACAAGACAAATGATGAAACAGCGTTCAGGCCGAATTATTAACGTATCGTCTATCGTCGGCGTCAGCGGAAATCCTGGACAAGCCAACTATGTGGCTGCAAAAGCTGGCGTAATCGGTTTAACAAAATCTTCTGCTAAGGAGCTTGCAAGCCGAAATATTACGGTAAATGCGATTGCGCCTGGATTTATCTCAACTGATATGACAGATAAGCTTGCCGAAGACGTTCAAGACGAAATGCTGAAACAAATTCCGCTCGCGCGCTTTGGTGAACCAGGTGACATCAGCAGTGTTGTCACGTTCCTTGCTTCAGAGGGAGCACGTTACATGACAGGCCAGACGCTTCATATTGACGGCGGAATGGTGATGTAAGTTTTTTTCTCGAAAATTTCATCATAGTTTCTCTAGTTTTTTAAAAACGAATCCACTATAATACTTGAGGGGAGGTGAATTGCTATGGCAGATACATTAGAGCGTGTAACGAAAATCATCGTAGATCGCCTTGGCGTTGATGAAGCAGACGTCAAACTTGAAGCTTCTTTCAAGGAAGACTTAGGTGCTGATTCCCTAGATGTAGTTGAGCTTGTTATGGAACTTGAAGACGAGTTTGATATGGAGATTTCTGACGAAGATGCTGAAAAGATTGCAACAGTCGGCGACGCTGTGAACTACATACAAAACCAGCAATAAGCTGATGCTAAAAGTCCCGCCGAGATGCGGGGCTTTAGCCCTTTATTCGTGCAGTTATTACAGCATGCCGCTTTTACGCGCGCTGTATCCGGTTTAGTCAGAGAAGCGCGGTGAACCTGATGTGCCTATGGAGGTTACTATGTCAAAACACTCACATTATAAAGATAAAAAAAAGTTCTATAAAAAAGTAGAACAATTTAAAGAGTTTCAAGAACGGATTTCGGTTCACTTTCAAAATGAAAAGCTTTTGTATCAAGCATTTACACATTCATCTTATGTGAATGAGCATCGGAAAAAGCCGTATGAAGATAATGAAAGGCTTGAATTTTTAGGTGACGCTGTTTTGGAACTGACGATCTCCAGATTCTTATTTGCCAAGTATCCGGCTATGAGTGAAGGAGATTTGACGAAATTGAGAGCCGCGATTGTATGCGAACCATCTCTCGTTTCATTGGCTCACGAACTGTCATTCGGCGATCTTGTCCTGTTGGGCAAAGGTGAGGAAATGACAGGCGGAAGAAAGCGTCCTGCCCTATTGGCGGATGTATTTGAGGCATTTATAGGAGCCTTGTATCTTGACCAGGGATTAGAGCCGGTCGAAAGTTTCTTAAAAGTCTATGTGTTCCCTAAAATTAACGATGGTGCTTTTTCTCATGTGATGGATTTTAAAAGCCAGCTGCAGGAATACGTGCAGCGGGACGGCAAAGGCTCTCTGGAGTATAAAATTTCCAACGAAAAAGGGCCTGCGCACAACCGTGAATTTGAAGCCATCGTATCGCTAAAAGGTGAACCACTCGGAGTCGGAAACGGCCGATCAAAGAAAGAAGCCGAACAGCATGCTGCTCAGGAAGCTTTGGCTAAATTGCAAAAATATCATACGAAACAATAAAATCCCCCTGAATCATAAGGGGGATTTCAGTATGTATGCCGTCTTATTTTATCCATGTTTTATGATAGAATTGAAATACTTATTACATAAGGAGGATCGCTATGTTCCTCAAACGTTTAGACGTTATAGGATTTAAATCATTTGCAGAACGGATTTCCGTGGATTTTGTAAAAGGCGTTACAGCGGTTGTCGGTCCAAATGGTAGCGGAAAAAGCAACATCACTGATGCCATTCGCTGGGTTCTTGGAGAACAATCGGCACGGTCTCTTCGAGGCGGAAAAATGGAAGATATCATTTTTGCCGGCAGTGATTCGAGAAAGCGATTAAATTTGGCTGAAGTTACACTTACCCTTGATAATGATGATCATTTCTTGCCGATTGACTTCCATGAGGTCAGCGTGACACGACGTGTATACAGATCAGGCGAGAGTGAGTTTCTGATTAACAATCAGCCGTGCCGCTTAAAAGATATTATTGATTTATTTATGGACTCTGGCCTCGGTAAAGAAGCATTTTCTATTATTAGCCAAGGAAAAGTGGAAGAGATCCTGAGCAGTAAAGCGGAGGATCGCCGCAGTATCTTTGAAGAAGCGGCCGGGGTGCTTAAATATAAAACGAGAAAGAAAAAAGCAGAAAATAAACTGTTTGAGACACAGGACAATTTAAACCGGGTAGAGGACATATTACATGAGCTTGAAGGACAGGTTGAACCTCTTAAAATTCAAGCATCCATAGCGAAAGACTATCTGGAGAAAAAGAAAGAGCTGGAGCATGTTGAAATAGCGCTGACTGCCTATGATATCGAAGAACTGCATGGTAAATGGTCAGCTCTCAAAGAGAAAGTGCAGCTCGCAAAGGAAGAAGAGCTCGCTGAATCGGCTGCGATTTCTGCGAAAGAAGCAAAAATTGAAGAGGCGCGAGACAAAATTCAAGCGCTGGATGAATCAGTAGATGAGCTCCAGCAGGTCTTATTGGTGACAAGTGAAGAGCTGGAAAAGCTTGAAGGCCGTAAAGAAGTCCTAAAAGAACGCAAGAAAAACGCTGTGCAAAACCGAGAACAGCTTGAAGAAGCCATTGTTCAGTACCAGCAAAAAGAAACGGTCCTGAAAGAAGAGCTTGCGAAGCAGGAGGCTGTCTTTGAAACGCTTCAGGCAGAGGTGAAACAGTTAAGAGCTCAGGTAAAAGAAAAACAGCAGGCTCTCAGTCTTCACAATGAAAATGTCGAAGAAAAAATCGAGCAGCTGAAAAGCGATTACTTTGAGCTGTTAAACAGCCAGGCTTCGACCCGCAACGAGCTCCAGCTGCTTGATGACCAGATGTCCCAATCCGCTGTCACATTACAGAGGCTTGCGGACAACAATGAAAAGCATCTAGAGGAACGGCGCGATATTTCTGCGCGAAAAGCCGCATGTGAAACGGAGTTTGCCCGAATTGAGCAGGAGATTCACAGCCAAGTCGGCGCATATCGTGACATGCAGACAAAATATGAGCAGAAAAAGCGCCAATACGAAAAAAATGAATCCGCTCTGTATCAGGCATATCAATACGTTCAGCAAGCGAGATCGAAAAAGGACATGCTTGAGACGATGCAGGGTGATTTCTCCGGCTTTTATCAAGGTGTTAAAGAAGTCCTGAAAGCGAAAGAGCGGCTCGGCGGAATTCGCGGAGCGGTCCTAGAGCTGATCTCAACAGAACAGAAGTATGAAGCGGCCATTGAAATTGCGCTCGGCGCTTCTGCCCAGCATGTCGTAACCGACGATGAACAGTCTGCCCGTAAAGCGATTCAATATTTAAAACAGAATTCCTTCGGCCGGGCGACGTTTCTGCCTCTTTCTGTAATCAGAGACCGGCAGCTTCAAAGCCGGGACGCGGAAACAGCGGCGCAGCACTCGTCGTTTCTCGGGGTCGCCAGTGAACTTGTCACATTTGATCCTGCGTATCGGCGCATCATCCAGAACCTTCTTGGAACTGTGCTGATCACAGAGGATTTAAAGGGAGCAAACGAGCTTGCGAAGCTTCTCGGGCACCGGTACCGCATCGTAACCCTTGAGGGAGATGTCGTGAATCCGGGTGGTTCAATGACGGGCGGAGCGGTTAAAAAGAAAAATAACTCGCTGCTCGGGAGAAGCCGTGAGCTTGAAGATGTGAGCAAACGGCTCACTGAAATGGAAGAGAAAACAGCGCTGCTTGAACAAGAAGTGAAAACACTTAAGCAATCTCTTCAGGATATGGAGAAAAAACTGGCTGACTTAAGAGAAGCCGGGGAAAGCTTGAGAGTAAAGCAGCAGGATGTAAAAGGCCAGCTGTACGAACTTCAAGTTGCCGAGAAAAATATCAACACTCATTTAGAGCTCTATGATCAAGAAAAATCTGCTCTGTCAGAAAGCGATGAAGAGAAGAAAACGCGTAAACGCAAGCTGGAAGAAGAGCTTTCTGCCGTATCGGAAAAGATGAAGCAGCTTGAAGAGGATATAGATAGGCTGACAAAACAAAAACAAACGCAATCCTCAACGAAAGAGTCTCTTTCCAATGAGCTGACTGAGCTGAAGATCACAGCAGCCAAAAAAGAGCAGGCATGCCAGAGTGAAGAGGACAACCTTGCCAGACGTAAGAAAGAGCTCGCAGAAACAGAGTTTGCGTTAAAAGAAGCGAAAGAAGACTTAAGCTTCTTAACGTCAGAGATGTCATCAAGCACCAGTGGCGAAGAAAAGCTTGAAGAAGCTGCAAAACATAAATTGAATGACAAAACGAAAACGATTGAACTGATCGCGTTAAGGCGCGACCAGCGTATCAAGCTTCAGCACGGGCTTGATACATACGAGCGTGAGCTGAAAGAAATGAAACGTCTGTATAAACAAAAAACAACGCTTCTAAAAGACGAAGAGGTCAAACTGGGCCGAATGGAAGTTGAGCTTGATAATTTGCTCCAGTACTTACGGGAAGAATACAGCTTGTCCTTCGAGGGGGCAAAAGAGACCTATCCGCTGGAAACCGATCCAGAAGAAGCCAGAAAGCGCGTGAAGCTGATTAAGCTCGCAATTGAAGAACTTGGTACTGTAAACCTTGGAAGCATAGATGAGTTTGAGAGGGTCAACGAACGGTATAAGTTTCTGTCAGAACAAAAAGAAGATTTGACAGAAGCGAAAAATACCCTGTTCCAAGTGATTGAAGAAATGGATGAAGAAATGACAAAGCGCTTTAATGACACATTCGTCCAAATCCGATCACACTTTGATCAAGTCTTCCGCTCCTTATTCGGAGGAGGACGAGCTGAACTGAGGCTCACCGATCCGAACGATCTGCTTCACTCAGGAGTCGAGATTATCGCACAGCCGCCGGGGAAAAAACTGCAAAACTTAAATCTTTTGTCAGGCGGAGAACGTGCCCTTACTGCTATAGCGCTCTTATTCTCAATCTTAAAGGTTCGCCCTGTACCGTTTTGCGTCCTCGACGAAGTAGAGGCTGCGCTTGACGAAGCGAATGTGTTCCGATTTTCACAGTATTTAAAAAAATACAGCAGCGATACCCAGTTTATAGTGATTACCCACAGAAAAGGGACGATGGAGGAAGCGGATGTGCTATACGGCGTAACCATGCAGGAGTCTGGTGTTTCCAAGGTAATCTCAGTTAAGCTGGAAGAAACAAAAGAATTCGTTCAGTAACGAGGAAAGAGGGTAAAAGATGAGCTTTTTTAAAAAATTAAAAGAGAAAATCACAAAACAAACAGATTCCGTATCTGAAAAGTTTAAGGATGGCCTTGAAAAAACAAGAAACTCCTTTCAAAACAAAGTGAATGATCTTGTATCCCGTTACCGTAAAGTGGATGAGGATTTCTTTGAAGAGCTTGAAGAGGTTCTTATCGGCGCGGATGTCGGCTTTACAACCGTTATGGAATTAATAGATGAGCTGAAAAAAGAAGTGAAACGAAGAAATATTCAAGATCCGGCGGAAGTCCAGTCTGTGATTTCCGAGAAGCTGGTCGACATTTATAATAGCGGTGATGGGCAAATTTCTGAGTTGAATATTCAGGATGGGCGTTTAAATGTAATCCTCCTCGTAGGTGTAAACGGAGTCGGCAAAACGACAACAATCGGAAAGCTTGCCCATAAATTAAAGCAAGAAGGAAAGTCTGTCGTACTTGCTGCCGGAGACACATTTAGAGCGGGTGCTATTGAACAGCTGGAAGTATGGGGAGAGCGTACGGGAGTGCCTGTCATTAAGCAAACGGCCGGAAGCGATCCCGCGGCTGTTATCTACGATGCTGTCCATGCTGCCAAAGCAAGAAATGCTGATGTTTTAATCTGTGATACGGCAGGTCGTCTTCAAAACAAAGTGAATCTGATGAAAGAGCTTGAAAAAGTGAAGCGCGTCATTGAGAGAGAAGTGCCTGAAGCGCCGCATGAGGTGCTGCTTGCCCTAGATGCCACGACCGGCCAAAACGCGATGGCGCAGGCGAAAGAGTTCTCTAAAGCAACAAATGTTACGGGTATTGCTTTAACGAAGCTCGATGGTACGGCAAAAGGCGGGATCGTTCTCGCGATCCGCAACGAGCTCCATATTCCGGTTAAACTAGTCGGATTAGGTGAAAAAGTGGATGATCTTCAGGAATTCAACGCAGAATCGTATGTATACGGCCTGTTTTCAGATTTAGTGGAAAACGCCGATGATTAACAAAAAAAGGCCCCCGAAAAAGGGCCTTTTTCCTTTATTATCTTCTCACTTGATAGGCGAAATGATAAAGGCTGTTATCTGTGGATACCAGTCTCGCATCTCCTGAATAAACTCTGAATGGGATGATGTCGTAGTAATGAACGGAAACAGATGTGTAATACGTATAGTACCCAGCGGCTGGCCCCAAATACATTGGAACCTCAAATGTTCCGTTTTCATCGGTTGTTCCTGAAGCTGTTTTTGTTGTGTTTCCGACTTTCGTATCTGCCTCAAATCGTACTGGAGCGTTTGGCACTGGCTGTCCGTTTTGATCGAGTAATTTGCCGCTTACGGTGATATTGTACTTCACTCGCCAATATTGACCTTGGCCGTAATTGATTTTACCGTAAACTCCTCCATCTGTGCTGATATTTGTGATCGAAGCCTTATAAGGCGCCTCAGCAGCGTCTGCTTGCTGTGCCGGGACAATGAGTGTAAACACAGCTGCCAAGCATAGCGTAAACAATAAACCGATTTTTTTCATATAAACTCCTCCTTTAAAATAGGGTTCATATATAACATCGGAATAAAATGGATAATATTTAGTGTATTTTGGAAAAAAGGCAATCATTGCTTTGACAAGATAAAAACTTGACAGTCTTCATGAAACCGTGTAAACTAAGTTATCGTAAAGGGATTTGACTTAACAAAGGGGAGAGCTCAAATGTCGCTTGAAAAGACAACGAGAATGAATTATCTGTTTGATTTTTATCAGTCGTTGTTGACGTCAAAACAGAAGAGCTATATGTCGCTTTATTATTTGGACGATTTCTCCCTAGGCGAAATAGCCGAAGAATATGAGGTTTCAAGACAAGCTGTTTATGATAACATCAAACGAACAGAAGCGATGCTTGAACAATATGAAGAAAAGCTGCTCCTTTTGAAAAAGTTTCAGGAGCGTAAAGAGATGTTTAATAAGCTGAAGGAGCTTGCTTCCGGTTCAATAGAAGAGGAAGAAATTACAGCTCTGATTGAAGCGCTTGAGAAATTAGATTAGGAGGCGGCAAACTATGGCATTTGAAGGATTAGCCGACCGACTGCAGCAGACGATTTCCAAAATTCGCGGAAAAGGGAAAGTCAGCGAACAAGATGTCAAAGAGATGATGCGTGAGGTTCGTCTTGCGCTGCTTGAGGCTGACGTTAACTTTAAAGTAGTCAAGGATTTTGTCAAAAAAGTAAGTGAACGCGCTGTAGGCCAAGACGTCATGAAAAGTCTGACGCCCGGCCAGCAGGTCATTAAAGTTGTTCAAGAGGAACTGACTGAGCTGATGGGCGGCGAAGAGAGCAAAATCGCCGCCGCAAAAAAGCCGCCGACTGTTATTATGATGGTCGGTCTACAAGGTGCCGGTAAAACGACAACAAGCGGTAAGCTTGCGAACCTGCTGCGCAAAAAGCATAATCGCAAACCGATGCTGGTTGCTGCCGATATTTACCGTCCGGCCGCTATTAAACAGCTGGAAACGCTCGGCAAACAGCTTGACATGCCTGTTTTCTCACTTGGTGATCAGGTCAGTCCTGTAGAAATAGCGAAACAGGCTATTGAAAAAGCCAAGGAAGAACATTATGACTATGTCATTTTGGATACGGCAGGCCGCTTGCATATTGACCATGAATTGATGGATGAACTCACCAGCGTGAAGGAAATCGCGAATCCGGAAGAAATTTTCCTGGTTGTCGATTCAATGACCGGACAGGACGCTGTGAATGTCGCCCAAAGCTTTAATGAACAGCTCGGTTTAACCGGTGTTGTGCTGACTAAGCTTGATGGCGACACACGCGGCGGTGCTGCGCTTTCTATTCGCGCGGTCACAAACACGCCGATTAAGTTCGCTGGTCTAGGCGAAAAGCTTGATGCGTTAGAACCGTTCCATCCTGAACGCATGGCATCAAGGATTCTCGGTATGGGCGATGTGCTGACATTAATTGAAAAAGCACAGGCCAGCGTCGATGAAGATAAAGCCAAAGAGCTGGAACAAAAAATGAGAACCATGAGCTTCACATTGGACGATTTTTTGGAGCAGCTCGGGCAGGTCAGAAACATGGGGCCTCTTGATGAGCTTCTGCAAATGATGCCAGGTGCCGGCAAAATGAAAGGCCTGAAAAACATCCAAGTGGATGAAAAACAGCTGAATCATGTGGAGGCAATCATTAAATCAATGACTGTTCGTGAAAAAGAACAGCCGGATATCATCAATGCCAGCCGGCGAAAGCGGATTGCGAAAGGGAGCGGGACATCCGTTCAGGAGGTCAACCGTCTGCTTAAGCAGTTTGACGAAATGAAAAAAATGATGAAGCAGATGACAAACATGTCAAAAGGTAAGAAAAAAGGGTTTAAGCTACCTTTTATGTAATCGGTTATACATGATAAAACCGTTGTTAAGAAAAAACACTTTACAAACACTTTTATCATTGTTAATATACTATCTTGTTGAAATATTTTCGGAGGTGCTAGTAAAATGGCAGTAAAAATTCGTTTAAAACGTATGGGAGCAAAAAAATCTCCTTTCTATCGTATTGTTGTAGCAGATTCTCGTTCACCGCGTGACGGCCGTTTCATCGAAACAGTCGGAACATACAACCCGGTTGCAAAACCAGCGGAAGTAAAAATCGACGAAGAGCTTGCTCTTAAATGGCTTCAAACTGGAGCGAAACCATCTGATACAGTTCGCAACTTGTTCTCTAGCCAAGGAATCATGGAAAAATTCCACAACGCTAAACAAGGCAAGTAATGACTGATCGACACTTGGAAGATTTGATTGTCCAAATTGTGACGCCGCTTGTTGATCACCCAGATGACATTCGCGTCATAAGAGAAGAAACCGATCAAAAGATTGCGCTGCGCTTATCTGTCCATAAGTCAGATACCGGTAAAGTTATCGGAAAGCAAGGCCGGACTGCAAAAGCGATTCGAACAGCTGTATTTGCAGCTGGCGCACAGTCTTCTAAGAAAGTTCAATTTGAGATATTTGACTAAAAGGGAGAGGGCCGGCACCTCCCCTTTTTTTACACGCAAAAAAAGGGTAAACTGATAGAAGCTTAGGCAAAATAGAGAGGCCTGAGCCAAAAAAAGTTTTAAAAGCGGGGAGCTTGGTGCGATGCAAATTATTCACCGTGTAGCCGTTATGCAAGTCTTAACCGAGCACAGCAAGGAAAAGCTTTTAGCTTCTTTTGCCGAAAAGAAACAAATGCTTGAACGAGAATGCAGCCAGCTCTATTTTCAGCTAAGAAAACATGAGAAAGAACAGCAAAACCCTGATATGATCGAACAATTTAAAAAGGCAATAGAAAAGCGGAAAGACAACATAAAAATAATCGATTTTCAAATTGCTCAAGTACATACATTGCCGCTTGGCAGTGAGATGAAAGAAAAGGAAGTCGATGCGCTGCTGACAATTGAAGCCGGAGATAACTGGCATGAGAAAACAGCAGCAAACACCATCGTCATAAAAGACGGACAAGTAATTGAAATTCGCCAGAGGTGATCATATGACAAAGCGATGGTTTCATGTAGGTAAAATCGTAAATACCCACGGAATTAAAGGCGAGGTACGGGTGATTTCGAAAACAGATTTTGCCGAGGAACGGTACAAGCCGGGCAACACGCTGTATTTGTTTAGGGAGGGACATAACGAACCCGTTGAAGTAACGGTAAACACGCACAGACTGCATAAACAATTTCATCTGCTGCAGTTTGAAGAAAGACAAAGCCTGAATGAAGTGGAAGAGCTGAAAAACGCAATCATTAAAGTTCCAGAAGAAGATTTAGGAGAGCTGAATGAGGGAGAATTTTATTTCCACGAAATCATTGGGTGTGAAGTATTTACCGAGGACGGCCAACTAATCGGAAAGGTAAAAGAAATTTTGACGCCTGGAGCTAATGACGTGTGGGTCATCGGCCGAAAAGGGAAAAAAGACGCGCTGATTCCTTACATTGAATCAGTGGTCAAACATATCGATGTCAGCGAAAAGAAAATTGAGGTTGAACTCATGGAAGGATTAATAGACGAATGAAAATCGATTTTTTGACGCTGTTTCCCGACATGTTTGAAGGCGTGCTCGGTTCATCGATTCTTCAAAAAGCGCAGGATAAAGACGCGGTGCAGTTTCAGGTCGTAAATTTCCGACAGTATTCTGATAACAAGCACAATACTGTCGATGATTATCCTTATGGCGGCGGCGCAGGCATGGTTCTCAAGCCTCAGCCTGTTTTTGACGCGGTCGAGGACCTGACATCAAAGGCGGCCGCTGCTCCGCGTATTATCCTCGTTTGCCCGCAAGGTGAGCGTTTCACCCAAAACAAAGCCGAACAATTAGCGAAGGAAGAGCATTTGCTGTTCATTTGCGGCCACTATGAAGGCTATGATGAACGCATTCGCGAGCATTTGGTAACGGATGAAATATCCATTGGCGATTTTGTCCTGACCGGCGGCGAGCTCCCTGCAATGATGATTGCAGACAGTGTGGTCCGACTGCTTCCGGGTGTGCTGGGCAAAGAGGCTTCCCATATTGAGGATTCATTCAGCACCGGCCTCTTAGAGCACCCGCATTATACAAGACCGGCAGATTACAAAGGTTTAAAAGTGCCTGAAACACTTCTGTCAGGAAACCATGCAAAAATCAAAGAGTGGCGGAATAAAGAATCAATCAGAAGAACCTATGTAAGACGCCCGGATCTTCTGAAAGACTATCCGCTTACAGACCAGCAAAGAAAATGGATTTCTGAATGGGAAAAAGAATAGATTTTATTGCACAGATTATGAAATTGTGATAAGATACTACTTGTGGCTTAAAGCGGGCTTATCCGCTGCAAGCTTGAAAACGATGTTCCGCTGTGCCGGGGTATGTGGCCAAGAGCATCTGTTGGAAGGAGTTGAAAACGATGCAAAAACTAATTGAAGATATCACAAAAGAACAGCTTCGCACTGATCTTCCTGCGTTCCGTCCTGGTGACACTTTACGTGTACACGTTAAAGTTGTTGAGGGTAACCGTGAGCGTATCCAGATCTTTGAAGGTGTTGTGATCAAGCGTCGTGGTGGTGGAATCAGCGAAACGTTCACAGTTCGTAAGATTTCTTACGGTGTTGGTGTTGAACGTACTTTCCCTGTACACACACCAAAAATCGCGAAAATCGAAGTTGTGCGTTACGGTAAAGTACGCCGTGCTAAGCTTTACTACCTGCGTGAACTTCGCGGAAAAGCGGCTCGTATTAAAGAGATCAGACGATAATGATAACGACGAAAAGAGCTTGTTACCTGTAACAAGCTCTTTTTTTATACACAATTTGAAAATGCCGGACAGGCATCGTAAAATACATAAAGGACAACAAAGAATCTTGCATACTGAAGAGATAAAGGCGGTGTTCGTGTCACATGACAATTCAATGGTTCCCGGGCCATATGGCCAAGGCAAGAAGGGAAGTAACCGAAAAATTAAAATTAATCGATATTGTATATGAATTGGTAGATGCCAGAATTCCGATGTCATCAAGAAACCCAATGATTGAAGACATTCTAAAAAATAAACCGAGAATTATGCTGTTAAATAAAGCTGACAAAGCAGATGCGGCAGTTACACAGCAATGGAAAGAGCACTTTGAAAAGGAAGGGATCCGCTCTTTATCCATAAATTCTGTAAACGGACAAGGCTTAAATCAAATTGTGCCTGTGTCAAAAGAGATCCTCCAACAAAAATTTGACCGGATGAGAGCCAAAGGTGTAAAGCCTAGAGCAATTCGCGCTTTAATTATCGGCATTCCAAACGTCGGAAAATCAACGCTTATCAACCGGCTGGCAAAGAAAAACATCGCAAAGACGGGAGACAGACCTGGTATTACGACATCTCAGCAGTGGGTGAAAGTCGGGAAGGAATTAGAGCTCTTAGATACACCGGGGATTTTATGGCCTAAATTTGAAGACGAGCTTGTCGGCTTGAGGCTGGCAGTCACCGGCGCTATTAAAGACACAATTATCAATCTGCAGGATGTGGCCGTGTTTGGTCTTCGTTTTCTCGAAGAACACTATCCTGAACGGCTTAAAG
The DNA here is from genome assembly GCF_000815295.1 of Bacillus sp. MSP13. NCBI lineage: Bacteria > Bacillati > Bacillota > Bacilli > Caryophanales > Bacillaceae > Bacillus > Bacillus sp. MSP13. The sequence continues at coordinate 73,601 of NZ_JXAQ01000004.1, forward strand.
AGCGTTACGGCCTTGAGGAAATCCCAGAGGACATTGCGGAGCTGTTTGATGCAATAGGTGAAAAGCGCGGCTGCCTCATGAGCGGAGGGCTTATTAACTACGATAAAACGACTGAAGTTATCATTCGCGATATCCGCACTGAAAAGTTCGGCAGGCTGTCATTTGAACAGCCCGCTAAGTAAAGGCGCGCAGAAATGCGGGTCTTTATTTTTGCCTGACCGAACCGATACATACAGTAAGGGAGAAGAGAAAGTGAATACATTAACCGTAAAGGACGTTAAAGACCGTTTGCAGGAAGTGAAGGATGAGCAGGACCCATTCCTTACCCTATGCGAAAACGACCCGAGAAAGAGCGTTCAAACGCTTGTAGAGCAATGGCTTAAAAAGCAGGCGAAAGAAAAAGCGCTGAAAGAACAATGGCTGAATATGACTTCCTTTGAAAGGTTGGCAAGAAACAAAGGATTTCGCTTGATCGCAGGTGTAGACGAGGTCGGCCGGGGGCCATTGGCGGGACCCGTTGTCGCCAGCGCAGTCATTCTTCCGGAGGAAGGTGAAATACTTGGGCTGACAGACTCCAAAAAGCTTTCAGAAAAAAAGCGTGACGAATATTATGAGCTTATTATGAAAGAAGCACTGGCGGTCGGAATAGGAATTGTAGAAGCCTCTGTCATTGATGAAATCAATATATATGAAGCTTCAAAGATGGCAATGGTGAAAGCGATACACGATTTGTCAGATACACCTGATTATTTGCTTGTTGACGCAATGACGCTACCGATCGGCATAGACCAGTCGTCAATTATAAAAGGCGATGCCAAAAGCGTGTCTATTGCGGCAGGTGCGTGTATCGCGAAAGTGACAAGAGACCGGATGATGAGCGCCTATGCCGAAACCTATCCTATGTACGGCTTTGAAAAAAATAAAGGCTATGGGACAAAAGAGCATCTCGAAGCTCTCGCCGCATACGGCCCGACTGAATTGCACCGCAAAACTTTCGCTCCTGTTCAATCTGCCAGATAAATCAATGGACAAGGAGGCACCTCTTGTAAATGAATATAAGAAATGATATGCAAAAGGCGCTGCAGCACCTTTTTAAACATACAGCAGTCCCGCAGGAATCATCAAATGTCAGCGAATCGCAAAACGGGGAGAAGCGCCTTCTTTTAGGAAAAGTCCTTCGTTTATTAGGCGATCAGCATGCATTGATCCAAGTCGGCAATCAAACTGTCCAGGGAAAACTTGAAACTCAGCTTCGTCCCCAGGCGTACTATTGGTTTTCCTACGAAAAAAAAACATCAGAACAGACAGGCCGTCTTCAGGTCGTTCAAAGCTTTGACCAACATCCCAAAACCATTCAGGAAGCCGCTGGAAAGCTTCTGAATGCCATATCGGTAAAGCAGACAAACGCTGCTCTAATGATGGCAGGAGCGATGCTGAAGAGCAAAACACCAGTAACAGAAAATGATATTAAAACAGCTGTTCGCTGGATGGATGCGCTGCCTGCGTCAGATACAAAAAAAGCGATTGAAACGGTCTTGTTCGCTTTAAAACGTGAATTACCCATTCACCCCGAGGTTTTGAGCGGCATACATGCTGTGAAATCGCCTGTTCCGCTCCATCAGCACGTATCCAAGCTGCTTCAGGCTATCAATCAAAATCCTCAGCAGAGCCAAATGATGACAAAGCTAAAAGAAGCAATTACAATGCTTTTTAATAGTGAAATCGATGTCCATGCAGAACGTCTGATCGATAAGCTTGTCTCTATAACGGACAATGCCAAAGCGCATTCTTCAGGCACTACAGCCGGAAACAGGGAGCTTAGCGCACCATCCGGCTCTCTCGAAAAGGCCGGCTTGCCGCCTGTAAATCATCCAGCGGAACAGAGAAGCATACAAGAAGCGCCCGCTAAAACCGTAGCGGACATTCCGATGAAAGAAGCCCGGCAGCTGCTGACAAAACTGACAGAATCTGCAGAAAAAAACAATCTTCAACTTGTAAAAGAAGCAGCAAATTGGCTGAAGGCGGCTGCTTCATCGGGGGACAGTAAGTCACCGTCACCTGCCGCTTCAGCTGTTTTACAGGCTGCACAAGTCACAGATCAGGAAGCCGAAGTCTTTTTAAAGGCTGTTCAGCAAACTGCACCTAGTCTGGCCGATAAGGCAGATGTTCTTTCTTTCTTGGCCAAAGTGAAAATGGCAATCGGCGCAAGGGACGAGCTTGCATTCATAAAAGCGTTTGAACAAGGGAGCGCCGCGGCCCCTCCTGATGAAATGCAATCCATCAAGCTGGCTCTCCAGGCCGCAAAAGGGTCGCATGAGGTAGCGGAACCTGTCAAACAGGAAGCCGATCAGCTTTTTCACAAATTAAACGGCCAGCTTTTCATGCAGCAGCATCACCCGTCATACAGCCAAATTATGCTGTCATTTCCGCTATTTTCGAAGTCAGGCGTACAGGATATGACAGTTCTGTTCAAAGGCAAGAAAGAAGCCGATGGAAAGCTTGATCCTTCCCATTGCCGCCTTTTGTTTTTGCTGCAACTGGACACGTTAAAAGAAACCGTTGTTGATTGCTTGATACAGCAAAAAGTCATGACCATTACAATTGAGACTGAATTTGACCTTCAGGCTGCGATCGATCCGATGGTGCCTGCACTTAAACAGGGTCTTATGGAAATGGGATACAGCCTTTCAGGGGTGAACGCTAAAAAAAGAATTCACACCGAAGAGAAGGCTGCAATTGACCAATATGTAACAAGCATCAGTGACCGGGAAGTGGATGTGAAAATATGAAAGAGCAGATGCCAGCCAGAAAAGCTATGGCTCTCCATTATGACGAACAAAAAGACAAGGCGCCGAGAGTGGTTGCGACAGGGAAAGGCCATGTAGCCGACAACATTATCAAAGAAGCAAAAAAGGCAGGGGTTCCGATACAAGAAGATCGGACCCTTGTCGAATTAATGCGTCATTTGACTGTAGATGATCAAATCCCGGAAGCTCTCTACGAAACGGTAGCTGAGATTTTTTCGTTCATTTACAGATTGGACGAAAGCGTAAAAAACAAAAAATAACAATAATATTCCCCATCCTCTGTTTGAAATTTTATGTTTTTAATAAAATAAAAGTTTGAATGTTTAGAAGGATTTAAAGATTTTGCATCGAACTCTAGACAATTCTTCCAGTATTATTATAGAATGAAAGCGCAGTCTATTTTAGTTTTGTTACATAAGTTAGGAGGATGGGAAATGAATATCCATGAATACCAGGGAAAAGAAGTCCTCAGAAAATATGGGGTATCTGTTCCTGAAGGTAAAGTGGCTTTTACAGCAGAAGAAGCAGTTGAGAAAGCAAAGAACTTATCCAGCTCGGTTTATGTCGTAAAGGCTCAAATTCATGCTGGCGGTCGAGGCAAAGCTGGTGGGGTAAAAATAGCAAAATCATTAGACGATGTGAAAGCGTATGCCGAAGAACTCTTAGGGAAGACTCTAGTAACACATCAGACCGGTCCGGACGGCCAAGTAATAAAACGCTTACTTATTGAAGAAGGCTGCGATATTAAAAAAGAATACTACGTGGGTCTTGTGCTTGACCGCGCCACTTCCAGAATCGTTCTGATGGCTTCTGAAGAAGGCGGAACAGAAATCGAAGAAGTTGCGGAAAAAACACCGGAAAAAATCATAAAAGCTGTTATTGATCCGGCTGTCGGCCTCCAAGGCTATCAAGCCAGAGAAATCGCATTCGCTATTAATATTCCAAAAGAGCTCGTGGGAAAAGCTGCTAAATTTATGCTTGGACTATATAAAGCGTTTGTTGAAAAAGACTGCTCAATCGCTGAAATCAACCCGCTCGTTGTTACCGGCGACGGAAATGTGATGGCGCTTGATGCGAAATTGAATTTCGACAGCAATGCGTTGTATAGACAAAAGGACATTATGGAATACAGAGATTTGGATGAGGAAGATCCGAAAGAAATCGAAGCGTCCAAATATGATCTAAGCTACATTTCCCTTGATGGAAACATCGGCTGTATGGTTAACGGCGCGGGACTTGCGATGTCAACAATGGATATTATCAAGCATTACGGAGGAGAACCGGCCAACTTCCTTGATGTGGGGGGCGGTGCAACCGCGGAAAAAGTCACGGAAGCATTTAAAATCATTCTTTCAGATCAAAACGTTAAAGGGATTTTTGTCAACATTTTCGGCGGCATTATGAAATGTGATGTTATCGCAGAAGGGGTTGTTGAAGCGACAAGACAAGTCGGTTTAACATTGCCGCTTGTCGTCCGTCTAGAAGGCACAAACGTGGATCTAGGGAAGAAAATCCTTAGTGAATCAGGATTAAATATTACATCTGCGGAATCCATGGCTGACGGCGCGCAGAAAATCGTATCCTTAGTTTAGGAAAGAATGAAAGGCAGGGGACCAGATAATGAGTGTTTTTATTAATAAAGATACAAGAGTTATTGTGCAAGGGATTACAGGTTCTACCGCTTTATTTCATACGAAACAGATGCTCGAATACGGCACAAATATCGTAGGCGGTGTAACACCTGGAAAAGGCGGGACTGAAGCGGAAGGTGTTCCTGTATTTAATACGGTGGCTGACGCAGTTCAAACGACCGGTGCTAACGCGTCTGTTATTTATGTGCCGGCACCGTTTGCAGCTGATGCGATTATGGAAGCGGTAGATGCGGAGCTTGATCTTGTGATCTGCATCACTGAACATATCCCGGTTCTGGATATGATAAAGGTCAAACGCTTTATGGAAGGCAAGAAAACGAGATTGATAGGGCCGAACTGCCCTGGTGTCATCACGCCTGAAGAATGTAAAATCGGCATTATGCCTGGATATATCCATAAAAAAGGTCATGTAGGCGTTGTATCGCGTTCAGGAACATTAACATACGAAGCGGTGCATCAGCTTTCAGAAGCAGGTGTAGGACAATCTACAGCTGTCGGAATCGGCGGCGACCCTGTAAATGGAACAAATTTTATCGACGTTTTAAAAGCGTTTAACGAAGATCCTGATACACATGCTGTCATTATGATCGGTGAAATCGGCGGTACTGCCGAAGAGGAAGCGGCAGAGTGGGTAAAAGCCAACATGACAAAACCGGTAGTCGGTTTTATCGGTGGTAAAACAGCACCGCCAGGGAAGCGCATGGGGCATGCCGGCGCCATTATTTCCGGCGGAAAAGGTACAGCTGATGAAAAAATCAAAACCCTTAATGCATGCGGTATCGAAGTTGCAGAGACACCTTCTGTAATGGGTGAAACCTTAATTAAGGTACTGAAGGAGAAAAACTTGTTCGAGACTTGCAAAACGCATTAATAAAAAGGGACAGCCGCCAAGGCTGTTCCTGCTTTTTCCGTCAAAAAGGAGGTCAATATATTGGATCAGGCCGCTGCGTGTTTAATGATTTGCAGAATCAATCAACTATTATCCCCATCTCTTCTATTAAAATGGTGGAAAGCCGATGCATCTATGTCGCTGACATCACCTGTGTTAGAAACTGTTACTCGCGATAAAGGAAAGGCGGCTGCATTAAAGAACAAAATTGAAGAACATTATCCAAAGCTTCAGCGTGTACTTGCTGCTTACCGTGGGCAAGGCATTATCCCCATCCCGATTTCTTCTAAACAATATCCTTTCTGGCTGAAAACGATTTATGATCCCCCCGCCGTCCTGTTTGCAAAGGGTGATATGGCCCTTCTTTCTCAAGGGAGGAAAATTGGAATTGTAGGGACAAGAAATCCAACATCTTATGGGATACATGTTGTTAACCACCTTACAAAAGAGCTTTGCCGCAAAGAGTGGGTGATTGTCAGCGGGCTGGCGTCTGGGATAGACGGAATGTCCCATGCGGCAAGCATTAAGGCGAAGGGGCGGACAATCGGCGTTATTGCAGGGGGATTTCAACACATTTATCCCCGCGAAAACCTTCAGTTAGCAGATCACATGGCGAAACACCATATCCTTCTGTCAGAGCATCCACCTGAAACGAAACCCCAAAAATGGCATTTTCCTATGAGAAATCGTATCATCAGCGGATTAAGTGAAGGCGTTATTGTCGTGCAGGGCAAAGAAAAAAGCGGTTCTCTGATTACTGCATATCAAGCACTGGAACAAGGGAGAGAAGTTTTTGCCGTACCCGGTTCATTATTTGATCCTTGCGCCGGAGGTCCTATAAAACTGATCCAGCAGGGGGCTAAAGCCATATGGTCAGCAGAGGATATTTTCGAGGAGCTTCCTGAGAGAAACGTTCAATATACGGAACCCTTTTGAATTATCGTTTGACAAATGGCGTTGTAATATTTAATAATAGTGAGGATTTGAAGTTGCATATTGTTTTCTATTTAAATAATAATGTTCATCATAAAGAATGAAATGTTGAAAGCCAAATAAAGACAGCAGCAAAAATAAGATTGAAATACTTGAAAAGAGAGAGAACACCTCTTGAGGGGGATGAAAATGTCTGATTATCTAGTCATCGTGGAATCGCCTGCTAAGGCGAAAACGATTGAACGTTACTTAGGTAAAAAATATAAAGTGAAAGCATCAATGGGACATGTCCGGGATCTCCCAAAAAGTCAAATGGGAGTTGACATAGAACAGAATTTCGAGCCGAAATATATTACCATTCGAGGCAAAGGCCCGGTATTAAAAGAGCTGAAAACGGCTGCGAAAAAAGCGAAAAAAGTCTATCTCGCGGCCGACCCCGACAGAGAAGGGGAAGCGATTGCATGGCACTTGGCGCACAGCCTTGATTTAGATCTCGATTCAGACTGCCGGGTGGTGTTTAACGAAATTACAAAGGACGCCATTAAGGAATCGTTTAAGCATCCCCGCATGATCAATATGGATTTAGTGGATGCACAGCAGGCGAGACGTGTTTTAGACAGGCTTGTAGGCTATAAAATCAGTCCTATCCTATGGAAAAAAGTCAAGAAAGGACTTAGCGCAGGCCGCGTCCAATCCGTTGCCCTCCGTTTGATTATTGACCGCGAAAAGGAAATTAACGACTTTAAGCCGGAGGAATATTGGACAATAGGCGGTACGTTTTTAAAAGGAAAGGAATCGTTCGAGGCGGGCTTTTTCGGAAAAAACGGCAAAAAACTTCCTTTAAATAGTGAAGCAGACGTAAAAGACATTCTTTCTCAGCTCAAAGGCAATAAATATACAGTTGAAAAAGTAACGAAAAAGGAACGGAAACGTAATCCGGCCTTGCCTTTTACCACTTCCACCCTGCAGCAGGAAGCGGCTCGCAAACTCAATTTCAGAGCGAAGAAAACGATGATGATTGCACAGCAATTATATGAAGGAATCGATCTTGGAAGAGAAGGAACAGTCGGTTTGATCACATATATGAGAACGGATTCAACCCGTATTTCAAATACGGCGGTTGATGAAGCTGCTGCATTTATTGATCAGGCATACGGCAAAGAGTTTTTAGGCGGCAAACGAAAACCTGCGAAAAAGAATGAAAATGCTCAGGATGCCCACGAAGCCATCCGTCCGACATCAGTTCTCAGAAAACCTAGTGAATTAAAAGCAGTACTCGGCAGAGATCAGATGAGATTGTATAAATTAATTTGGGAACGTTTTGTTGCCAGCCAAATGGCACCTGCAGTTCTCGACACAATGAGTGTCGACCTGGGGAACAATGGTTTGACATTTCGCGCAAATGGAAGTAAAGTCAAGTTTTCCGGGTTTATGAAGGTGTATGTTGAAGGAAAAGACGATCAAACGGAAGAAAAAAACCGAATGCTGCCTGACTTAAAAGAAGGCGACACAGTATTATCTAAAGATATAGAACCGGAGCAGCATTTTACCCAGCCTCCTCCGCGATATACAGAAGCAAGGCTCGTGAAAACCATGGAAGAACTTGGTATCGGACGTCCTTCCACATATGCTCCGACGCTTGATACCATTCAGCGGCGCGGCTACGTGTCTTTGGATAACAAACGTTTTGTTCCAACAGAACTGGGGCAAATTGTATTAGACTCGATGATGGAATTTTTCCCTGAAATCATTAACGTTGAATTTACAGCGAAAATGGAAAAAGACCTTGATTATGTTGAAGAAGGCGATACCGAATGGGTTAAGATTATTGATAACTTCTACGCCGATTTTGAAAAACGCGTGAAAAAAGCTGAAGCGGAAATGAAAGAAGTTGAAATCGAGCCTGAATACGCAGGGGAAGATTGTGAACTGTGCAGTTCTCCAATGGTATATAAAATGGGCCGATACGGTAAATTCTTAGCTTGCTCCAATTTCCCGGACTGCCGGAACACAAAACCGATTGTGAAACAAATCGGCGTGAAGTGCCCGAGCTGCGGTGAAGGAAATATTGTTGAACGAAAATCGAAAAAGAAACGGATTTTTTACGGCTGTGACCGTTATCCGGAATGTGAATTCGTTTCCTGGGACAAACCAATTGAACGAGAATGCCCGAAATGCGGAAAAATGCTTGTCGAGAAAAAACTCAAAAAAGGCATACAAGTCCAATGCGTGGAATGCGATTATAAGGAAGAACCACAGAAGTAGCGGTGAGCAGGGTCTTGCTCACCTTCTTTGTGTGTTAAAAGAAGACCTTGAATAATAAACTAGGAGATGTGAAAGATGAACCAACAAACAGTGAATGTAATCGGAGCCGGACTCGCAGGAAGTGAAGCGGCTTGGCAGCTTGCCAAACGGGGAATTCAAGTCAAATTATATGAAATGCGTCCTGTTAAACAAACGCCTGCTCACCATACAGATAAATTTGCCGAACTTGTGTGCAGCAACTCTCTGCGCTCCAACACACTTGCTAATGCTGTCGGTGTATTAAAGGAAGAAATGCGGGTGCTAGACTCAGCAATCATCGCGGCTGCTGACGAATGTTCGGTGCCTGCCGGCGGTGCTCTCGCGGTAGACCGACATGAATTTGCCGCAAGCGTGACAAATCGGGTGAAAAACCATCCGAACGTAACCGTTATGAATGAAGAAGTGACAGAAATTCCAGAAGGTCCAACAATTATCGCGACAGGACCGTTAACGTCTGAATCGCTGTCTGCCCAGCTGAAAGAGCTGACGGGAGAAGACTATTTATATTTTTATGACGCAGCGGCGCCAATTGTAGAAAAAGACAGCCTTGATATGGATAAAGTATACTTGAAATCCCGTTATGATAAAGGTGAGGCGGCGTACTTAAACTGCCCGATGACAGAAGAAGAGTTTGACCGTTTTCATGAAGCATTAACATCAGCAGAAACAGTCCCTTTAAAAGAATTTGAAAAAGAGATTTTCTTTGAAGGATGCATGCCGATCGAAGTGATGGCAAAACGTGGAAAGAAAACAATGCTTTTTGGACCGATGAAGCCGGTTGGACTAGAGCATCCTGTCACAGGAAAACGTCCTTATGCTGTTGTTCAGCTCAGACAGGATGATGCTGCAGGGACACTCTATAATATTGTAGGGTTCCAGACTCATTTAAAATGGGGAGACCAAAAGGAAGTTCTCAAATTGATTCCGGGGCTGGAAAATGTAGAAATCGTCAGATATGGCGTAATGCACAGAAATACATTTATTAATTCTCCAAGCCTGTTAAAGCCGACTTATCAATTTAAAAACCGCACTGATTTGTTCTTTGCAGGCCAAATGACGGGTGTAGAAGGGTACGTGGAATCAGCTGCATCAGGACTCATTGCAGGCATTAATGCGGCTAAACTTGTACTAGGAGAAGAGCTGGTCACTTTCCCTCAGGAAACAGCAATAGGCAGTATGGCTCACTATATTACAACAACAAACCAGAAAAACTTTCAGCCGATGAATGCGAACTTTGGGCTTTTGAAAGAATTGCCTGTTAAAATTAAAAATAAAAAAGAGCGGAATGAACAATACGCGAACCGCGCAATTGAGACAATTCAAACAATTTCGAAAACAATATAGGTATTGATTGCAACCTGAACGCGATTTGTGATACCATTTAAAAGCCCTTTCTGGGGAGGTTTAGGCATGGAGAATGTTAAGAATTTCGTAAAGTTATTCGTTGAATATTTACAAATTGAAAAAAATTATTCACAATATACTATTGTGAATTATGTGGATTCAATTGAAGAATTCGAGACTTTTCTGCGCGTTCAAGGTATAAATGGATTTGAAGAAGCTGCATATCAGGATACTAGGATTTTTTTGACTGAAGCCTATGAAAAAGGTTTATCGAGAAGAACGATAAGCAAAAAGATATCTGCATTAAGAAGCTTTTATAAGTTTCTGATGCGGGAAAAGCTTGTTGAAGAAAATCCGTTTCAGCTTGTTCATCTGCCGAAACAAGAAAAACGGATACCGAAGTTTCTATATCAAAAAGAGCTTGAGGAGCTGTTTGAAGTTTCAGATATAAGCCAGCCGGCCGGAATGAGGGATCAAGCGTTGTTGGAGCTTCTCTATGCCACCGGAATGAGGGTCAGTGAATGCTGTTCCATAACTGTTAACAATGTTGATTTATTTATGGACACTGTGCTTGTTCACGGTAAGGGAAAGAAGCAACGCTATATCCCCTTTGGGTCTTACGCCCGCGAAGCGTTGAAGTTATATATGAATAGCGGAAGACAGTGCTTGCTGATGAAAGCAAAAGAACCTCATGATCTATTATTCGTGAATCAAAGAGGCGGACCGCTTACAGCCCGAGGCATCAGGCATATTTTAAGCGGGCTGGTTCAAAAAGCGTCCGGTACTTTACATATCCATCCGCATATGCTTCGACATACGTTCGCCACTCATCTGTTAAACGAAGGAGCAGATTTGAGAAGCGTTCAAGAGCTGCTCGGGCATTCCAATCTGTCTTCGACACAGATATACACGCACGTTTCGAAGGAAATGTTGAGAAACACATATATGTCTCACCATCCAAGAGCTTTTAAGAAAAATTAAAGGAGGCCTCTTATGTCATCTTTTCATGCGACCACAATATTTGCCGTACAGCATAAGGGACGAAGTGCTATGTCCGGAGACGGCCAAGTGACATTCGGTCAGGCTGTTGTCATGAAACACACTGCAAGAAAAGTGAGAAAACTGTTTAACGGTAAGGTTCTTGCTGGGTTTGCGGGATCTGTTGCAGACGCTTTCACTTTATTTGAAAAGTTTGAAGCTAAACTTGAAGAGTATAATGGCAACTTAAAACGAGCCGCTGTTGAGCTTGCAAAGGAATGGCGCAGCGATAAAGTGCTTAGAAAGCTTGAAGCCATGCTAATCGTTATGAACCAGGATACTTTGCTTCTTGTATCGGGAACAGGCGAGGTAATCGAACCAGATGACGGCATTCTCGCGATTGGATCAGGAGGCAATTACGCTTTAGCGGCCGGGAGAGCTTTGAAAAAGCATGCCGGTGAAAATATGTTTGCAAGCGAGATTGCCAGAGCCGCGTTAGAAACAGCGGGAGAAATTTGTGTTTACACGAACGATCAAATCATACTGGAAGAACTTGAATAGAAAGGACTTGAGGCGCATGGAAAATAAACCGTTAACACCAAGGCAGATTGTAGATCGGTTAGACCAATATATTGTCGGTCAGCAAAACGCGAAAAAAGCTGTCGCCGTGGCATTAAGAAACCGCTATAGAAGAAGTCTTCTAGATGAAAAATTGAAGGATGAAGTCGTTCCGAAAAACATTTTAATGATGGGGCCAACCGGCGTTGGAAAAACTGAAATTGCCAGACGAATCGCCAAGCTCTCAGGTGCGCCATTTATCAAAATTGAAGCAACAAAATTTACCGAAGTCGGCTATGTAGGCAGAGACGTTGAATCAATGGTCAGAGACCTTGTGGAGACTTCTGTTCGGCTTATAAAAGAAGAAAAAATCAATGAAGTAAAGGATCAGGCTGAAGAGAATGCAAATAAACGCATTGTACGCCTGCTAGTTCCTGGAAAGAAAAAACAATCAGGCGTTAAAAATCCGTTTGAAATGTTTTTTGGCGGCAACCAGCCAAGTGGCGAAGATGAAGCGGAGAGCCAGGAAGAAGCAAACATTGAAGAAAAAAGAAAGCGCATGGCGCATCAGCTGGCTTTAGGAGAGCTAGAAGACCACTATGTAACAGTAGAAGTCGAAGAACAGCAGCCTTCTATGTTTGACATGCTGCAGGGCTCGGGTATGGAGCAGATGGGCATGAATATGCAGGACGCGCTAAGCGGATTAATGCCAAAGAAGAAGAAACGGCGTAAAATGACAGTCAGAGAAGCGAGAAAAGTCCTGACGAATGAAGAAGCAAGTAAGCTTATCGATATGGATGAAGTCGGCCAGAAAGCTGTTCAGAGAGCAGAAGAGAGCGGAATTATCTTTATCGACGAGATTGATAAAATTGCAAAAAACGGCGGCGCGTCATCCTCTGCCGATGTATCAAGAGAAGGTGTTCAGCGAGATATCCTCCCAATCGTTGAGGGTTCTACCGTTGTCACTAAATATGGTTCGGTGAAAACAGACCATGTGTTATTTATTGCAGCAGGAGCGTTTCATATGGCCAAACCATCTGATTTGATTCCTGAGCTGCAGGGGCGTTTCCCGATTCGTGTAGAACTGAGCAAACTTACGGTTCACGATTTTGTGAGAATTTTAGTGGAGCCGGATAATGCGCTGCTGAAACAGTATCAGGCATTATTGCACACAGAAGGTATATCTCTTGAATTTTCTGACGAAGCTATTCATAAGATTGCTGAAGTAGCGTATCATGTGAATCAGGACACAGACAATATCGGTGCGAGACGCCTTCATACAATACTTGAACGCCTATTAGAAGACCTGTCGTTTGAAGCTCCTGATGTAACAATGGAGAAAATAACAATTACACCGCAGTATGTCGAAGATAAGCTCGGAACGATAGCCAAAAACAAAGATTTAAGTCAATTTATATTGTGAAAAATTTAATATGAGGAATATTTAGGAGGATTATTTATCATGGCTTTATTACAAAAAACAAGAATTATTAACTCCATGCTGCAAGCTGCGGCAGGGAAACCGGTGAACTTCAAGGAAATGGCGGAGACGCTGCGGGACGTAATCGATTCCAATATTTTCGTTGTAAGCCGCAGAGGCAAACTCCTTGGATATTCTATTAACCAGCAAATTGAAAATGATCGTATGAAAAAAATGCTTGAGGATCGTCAATTCCCTGAAGAGTATACAAAAAATCTGTTTAATGTACCTGAAACATCTTCTAACTTGGATATTAATAGTGAATATACAGCTTTCCCTGTTGAGAACAGAGACCTGTTCCAGGCTGGTTTAACAACAATCGTACCGATCATCGGAGGCGGAGAAAGATTAGGAACGCTCATTCTTTCACGTTTACAGGATCAATTTCATGACGATGATTTAATTCTCGCAGAATACGGTGCAACTGTTGTCGGAATGGAAATCTTGCGAGAAAAAGCAGAAGAAATTGAAGAGGAAGCAAGAAGCAAAGCTGTCGTACAAATGGCCATCAGCTCTCTTTCTTACAGTGAGCTTGAAGCAATTGAGCACATTTTTGAAGAGCTTGACGGAAACGAAGGCCTGCTCGTTGCAAGTAAAATCGCGGACCGCGTTGGCATTACCCGTTCTGTTATTGTTAACGCACTGAGAAAGCTGGAAAGCGCCGGTGTCATCGAGTCAAGATCATTAGGAATGAAAGGGACTTATATTAAAGTCCTTAACAACAAATTCCTAATTGAATTAGAAAATTTAAAATCTCATTAATCATCGACATAGAACTCCTTTAAAGGGGTTCTTTTTTATACTCAAATAAAGGAAATTGATAAGCTTTATTTCCTGGGTTGAAAGTCTTTCTTTGTCATATTTTTAATAAATCTTACAATTCCCACAAAAATGGCTTGAAAAAGGTGAGAAAAATGTCGAAAAAACAGAAATTCGGCTATTTTCAGGCTTATATCAAGGCAAAAAACATAGTTCTAATAATCTAGGACTATATACCTAGTTACAAAATAGATAATTGTGAGGACATTTTTTTACACGAACTTCATAGACTTTATGCCTGTTATTTCTTACAATAAGCATATAGTTTTACAATTCTCGACAAGGATATTGAGGTTGAAAAAAACTGAAATGGAGGTAAGTGGATTTGAGCTTATTTTCTGGAACGATACAAAATCTTGAAAATGCCTTGAGCAGAGCGAATATTAAGCAAAAAGTCATAACTAATAATATCGCCAATATAGATACACCGAACTATAAGGCAAAAAAAGTCTCTTTTCAAAATTTATTGAATCAAGAATCCTCGCGTCTCGAAGCGACAAAAACAGACTATCGTCATGTTGATTTTTCTGATACTGATTCGAATTATTCAATTGTAACGAGCGCGGATACATCGTACCAGCAAAACGGAAACAATGTTGATGTCGACAAAGAAATGACAGAATTGGCGCAAAACCAAATCAACTATCAAGCTTTAGTTCAAAGAATGAACGGTAAATTTAATTCGCTGAAGACCGTATTAACAGGAGGGAAATAATGACAGCTTTTCACAGCTTAAATGTTTCAGCATCAGCTTTAACAGCTCAGCGTGTCAGGATGGACGTTGTATCATCTAACTTGGCTAATATGGATACGACAAGAGCTAAGCAGGTCGACGGAGAATGGGTGCCTTACAGAAGAAAGATGGTTTCTCTTCAGTCAAAAGGTGAATCGTTCTCTTCCATTCTCAATTCTCAAATGAGCGGAAGCGGTAATGCTGGAAACGGTGTAAAGGTTTCTAAAATCACAGAAGATGGTTCGGATTTTAATCTTGTTTACGATCCGACAAACCCTGATGCCAACGCTGAAGGATATGTACAAAAGCCTAATGTTGACCCATTGAAAGAAATGGTTGACCTTGTCAGCAGCACAAGATCATATGAGGCGAATGTCACAGCAATGAATGCGACAAAAGGAATGCTGATGAAGGCGTTAGAAATCGGAAGGTAAGGTGAACGAACGTGATTAATGCAATTTCTCCTTTTCAGGTTCAAAATACTCAAAACACTCAAAATGCAACAAATCAAATAAACAATAGCCAAAAAACAGACTCTTCAAATCAAACAAGCTTTTCGGAGCTTTTAAAAAACTCTATTAGTTCGTTAAATGATTCCCAAGTAGCTTCTGACAACATGACTAATGCCTTGGCTGCAGGAAAAGATGTAAATCTAGATGAGGTCATGATCGCCGCTCAAAAAGCAAGCGTCTCACTAACTGCTGCAACAGAGTTCCGCAATAAAGCAGTGGAAGCCTATCAGGAGATAATGAGAATGCAAATGTAGGGGGTCTGACGATTAAGAGAAAGAGTGGAATGACCGGGGGTTAACATGAATCGTACTCTAATGCAAATGAAAAACAAAACGAGTGAGTTTTGGAATAATAGATCTAAATTACAAAAGATATTCATGATTAGTGCTTTAGCGGCAATTATTATTATTGGTATTATTATCAGTGTTTTTGCTTCTAGTTCAAAAATGGCGCCGCTGTACAAAGATTTGTCTGCCGAAGAAGCGGGGCACATCAAAGAAGAGCTTGACGCGAAAAAAGTGTCAAACGAACTTTCAAACGGAGGAACAGTGATAAGCGTTCCGGAAGATCAGGTTGATTCATTGAAAGTGCAGCTGGCTGCAGAAGGACTTCCCAAAACCGGATCAATTGATTATTCATTTTTTGGACAGAATGCCGGCTTTGGTTTGACAGACAATGAGTTTGATATGGTCAAAGTGAAAGCGACACAGACAGAACTGTCGAATTTGATCAATGAAATGGACGGTATTAAAAATTCAAAAGTCATGATTAACCTTCCGAAAGACGCTGTGTTTGTCGGTGAGGAGCAATCTGCGGCATCCGCATCAATCGTGCTGCAGGTACAACCGGGCTATACGCTTAATCAAAGTCAGGTCAACGGACTGTATCATCTGGTGTCGAAAAGTGTGCCGAACCTAAAAGAAGATAACATCGTCATCATGGACCAGAATTCTACATACTACGACAAATCAGACAGCGATGCAGGGTCCTACGCGGATAGTTATTCTTCACAGCAGGGAATTAAATCTCAAGTCGAAAAAGACATTCAAAAGCATGTTCAGACATTGCTCGGTACGATGATGGGACAAGATAAAGTCGTTGTTTCCGTTACAGCAGACATTGATTTTACAAAAGAAAATCGGACAGAAGACATTGTCGAACCTGTTGATAAAGAAAACATGGCAGGCATTGCGGTCAGCGCGGAAAAGGTATCTGAAACATACCAGGGTAACGGTGCCGCTAATGGCGGAGTCGCCGGAACCGGTGAAGATGATATACCAAATTATGAAGCTGACGGGGAAAACACCGAAGGCGGAGGTTATGAAAA
Source organism: Bacillus sp. MSP13 (assembly GCF_000815295.1). Classification (NCBI taxonomy): domain Bacteria; kingdom Bacillati; phylum Bacillota; class Bacilli; order Caryophanales; family Bacillaceae; genus Bacillus; species Bacillus sp. MSP13. The sequence continues at coordinate 89,937 of NZ_JXAQ01000004.1, forward strand.
AAGCAGCGAAAAAATCAACTATGAGGTTAACCGGATCCATAAAGAAATCGCAGAAAGTCCTTATAAAGTCAGAGATTTAGGAATCCAAGTCATGGTTGAGCCGCCGGACGCTAAAGATGTCGCGTCGCTTTCAGCTGAAAGACAAGAAGATATTCAAAAAATACTTTCAACTGTAGTCAGAACTTCTATTGATAAGGATGCACAAGAACAAGAGCTTACTGACGAGGACATCAATAATAAAATTGTCTTATCCGTTCAGCCTTTTGACGGCAAAGTAAATATGGATGCTGGTACAGAAGAAGCCACAGGTGTGCCGATTTGGGTTTATATTGCAGGAGGCATCTTGATTGCTGCTATCATCGTCCTCATTATAATGCTGGTTAGAAAGAAACGGGCGCAAGAGGATGAATTTGAGGAATATGAGTATGAGGTTCCTCAAGAACCGATCAACCTGCCTGATATCAACGAAGAGGAAAATGAAACAGAGGAAACAGTCAGACGAAAACAGCTTGAAAAGATGGCGAAAGACAAGCCCGAAGATTTTGCTAAACTGCTGAGAAGCTGGCTGGCCGAGGATTAGGAGGATTTAGAAATGGCGAGACGTGATCAAGATAAGCTTACAGGAAAACAAAAAGCAGCCATTCTTATGATTTCCTTGGGGTTAGATGTGTCAGCTTCTGTATATAAGCACTTAACCGATGAAGAAATTGAAAGGCTTACCCTGGAGATATCAGGGGTTCGAAGTGTCGATCATCAAAAAAAGGATGAAATTATAGAAGAATTTCATAATATAGCCATTGCGCAAGATTTTATTTCTCAAGGAGGCTTAAGCTATGCGAGACAAGTTCTTGAGAAGGCGCTTGGAGAGAATAAGGCGGAAAACATTTTAAACAGGCTGACTTCTTCTTTACAGGTGAAACCATTTGATTTTGCCAGAAAAGCAGGGCCTGAACAAATTTTGAATTTTATCCAGCATGAGCATCCTCAGACAATGGCTTTAATTTTGTCTTATTTAGATCCTGTGCAAGCTGGACAAATTTTATCCGAGCTGAATCCTGAAGTGCAGGCTGAGGTCGCGAGAAGAATTGCTGTTATGGATAGAACGTCACCGGAAATTATCAATGAGGTAGAACAGATACTAGAACAAAAATTGTCTTCTGCATTTACTCAGGATTATACACAAACAGGCGGAGTTGAAGCTGTTGTGGAAGTCTTAAACGGGGTAGACAGAGGAACAGAGAAGACGATCTTGGATTCATTGGAAATTCAGGATCCTGATCTTGCTGAAGAAATTAAAAAGCGGATGTTTGTCTTTGAAGACATTGTTACACTTGATAACCGCGCGATTCAGAGAGTCATTCGTGACGTTGAAAATGACGATTTGCTCCTTTCACTAAAAGTTGCAAGCGAAGAAGTCAAAGAAATTGTATTCAACAATATGTCACAGCGTATGGTTGAAACTTTCAAAGAAGAAATGGAATTTATGGGCCCTGTGCGCTTGAAAGATGTGGAAGAAGCTCAGTCTAGAATTGTAAGCATCGTCAGAAAGCTTGAAGAGGCCGGTGAAATTGTAATAGCAAGAGGCGGAGGGGACGATATTATTGTCTAATATCATTAAACAAGAATCATCTTTTTCTCCACAAAAGGAAAGAAGAAAACTCTCTATCCAAGAGGTGCAAATCGATCATTCTCACCTTTTGCAGGCTGAAGAGGATCCAGAAGCGCTTATAGCACGGGTGAAAGAGGAAGCTGATCGGATTTCTGAGCAGGCCAACAGCCATATCGAAAATATTCGCCGTCAAATTGAACAGGAAAAAAACAATTGGGCGGATGAAAAACAGAAGCTGATTGAGGAAGCAAAAGCTGAGGGCTTTGAACAAGGCATGGCATTAGGTAGAGCTGAAGCAATTGAACAGTATACCGAACTGCTTGGCCAAGCGAACAGCATAACTGAAATGTCCAGAAAAGCCGTAGAGGATAAGCTTGAAGACGCTTCTGAAGAAATCGTTGAGCTTGCCGTTGCACTAGCTAAAAAAGTGTGGCAGCAAAAATCTGATGATAAAGAAGCCTTTCTCCTGCTTGTGAAACAGGTCGTAAACGAAGTAAAGGAATATGACGATATATCAATATATGTGGATCCGCATTACTATGAGACAGTTTTTCAGCAAAAGGATGAAATCATGCAGCTTCTTTATAAAGAATGCCGGCTTGGCATATATGCTGATGAAAAAGCTCAAAAAGGATCATGTTATATAGAAACTCCTTTTGGCAGAGTAGATGCGAGTGTTGACACTCAATTAATGCAATTGAAAGAAAAACTTCTGACAGCGCTGGAAGCGGGTGCAGCTGAATGAAGACACAGAGTCTGATAGATTGTATAGAAATGACGGACTCGTATAAACGGTATGGTAAAGTCAAACGGGTAATCGGCCTGATGATTGAATCAAAAGGGCCTGCAAGCTCAATTGGAGACGTGTGCCTGATTTATGCAAAAGGGCAATCAGGTAAAGTCATTAAAGCTGAAGTAGTCGGCTTCCAGGAAGAAAATATTTTGCTTATGCCTTATTTAGAGGCAGCAAGCATTGCGCCTGGCAGTATTGTTGAAGCCACTGGTGAATCTCTTCGGGTTAAAGTTGGAGCCGGACTGATCGGACAAGTCATCGATGCATTTGGTGAGCCGCTTGATGGAAAACTTCTGCCGAAAGGGCTTTCGCCTGTATCGACTGAGCAATCACCGCCCAATCCGATGAAGCGGCCGCCTATTCGAGAAAAGATGGGCGTCGGTGTCAGGTCGATTGACAGCTTGCTGACAGTCGGTAAAGGACAGAGGATTGGTATTTTTGCAGGAAGCGGTGTCGGAAAAAGCACATTAATGGGGATGATCGCCAAGCAGACAGAGGCTGACTTAAATGTCATTGCACTTGTCGGAGAACGCGGGCGAGAGGTTCGTGAATTTATTGAAAAAGATCTTGGGGAAGAGGGGCTGAAACGATCGATTGTAGTTGTTGCCACCTCAGATCAGCCGGCATTAATGAGATTAAAAGCGGCATATACAGCAACTGCAATTGCCGAGTATTTCCGTGATAAAGGCCAAAATGTCATGTTTATGATGGATTCAGTCACTAGGGTGGCAATGGCGCAGCGTGAGATTGGGCTGGCTGCCGGCGAGCCACCGACGACAAAGGGTTATACACCTTCTGTGTTCGCTATTTTACCTCGTTTATTAGAACGGACCGGTGCAAACGAGCACGGAACCATTACGGCGTTTTATACAGTATTGGTAGATGGCGATGACATGAATGAGCCGATTGCTGATACCGTTCGCGGGATTTTAGACGGGCATATTGTGTTGGACAGGGCGCTTGCGAATAAAGGCCAGTTTCCAGCAGTTAATGTACTAAAGAGCATCAGCAGGGTGATGTCTAACATATCGACAAGGCAACACTTGAATGCAGCAAACAAATTTCGTGAGCTTTTATCGACTTATCAAAATTCGGAAGATCTTATAAATATCGGAGCTTATAAACGAGGATCCTCAAGAGAAATAGATGAAGCAATACAATTTTATCCGCAGCTTATTCAATTTTTAAAGCAGGGAACAGACGAAGCGGCATTATTGGAAGAAAGCATTGCTGCATTAACTAGTTTGACAGGAAATGAGGAATAAACGTGGCCTATCAATTTAGATTCCAAAAGCTGCTGGAACTAAAAGAAAATGAGAAAGATCAATCCTTATCTGAGTATCAGCAATCCGTTTCTGAATTTGAAAATGTTGCTGAGAAATTATATGAGAATATGAACAAAAAGGAACTGCTCGAACAAAATAAGGAAGAGAAATTGAAAAGCGGCATGAGTGTACAAGAAATGAGACATTACCAGCAATTTGTGTCAAATCTTGATAACACGATTTATCATTATCAAAAGCTTGTCATTATGAAACGAAATCAAATGAATCAAAAACAAGAAATTTTGACAGAGAAAAATATTGAAGTGAAAAAGTTTGAAAAAATGCGTGAAAAACAGTTTAAAATGTTTGCACTTGAAGACAAAGCTGCAGAGATGAAAGAAATGGATGACATTTCGATCAAGCAGTTTATGATTCAAGGCCATTAGGAGCGAATGTAATGTCAGGCAAAAAGAAAGAATCAGGTAAGTCCCGTTCGGTTTTGCTTATCATTATCCTTCCGCTGATGTTTCTTCTCATCGCAGCGGGAATTGTTCTTTGGGCTGCTGGTGTGAATGTTTTAAAGCCGGTACAGGAAGCTGCGGCAAAAACGCCGATTCTTAAAGAATTGGTTCCTGAAACCGAAAATAAAAAAGACATAGCGTCAAGCAAGGATAGCAGTAATACGGCAGCTCTGGAAAAGACCATTAAGGACCAAAAAAGTGAAATCAGCATATTGAATAAAGATTTAGAAACGAGTAAATCTGAAATCGACAGGCTCAACCAAAAGATCCGTTCTCTTGAAAAGACGGCGGAGGATCAAAAAAAGTCATCAGATGATACTGAAGAAACTACGGGTTCAAATTCTTCTAAGGATGACAAAGTCATCAGTGTATATAAGAGCATGGATAGCGGAAAGGCTGCTAAAATTATTGCCCAATTAAATGAGCAGGAAGCGCTAAAAATATTGAATGGCCTAAGCAAAAAGCAGCTTGCCGACATATTGGCGAAAATGACTCCTGAGCAAGCGGCAACCTATACGGAAAAAATTGCTGCCAGCCAAGAATAGGGGGAATTAAAGGTGAAGCTGCTTGAATTGGCGGGACCTTTGCTGCAAACTACAGCAGGTACTGCGGCTAAAACCATGAATAGTAGCCAGGGGGTTTTTCAAAACTGGCTTATGTCTGAGGCGGGTTTGAAGGGGATCTCAGAACAAGGGAAGGGAACCCCTTATTCCGGAGATCAGCTTTTAACAGATGCACTTCATAAGATCAGTGATTGGCTGAAAGCAAGCCCTGAAGATCAAGACAAACATAAAGCGGAACTTCTGCAAACCTTAACCAAACTAACAGGGAAGCAGTTGGATGGAACTGCTCAGCAAATGCTGCAGAATCTTCTGCAAGCGGTTGAATCAAAAATGTCCGGCGAGACAGAAGACAATATTCTTTCGGAAGGTAAAACGGCTCTGATTGAAAATGATTCTTTTGCTGACAGTAATGAAAATCTGAAAGTTGATACAGAACAATCAACTTCGGAAAATGAAGTCCCTGAGAATGAGAAAGAACTTGCCCTTATTCAGATGTTTATTAGCCAGCTGCTAGAAGAGAATAAGCTGATTGACAGCGGGAATGCCGATGAAGCCCATCGCATTTACAAGAATGGAGAACAATTTCTTGCTGCATTAGAAAAAAAGGGCGTACCTCAACAGCTCATTCAGGATCTTAAACAGCAAATGTTCACTAAAGACGAGTCGAGTTCAAAACTTTACTCGATGACAGCGTCAGAGCTGAAAAGCTTTCAAAGTTTAATGGAGCAAATGTCTATGCTTCCCCAAAAAGGGACTAAAGAATGGAATTTAGCTGAAAGCCAGCTGAAAGCTTTCTTGTTATCGAAATCATCCGAATCATCGCAAGATTTTGGAAAGCGTGTCCTCACACCGCTTTCACAGAATTCAAGCAGCAAAAGCGGATCTGATGCTTCTGGGAGTATTCAGCCCGTAGATAGTAAATCAGGACTTCAAATGCTGTTTTCAGGGTACAGGGGTACGGGAGCAGTTCAAACATTCGATTTGCAGCAGCTCTCATCTGATTTACCGGCTGCCGAGACAAAAACGGTGGCTGATCAAGTGGTCAATGCGTGGAAGCAGATGAAATATACGCCATTCGGCAGATCAACGGGAAGCTTCACCATCCGACTGAATCCTGAACATTTAGGATTTGTCACAATCAAACTGACAAATGAAAATGGGATGTTTCAGAGTAAAATTATTGCATCGAGCCAATCAGCAAAAGAACTGCTAGAACAGCATCTTCCTCAGCTGAAGCAATCACTGCCGAATATGGCTGTTCAAATTGACCGTTTTACGCTCCCGGTTCAAAGCGGGGATCAGCCGTTATATGGCCAGCTTGCTGATGAACAGAGACAGCAGCAAGAGGAACAAAAACAGCAAAAACAGAAAAAGCAATCAAATGATTTTGGCGAACTGCTCGATGAAGTGTCGAAAATGGAGGAAGAAGAATGACTTCTATCAGTTCAGAATATAAACTGCCTGAAAAAACAAGCACCGTGTCAACTAACAATAGCAGCTTAGGGAAAGATGAGTTCTTGAAAATATTAATGACCCAAGTCCAAAACCAAGATCCGCTTAACCCGGTTGATGACAAAGAATTTATCAGCCAGATGGCGACTTTTTCAAGCTTGGAGCAAATGGTGAATCTAAATACTACAATGACTCAATTCGTCGAAAAACAAGATCCGTTTACCACGTATCTTAATTGGATGGGGAAAGAAGTTTCTTGGACTGCTGACGGAAGTGCAACAGAAAAAACAGGCACAGTAAGCTCAGTTAAACAGTCAAAAGGAAAATATTATCTCGTTCTTAATGATGGTACTGAAATCAGCCCGTCTCATGTGTTGGCTGTAGCACAGTCTTCTAAATAAAAAAATCTGGGGGAATACATTATGTTACGTTCACTTTATTCTGGAATCAGCGGTATGAAAAACTTTCAAACAAAGCTTGATGTTATCGGCAACAACATCGCCAACGTGAATACAGTAGGATTTAAAAAGAGCCGTGTTACCTTTAAAGATATGATAAGCCAAACGGTTGCCGGCGGTTCTGCGGCTGGCGGGGCAATTGGAGGAACGAACTCTAAGCAGATCGGTTTAGGTTCATCATCCGGCACAATTGATACCATTCATTCAACAAGCGCGCCACAAAGCACAGGAAGAACCCTTGATTTAGCGATTGACGGTGACGGTTACTTTCAAATTGATTCAGGCGACGGAACAGTTTATACACGAGCAGGAAACTTCTATTTGGATAATACGGGAACACTCGTTACCGGTGATGGCTACCATGTGTTGAATATGACCGGGGGCACAATTAAAATCCCTCTTGATGCACAAAGCTTCAGCATCGGTTCTGATGGAAACGTATCAATCGTTGATGCAGGCGGCCAAACACAAGATGGCGGGCAAATCGGGATTGTTACTTTTGCAAACAGCGACGGTTTAGATAAAATCGGAAGCAACTTATACCGTGAATCTCTAAACTCTGGAGCGGCCAGTGCAGCCAACCAGCCTGGCGACGGCGGAACAGGTTCTCTTAAATCAGGATTTCTCGAAATGTCTAACGTTGATTTAACTGACGAATTTACTGAAATGATTGTTGCCCAACGCGGATTCCAATCAAACTCAAAAATTATTACAACATCAGATGAAATCCTTCAGGAACTGGTTAACCTTAAACGTTAAGGAGGGAGGGGAGGCGATAATCGCTTCTCCGCTGTTTTATGATTAAAGTAACCCGTTTGAATGGGCAGCCCTTTACACTGAATGCGCTGTTTATAGAACAGATTGAATGCTTTCCGGATACGACTATCACTCTTTCAAATGGCAAGAAGTTTGTCGTAAAAGAAGATGAAGAAGCTGTTATGGAAAAGATCGCATCTTTCTACCGAAAAATACAAATATTTTCAATGGATCAAGGAATAGAGGAACCAGAATGAAGAATAAATTAATGATCATTTTACTAATTATGCTTATCGTAATTGGTGCTCTTGGGGCGGCAGCTTATTTTGTCCTAGGTGGTGAGTCCGAAGATAGTAAAGCGGAAAAAAGTATTGACGAAATCGTTGCATCTTCTGTCGATGTAGAAGAGATTACAACCAATTTAAAGTCCGATAACATTATCCGGCTTGCTATTAAGCTTGAAACTGACTCTGATAAATCAAAAGAAGAACTTGAGAAACGTGATTTTCAAGTGAAGGACGCTGTAATATCATTGCTGGCTGATACGAATGCTAATGCGATTGAGGGAGACAAGGGAAAAGAAGCCTTTAAGAAGGAACTAAAAGATAAAATCAATAGCTACCTCCAAGAAGGAAAAGTAGAAAAAGTGTATATTACCTCCTTTAATCTGCAATAAACCATCATTTGACAGAATACGGAGGTGAGGAAGATGTCAGGAGAAGTTCTCTCCCAAAATGAAATAGATGCACTGCTTTCCGCAATATCAACTGGTGAAATGGACGCTGAAGAGCTGAAAAAAGAAGAAAAAGAGAAGAAAGTGAAGGTCTATGATTTCAAACGTGCGCTGCGGTTTTCTAAGGATCAGATCCGCAGTTTAACGAGAATACATGACAATTTTGCAAGACTTTTAACGACTCACTTTTCTGCTCAGCTCAGAACCTATATTCATATATCTGTCAGTTCAGTTGACCAGGTGCCGTATGAGGAATTCATCAGGTCAATACCGAATATGACGATTCTGAATCTGTTTGACGTCCATCCAATGGAAGGCAGAATTATGATGGAGGTTAATCCGACAATCGCTTATACGATGATGGATCGGGTAATGGGCGGTATTGGACTCAGTCATAATAAGGTAGACAGCTTGACAGAAATTGAAACAAAAATCATTTCTAATTTATTTGAAAATGCACTGGGAAATTATAAAGAAGCTTGGCAGTCAATTGCTGATATTGAACCGGAAATGACTGAGTTTGAGGTGAATCCGCAATTCGTTCAGATGGTGTCTCCTAATGAAACGGTCGTGGTGATCTCTCTCAATACCCAAATCGGTGAAATCAGCGGTGTCATTAATCTTTGTATCCCGCATATTGTCCTCGAGCCGCTCATACCGAAGCTTTCGGTCCACTATTGGATGCAATCAGATAGAAACGAGCCGCAGCCTGAGGAAACAAAGTCGCTTGAAAAACGTATCATGACAGCACAAATACCTGTCGTGGCCGAGCTCGGCACATCTGAACTGACAATAGAAGAGTTTTTACGTTTAGAAGTCGGAGACTGCATAACTTTGGACAATTCAGTCACGGATCCTCTTACTGTATTGGTCGGAGATAAGCCGAAATTTTTAGGACAAGCCGGCCGGGTGAATCGAAAGCAGGCAGTGCAAATTTTAGATCACGACCTAAGAGGTGAACAAGATGGAGAATAATAGATTATCTCAAGATGAGATTGACGCGCTTCTTAACGGTACTGGCAGTACGCCGGATGAACCAGAGGCTCCGGAAGTACATGACTTATCGGAAATGGAGCGTGATGCGATCGGTGAAATCGGGAATATTTCATTCGGCAGTTCTGCGACAGCCTTGTCAACGCTTTTAAATCAAAAAGTTGATATTACGACTCCGAGTGTAGCTGTCATTCCTAAAAGTAAAATCAGCGATGCGTTTCCTGAACCGTATGTAGCGATTGAAGTGAATTATACGGAGGGCTTCAGCGGCAGCAACCTGCTGGTCGTGGAACAAAATGACGCGGCGATTATCGCTGACTTAATGATGGGGGGAGACGGAAAAGGCGCGGACCCTTCACTGGGTGAAATTCATTTAAGTGCGGTTCAAGAAGCGATGAACCAAATGATGGGATCGGCAGCCACGTCAATGTCTACTGTATTCAGCAAAAAAATTGATATTTCACCGCCTCGGGTTGAATTGCTCGATGTTACTGAAGAAAAGGGAACAGACCGCATACCTGATGATGAAATGCTGGTGAAAGTGTCTTTCAACTTAAAGGTGGGAGATTTAATAGATTCCAGTATTATGCAGCTGTACCCGCTGTCATTTGCAAAAGATTTAATTGCAAATCTGATGAACACAGAAAGTGCAGAGGAAGAAACTGCGCCGCAGCCTGATGTTACATATGAGCAGCCGAAAGCGCCTGTGACCCCAGAGCCGCGTATGGAACCGCAGCAGCAACAACAGCAGCAACAACAGCAACTGCCGCCAAAAAGGCAGGGAACACCAAAAAAAGCAGCACCAGTTCAGGTTTCGCCAGTGGAATTTTCCGCGTTTGATCCCAATGAGGCTTCTCAGGCCCCTGTAAACAACCTGGATATGCTTTTGGACATTCCGCTTTCAATCACTGTTGAGCTTGGCAGAACGAAGAGAAGTGTAAAAGAGATTTTGGAGCTTTCTGCCGGAAGTATTATTGAGCTTGATAAATTAGCCGGGGAGCCGGTAGATATTTTAGTGAATCGGCGTATCGTTGCCAAAGGCGAAGTCGTTGTCATTGAAGAAAACTTCGGTGTAAGAGTCACTGACATTTTAAGCCAGGCAGAGCGCATTAATAATTTAAAATAACGAAACACAAGGAGAGAGATAGATTATGGCACACAGAATTTTAATTGTAGATGACGCAGCATTTATGCGAATGATGATTAAAGACATTTTGGTAAAAAACGGTTTTGAAGTAGTAGCGGAAGCTGAAAATGGAGCGCAAGCAGTAGAAAAATATAAAGAGCTTACTCCTGATCTTGTTACTATGGATATCACGATGCCGGAAATGGACGGCATAGCAGCATTAAAAGAAATTAAACAAATTGATGCACAGGCTAGAATCATCATGTGTTCAGCTATGGGACAACAATCAATGGTTATTGATGCCATCCAGGCCGGTGCCAAGGATTTTATCGTAAAACCTTTCCAGGCAGACCGTGTGCTTGAAGCAATCAACAAAACATTAAGTTAAAGGGTGTACGACTGTTGAAAAAGAGTCAATATTTCATCGTTTTTACTTGTTTTTTCGTTTTATTCAGTGTACAGCCGATTGCGGCTGCCGCGGCAGACTCTGACAATTCAACTGTAAACGAATGGTTTCAAAAGAAAGATGAAAAAACTGCAGATAAGCCAGAGCAAAAGGAAGAAAAAACAACACAAACTGCTGATGAGACGGAGGGGGCGGCTGCTCCTTCTGTCTCAGCTTTTGATTTCGTGAAGATGATTTTCGCTTTACTGTTTGTTGTCGTGCTGATTTACGGGCTGGTTAAGCTTATGAACAAAAGAAATCGGCTCCTCAAGCCTTTTCAATATGTTGAAAATATTGGCGGCACATCGGTCGGGCAAAATAGATCCATCCAATTGATCAAAGTCGGAAACAATGTGCTCGTCGTTGGTGTAGGAGAGACGATCCAGTTGCTGAAAGAAATTGAGGATGAAAAAGAGATTGAGATTATTCTCAGCCAGCATGAAGAGGCAATGTCAAGCAAAATAGAGTGGACAAAGCTAGTAAAGCCGCTGAAGGGTGCTGAACATCAGCCGCAGCAAAAACTGCCTTCATTTTCAAAAGCGTTAAAAGAGCAGCTTGAAGAGTTAAAACAAAATCGTTCTGAAGGAAAGAAGAAAGGCCCACGTCATCATGAATGAGTTTATAAATATTTTCAGTTCAAGCGATCCGGAAAACGTAAGTTCATCTGTTAAATTACTATTATTGTTAACTGTATTTTCAGTGGCGCCTGGAATATTGATTCTTATGACTTGTTTTACTCGCATCGTCATTGTTCTATCATTTGTCAGAACTTCACTGGCGACACAATCTATGCCGCCAAACCAGGTTCTGATTGGGCTGGCGCTGTTTTTAACGTTTTTTATTATGGCTCCTACTTTTTCAGAGATTAATAAAGAGGCGCTGACACCATTGATGGACAACAAAATCAGCTTGGACGAAGCGTATACAAAAGCTGAGGAACCGATTAAAGAGTTTATGAGTAAACACACAAGGCAGAAGGATCTGGCATTGTTTATGAATTACGCGAATATGGATAAACCTGAATCATTAAAGGATATCCCGCTAACAACAATGGTTCCCGCTTTTGCCATATCGGAGCTCAAAACAGCGTTTCAAATAGGTTTTATGATTTTTATCCCATTTTTAATTATAGATATGGTCGTAGCGAGCGTCTTAATGTCAATGGGAATGATGATGCTCCCTCCAGTTATGATTTCTCTGCCCTTTAAAATATTACTTTTTGTTTTAGTAGACGGCTGGTATTTAATTGTGAAATCTTTGCTTCAGAGCTTTTAGGGTAGGTGCTAAACGTGAGTTCAGAATTTGTAATTTCTATGGCGGAAAAAGCCGTATACGTAACGCTGATGATCAGCGGGCCATTATTGGCTATTGCTTTACTGGTCGGTTTAATCGTCAGCATATTTCAGGCGACAACTCAAATCCAGGAACAGACTTTGGCGTTTATTCCGAAAATCGTGGCAGTTCTTCTGGCCCTGATTTTTTTTGGTCCATGGATGCTGTCTATCATTCTTTCATTTACAACAGAGTTGTTTTCTAATTTAAATCGTTTTGCAGGGTAGTGTAGAGATGAATTCGATTATTGATTTATTTCCTGCTTTTTTATTGGTTTTTATTAGAATTTCTGCTTTTTTTGTAACGATTCCGCTATTCGGACACCGAAATGTACCAGCTGTTCATCGAATTGGATTTGCTTTTTTTCTCGCGGTCATTTGTTTCAGCACCATTGATAAGCCTCCCTCTTTAGAGATAGATGGACAATATATGCTCCTGGCGTTTAAAGAAGCTTTGGTTGGTCTCTGTCTGGGATTAATCGCTTATATGATGATTGCCGCAGTTCAAATTGCCGGCTCGTTTATTGATTTTCAAATGGGTTTTTCAATTGCGAACGTTATTGATCCGCAAACCGGGGCACAAAGTCCGCTAATCGGCCAGTTTATCTATACGATGGCACTTTTGTTTATGCTCAGTGTCAACGCCCATCATTTGCTGCTCGACGGTATTTACTACAGCTTTCAGTATATTTCAATTGATCAGGCATTTCTGAATTTCGGCGATGAGAAGTTTGCTTATTTTATCGCCAAAAGCTTTAATGCGATGTTTATTATCGCTTTTCAAATGTCAGCGCCTGTTGTGGCCAGTTTGTTTCTGGTTGACTTAGCATTGGGCATTGTTGCTCGAACTGTTCCGCAATTAAATGTATTTGTGGTCGGTCTGCCTTTAAAGATCGCTGTCAGTTTTATCATGCTTATTGTGTGTATGTCTGTTATCTTCGTCGTTGTGAGGAATGTCTTCAGTTTAACGATTGAAACGATGCGGAATCTTTTAGCATTGGTCGGTGTTTCTTAATGAAGCTTAGAGTTGACCTGCAGTTTTTTGCGGGAGAGAAAACAGAGAAAGCCACTCCAAAAAAACGGCAGGATACGCGAAAAAAAGGACAGGTTGCCAAAAGTGCTGATGTCAATACTGCCGTTTCTTTAATAGTGATATTCCTTTCATTCATTGCGATTGGGCCTTTTATGAGGGACAGGCTACTGTCATTTATAGAAACATTTTATACCAAGTCGCTCTTAATGAAGCTCTCAGAATCGAATGTGCATATGCTGTTTATCAGCTTATTAAAAGATACGGCCTTTGTGCTTGCGCCTATTATGCTTGTCGCTCTTGTCGCAGGGGTCGCCAGCAACTATATGCAGGTGGGCTTCTTATTTTCTACAGAGGTCATAAAGCCTAAGCTTGAAAAACTGGACCCGATTAAAGGCTTTAAACGAATTTACAGCATGCGGGCCATAGTAGAACTGCTTAAATCCATTTTGAAAATCACTGTAGTCGGTTTTGCTGCTTTCGCTGTACTTTGGCTGCATTATGGAGAAATTCTCCGGCTCCCGCTTCTGACACCCGAAGAAGCACTTTCTTTTGTTTCAAAACTCACCCTGTGGATGGGGCTGAGCGGTGCAGGGGCTTTGTTGATTCTTGCTGGTCTCGATTATTTATATCAAAAGTTTGACCATGAGAAAAACATCAAAATGTCAAAGCAGGATATAAAAGATGAGTACAAAAAGTCTGAAGGAGACCCGATTATCAAGTCTAAAATTAAACAAAGGCAGCGAGAAATGGCAATGAGGCGGATGATGCAGGAAGTTCCAAAAGCAGATGTCATTATCACAAACCCGACTCACTATGCGATCGCCCTGAAGTATGACGAAGAAAAAATGGACGCTCCTTATATTGTTGCAAAAGGTGTTGACCACCTCGCGTTAAAAATCAGGAAAATTGCGAAAGAGCATGATGTCACGATGGTCGAAAACAGGCCGCTTGCCCGTGCGTTATATGATCAGGTAGAAATTGATCAGGCTGTGCCGGAAGAATTTTTTAAAGTCTTGGCTGAAATTCTGGCTTACGTATATAAAACAAAACAAAAAGTATATTGAATTTTTCGATTTAAAAGGAGAGAAAAAACAGCATGTCAACAAGAGATTTATCCGTTTTAATAAGTGTTGTCCTCATTGTGGCGATGCTGGTGATTCCATTTCCTCCATGGCTGTTAAGTATTTTGATCATTATTAATATTTCTCTTGCGTTGATCGTGCTTCTCACCACAATGAATATGCAGGAAGCGCTGCAGTTTTCAATTTTCCCGTCACTGTTGCTGCTTTTAACCCTATTTCGTTTGGGCTTGAACGTCTCAACGACCCGTTCAATTCTTTCACATGGTGAAGGCGGAAAAGTCGTCGAGACGTTCGGAAATTTCGTTGTCGGCGGAAATGTATTAGTTGGACTTGTTGTATTTATCATCCTGATTATTATTCAGTTTATCGTCATTACGAAAGGTTCTGAACGTGTTTCCGAGGTTGCAGCAAGATTTACGCTGGACGCAATGCCGGGGAAGCAAATGAGTATTGATGCTGATTTAAACGCAGGGATGATTACCGAACAGGAAGCGAAGCACCGCCGCGAAAAAGTGGCAAGAGAGGCTGACTTTTATGGAGCGATGGACGGTGCCAGTAAATTTGTAAAAGGTGACGCGATTGCCGGAATCATCATTGTCATGATCAATATTATTTTCGGTATCGTAATCGGAATGCTTCAGCAGGACATGTCCATTCAAGAGGCAGCTTCAAAATTTACGATGCTGACCGTAGGAGATGGAATTGTTTCGCAAATACCGGCCCTGTTAATTTCTACAGCCACGGGTATTGTCGTGACAAGAGCTGCCTCTGAAGGAAACTTAGGGCATGACATTACAGGTCAGCTTTTTGCTTATCCAAAGCTTTTATACGTCGCAGCATCTACGATTTTGCTTCTTGGTATTTTCACTCCGATTGGCATTTTTCTGACGGGCCCGCTTGCAGGGCTGCTTGCTTTCGGCGCATATATGCTATCTAAATCAGGTAAGGAAAAAGAAGAAGTGGATGAGATTCTCGAGGAAGAGGCTGAGGTCGACGACCTTAAAAGTCCTGAAAGCGTTGTGCAGCTTCTGCACATCGATCCGATAGAATTTGAGTTTGGATATGGTTTGATTCCGCTTGCTGATGCCAATCAAGGCGGTGATTTATTAGACAGAATTGTAATGATTCGCCGTCAATTGGCCCTGGAACTCGGCCTTGTCATTCCTGTTGTGCGTATCAGAGACAATATAGCATTGCAGCCTAATGAATACCGATTAAAAATTAAAGGGAACGAAGTAGCAAAAGGCGAGCTGTTGCTTGATCATTATTTAGCGATGTCGCCTACGCCTGAAGATGATCTCATTGAAGGGATTGAAACAGTTGAACCGTCATTCGGACTTCCGGCCAAATGGATTGCTGAATCGGTAAAAGATGAAGCTGACATGCTTGGTTATACAGTGGTTGATCCTGCTTCAGTCGTTTCCACCCATATTACGGAGAAGATTAAGCAGTATGCCCACGAACTGATCGGGAGACAGGAGACGAAACAGCTGATCGATCACTTGAAAGAAACGTATCCCGTTCTTGTTGAAGAGGTTACGCCTAATCCGTTGTCTGTCGGTGATATTCAGAAGGTGCTGGCTAAGCTTTTAAAAGAAAAAGTTTCAATCCGAAACTTAGTAACGATTTTTGAAACGCTTGCTGATTATGGAAAGTTAACAACAGATTCCGATCTTTTGACAGAGTATACAAGACAGGCGCTGGCCAAACAAATTACAGCCCAGTTTGCAAAAGAAAATGAAGTGTTAAAGGTTGTTACTTGTTCGGGCCGTGTAGAAAAGGCGATAGCTGACGGTGTACAGCAAACGGAACACGGAAATTATTTGTCGCTTGAACCAGATATTTCAGAAAGTATTGTGCGCTCTGTCGCTAAAGAAGCCGAACAGCTCTCATTACGTCAGGAAACAGCGATTCTTCTTTGCTCGCCCCCTGTCAGAATGTATGTAAAACAGCTTCTGGAACGATACTTCCCTGATCTTCCGGTCCTCTCATATAACGAACTTGAGGCGAATGTTGAGGTACAAAGCATTGGAGTGGTGGATATTTAATGAAAATAAAAAAATTTACTGCTGCTTCAATGCAAGAAGCGGCACTTCTTATCAGAAAAGAGTTAGGTAATGATGCCGTCATCTTAAATTCGAAAAAGATTAAAAAGCAAAAGTGGTTTGGACTCATCAACAAGCCTGCTGTTGAAGTCATTGCTGTATTGGATCAGGACTTTCCTAATAAAAAAACGCCTCAGAAGGAAATTGAGCCGCAACAAACATTAAAAACTCCGGTCAGCAGTCCGAAAATAGAGGAGAGGACATATCTCCCTCAATTTCCGTCGCCGCATGAGCCTGGTGATTTTTCAGCGTATCAATCTGTACTTCCTGAACCGCTGCGAAAAGCGGAAAAGCTTTTGCAAGAAAGCGGGATTAAAGAGTCAGTGAAGACGAGCGTGCTGAAAAAATTGCTTCGCTGCTCTGTGGAAGCAGGCGGTCTGACGGAAGATAACGTGATCGGTAAACTCGAGGATATACTATGCGATGCATTGCCTGGATCAGACAAGTGGCAGGAGCCTATTCATTCAAAGTATATCGTGCTGTTTGGTTCAACGGGCGCAGGTAAAACGACAACACTGGCAAAGCTCGCAGCTATATCTATGCTTGAAAAACAGAAAAAAATCGC
The DNA here is from genome assembly GCF_000815295.1 of Bacillus sp. MSP13. NCBI lineage: Bacteria > Bacillati > Bacillota > Bacilli > Caryophanales > Bacillaceae > Bacillus > Bacillus sp. MSP13. Next base: position 106,767 of record NZ_JXAQ01000004.1, read on the forward strand.
TTTTATTACAACAGATACGTATCGGATTGCAGCCGTTGAACAGTTGAAAACATATGCCGAACTGCTGCAGGCTCCTCTGGAAGTTTGTTATACAAAAGAAGAATTCCAGAAGGCGAAAGAGTTATTCAGTGAGTATGATCATGTGTTTATTGATACAGCCGGAAGAAACTTCAAGGAGCAGCAGTACATTGATGAATTGAAAGAGACAATCCCTTTTGAGAGCGGTATTCAGTCGTTTCTTGTTTTATCCGCGACTGCGAAATATGAGGATATGAAGCATATGGTCAAACGGTTTTCATCTGTCCCTGTCAATCAGTTTATTTTTACGAAAATTGATGAAACTGCTTCCTTAGGTTCTGTATTTAATATACTTTCAGAAACCAAGATAGGTGTCGGATTTATGACAAACGGCCAGAATGTGCCAGAGGATATACAGACTGTATCAACTCTTGATTTTGTAAGGATGCTGTGCAGATGAACAGATTTGACCAAGCAGCAACTTTACGGGCGAAAATGGAAAAGCGTCAGCGTGTTCTGCCAATGGTTCATTCACAAAAAGCGAAAACACTTGCTGTCATCAGCGGCAAGGGCGGTGTCGGAAAGTCCAATATTACCTTAAACATGGCTCTTGCGCTTCAGGATAAAGGTAAGAAGGTATTGCTCATCGATCTTGATATCGGCATGGGGAACATTGATATATTAATGGGAAACTCATCATCCGCCACAATTATCGATATATTAACCGATCGCAAGCCTTTGCTGCAGTCATTATCCACTGGCCCAATGGGTTTGCGGTATATATCTGGGGGAACCGGTCTGGATGTGATTTTTCAGCTGGATCAGAGAAAATGGGCGTTTTTTGCCAATGAGCTTTCTCACGCGTTAAGCCAGTTCGATTATGTCTTGTTTGACATGGGAGCGGGCTTATCAAAAGATCAGCTGCCCTTTATTTTATCAGCGGAAGATATTTTGATCATAACAACACCTGAACCGACGGCCATCATGGACGCGTACAGTGCTGTCAAGCACTTGGTTTTGACAGGAAATAAGCTTTCAATGAAGGTGGCTGTCAATCGGTGCCGAGATCAAAAGGAAGGGCTGGACGCTTTTACACGCCTTTCCCGCACGATTCATATGTTTTTAGATGTTCAGATTCAGTTTGCGGGTTCCATTTCTGATGATGCGATCGTAAGCAAAGCGGTTGTCGAACAGGTTCCTTTTTTTATAAAAAGTCCTCAGGCGAAAGCCAGCCGGTCAGTCCGTCTTTTAGCGGACGCCTTGTTTGAAAGAGAAGAAACCAGACACAAAGAAGGCAAACAGACATTTATTGAGAAATTATCTTCTTTTTTAATGAGGAGGGCTTAATTTGATTCGTGTGCTTGTAGTTGATGATTCAGCTTTCATGAGAAAAATGATAAGTGATTTTCTAACCGAGGAAAAGCAGATTGAAGTAATCGGAACTGCGAGAAACGGAGAAGAAGCGCTTAAGAAGATCGAGTTACTAAAGCCGGATGTTATTACGCTTGATGTGGAAATGCCGGTCATGAATGGGACAGACACACTGCGCAAAATTATTGAAATTTATAACTTGCCGGTCATCATGGTGTCAAGTCAGACTGAGAAAGGAAAAGCGTGCACAATTAATTGTTTGGAGATCGGTGCCTTTGACTTTATCACAAAGCCATCAGGTTCTATCTCTCTGGATCTGTATAAAATTAAAGAACAATTAGTTGAGCGTGTCCTCGCGGCTGGACTTTCCGGTCAGGGAAAACACTCAGTTTCGCAGGCAGCGAGTCCTGAGCCTATCGTACGTCCTGTAAAGCCTGATGTAAGCAAGCCGAGGACAAGCACAGGCGGACAAATTGTATGTATCGGTACATCAACAGGCGGTCCGAGAGCGTTACAAAAGGTGATACCGAAGCTCCCGAAGGGGTTGAATGCACCAGTGGTTGTTGTTCAGCACATGCCTGAAGGTTTTACTGCTTCTTTGGCCGAGCGTCTGAATCATTTATCTGATATTCAAGTAAAAGAAGCAAAAGATGGTGAAGCGGCTCTCAACGGCTGTGTGTACATAGCGCCGGGCGGAAAAAACATATCCGTTATCAAAAATAGCGGAGGGCTCCAGATCGTTCTTGATAATCTCGACACGCCAAGCCGGCATAAACCATCAGCCGATTATTTATTCCGTTCTGTTGGTAAGCTTGCAGACTATGAAAAAATAGCGGTTATCATGACCGGGATGGGCAGTGACGGCACTGCCGGCCTTAAAGACATGCTTACAGCCGGCAATGTGAAAACCATTGCGGAGTCTGAGGAATCTTGTGTCGTATATGGAATGCCAAAAGCTGCTGTTAAAGCGGGTCTCATTCATGAGATTAAACATGTGGAAGATATCGCAGCATCCATCACAAGCTGTGTGAAAAAAGAGAGGGTGTGATTCAAATGGATATGAATCAGTATTTAGATGTCTTTATTGATGAGAGTAAAGAACATTTACAAACATGTAATGAAAAGCTTCTCCTTTTAGAGAAAGACCCGGCTGACCTTCAGCTCGTTCATGATATATTCAGGGCTGCCCATACATTAAAAGGAATGAGCGCAACGATGGGCTATACAGATTTAGCACATCTAACCCACCTGCTTGAAAACGTGCTGGATGCATTCCGAAATGGAGACATGGCAGTTACCGCAGATTGGCTTGACATTTTGTTTGAAGCTCTGGACCACCTAGAAGCTATGGTCCAATCTATTATTGACGGCGGAGACGGTAAAAGAGATATTTCAGAAGTGAGCGCCAAGCTTGATGTGAATGGTGCGCATGCTGAAACAGCTGCCTCTGCGGAGCCTGCAGAAGAACAGAGTTCAGCAGTTGATTGGGGATATGACGAATTTGAACGGACTGTCATACAAGAAGCGGAGGAGCAAGGTTTCAAACGATATGAAATCAAGATTTCTCTGAACGAAAACTGTATGTTAAAAGCAGTTCGGGTATATATGGTGTTTGAAAAACTTAATGAAGTCGGAGAAGTGGCTAAAACAATCCCAAGTGCGGAAGTGCTTGAAACAGAAGATTTCGGCACTGACTTTCAAGTTTGCTTCTTAACACATCAATCATCTGAAGAAATTGAACAATTAATCAATGGAGTTTCAGAAATTGAGCATGTCGAAGTCATTCAAGGGGCTCCTTTAACATCAGCTGAAAAGCCGGGAGAATCTAAGCCGGCGGAATCACAAGCGCCTGTACCGGTAAAGCAGGAAAAACAAAAACAGCCTGCCAAAAATGACGATCAGGCGAAGCATACCGCTGGGGGATCTAAAACAATCCGTGTCAACATTGACAGACTGGATTCTTTAATGAACTTATTTGAAGAGCTTGTCATTGACCGCGGGCGTCTAGAACAGATTGCAAAAGAGCTTGAGCACAATGAACTGACTGAAACGGTTGAACGAATGACCAGAATTTCCGGAGATTTGCAGTCAATTATTCTCAATATGAGAATGGTTCCGGTTGAAACTGTTTTTAACCGGTTCCCGAGAATGATTCGCCAGCTTCAAAAAGAGCTGAATAAAAAAATAGAACTCTCGATCATTGGTGCAGAAACTGAACTTGATCGAACAGTAATTGATGAAATCGGAGATCCTCTCGTTCACTTGATCAGAAACAGTATTGATCACGGTATCGAGTCTCCGGAAACGCGTTTGCAAAAGGGGAAACCGGAATCAGGAAAAGTTGTGCTAAAAGCTTATCACAGCGGCAACCATGTCTTTATCGAAGTAGAGGACGACGGCGCAGGCCTTAATCGCAAAAAAATTCTTGAAAAAGCGCTTGAGCGCGGCGTCGTTACGGAAAAAGAAGCTGAAACTTTAGAAGATAACCAAATTTACGAATTGATCTTCGCTCCAGGGTTCTCAACTGCTGATCAAATTTCTGACATTTCCGGCCGCGGCGTCGGACTTGACGTTGTGAAAAATAAACTGGAATCTCTTGGCGGTTCAGTAAGTGTGAAATCTGCAGAAGGCCAAGGCTCTCTATTCAGCATTCAGCTTCCGCTTACATTGTCCATTATTTCAGTTCTGCTGGTCAAATTGGAAGAAGAGACATTTGCCATTCCGATTTCTTCAATCATTGAAACAGCAGTTATTAACAGAAAAGACATTTTACAAACACATGACCGTGAAGTGATTGATTTTAGAGGGCACATTGTCCCTGTCGTTTATTTAAAAGAAGAGTTTAAAATAGATGATACAAGACAAGATGCGGAACAGCTCCATATTATTGTCGTGAAAAAAGGCGACAAACCTACTGCATTTGTAGTGGACTCCTTTATTGGTCAGCAGGAAGTTGTGCTGAAATCACTCGGAGATTATTTAACAAACGTCTTTGCAATTTCCGGAGCTACTATTTTAGGAGATGGAGAAGTAGCGCTCATTATTGATTGTAATGCACTGATTATTTAACCATTCGAGGAGGTGTCTCACATGACTGCAGAAATTAAAACAGGCGAAAAAATGATTGTTTTTGTGGTAAATGGCAAAGAATATGCCATTTCCGTCACTGAGGTGAAATCAATTGAAAAATGGCAAAAGCCGACGAGAGTGCCTGGCGTCGAACCATATATTTGCGGGGTAATCAATTTGCGCGGGGTGGTGACTCCGGTTATTGATTTTAGAAAGCGCCTGAATTTGCCAGAATATCAAATTACAGATGAAACACGAATTATCATTATTGCTTATCGTGATATTGAAGTTGGCTGGATTGTAGATGAAGCTAATGATGTGATTACCGTACACGAAAATGAAATAGAATCTGCTCCAGAAAGCGTCCAGAAAGATACGGGTGTGGCAATCGAACAGATTGTGAAACAAGAGAACAGACTCTTAAATATTATTGATGCGAACGCGGTTTTGGATAAAGAATCATCTCAGTCCGCTGTGCCCGATCAAGCTTAATCTTAAAGGGGTTATGACATGAGTATTTTTAATGGAATCAAAGAAGAGCAGATGGACATTTTGCGGGAAGTCGGCAATATTGGCGCCGGCCACTCCGCCTCTGCAATGGCCCAGCTGTTAAATAGAAAGATAGATATGGAAGTCCCGTTTGCAAAGCTGCTGTCTTTCGATGAACTTGTCGATTTTTTCGGCGGCGCCGATACCCCGGTTGCCAGCATCTTCTTAAGGATGGAAGGCGATTTAACGGGTTCAATGTTCTTTATAATGCCTTTTTATCAGGCGGAGCAGTTTATCAGAGAGCTGATTGGAAACCCCGAATTTGATATAGAGGATTTAGGTGAAGATCAAATGAGCTCATCCGCTTTGCATGAACTGGGCAATATTTTAGCAGGGTCATATTTAACAGCCTTGGCGGATTTGACGAAACTCCAGCTTTACCCAAGCGTACCTGAAGTTTCATTGGACATGTTCGGCGCTGTGATCAGCGAAGGGCTGATGGAGCTCAGTCAGGTTGGAGAACACGCTATTGTTGTCGACACGTCAATTTTTGACCAAAGCCATCAGCAGGAGCTGAAAGCGCATATGTTTATGCTGCCGGACTATGATTCATTTGAAAAGCTCTTTGTCGCCTTGGGTGCATCATTATGAGTACAACTGAGGCTGTTGTTGTAAAGGTTGGAATTGCTGATGTGAAGATCGCCCGCTTCCCGGAGACCATCAGGACCTCTGGCTTGGGGTCATGTGTGGGGCTGGTGCTTTATGATAAAGAAAAGCAAACAGCAGGGCTTGTTCACGTCATGCTGCCGGATTCAACATTATCGAAAACTGCCGAACTCAACCGGGCCAAGTACGCTGATACTGCCGTGAAGACCACAATTGATATGCTGGTAGAAGCGGGGTGCAGGAAATTTGCATTAAAAGCAAAGCTAGCCGGCGGATCGGAAATGTTTAAATTTAAATCAACAAATGATTTGATGAAGATCGGACCGAGAAATGTATTAGCGATAAAGGAACAGCTGTCTTTATATAAAATTCCTATCATTAGTGAAGATACGGGCGGCTCAAGCGGCCGGACGATAGAATTTGAACCGAAGTCCTGCATGCTGCATATTCGAACTGTTAAACAAGGTGAAAAAACGATTTAATAAAGGTATTAGGGGGATAACGATGCAATCCTTGAATTATGAAGATCAGGTGCTTTGGACGCGCTGGAAAGAGTGGAAAGATCCTAAAGCCGGTGACGATTTAATGCGCCGTTACATGCCGCTTGTCACATATCATGTAGGCAGAATTTCTGTCGGACTGCCGAAATCAGTGCATAAAGACGATCTAATGAGCCTTGGTATGCTTGGTTTATATGATGCCCTTGAAAAATTTGACCCCAGCCGGGACTTAAAATTTGATACCTACGCCTCGTTTAGAATTCGCGGTGCAATCATAGACGGGCTTCGCAAAGAAGATTGGCTGCCCAGAACCTCACGTGAAAAAACAAAGAAGGTTGAAGCGACAATTGAAAAGCTTGAACAGCGCTATCTTCGGAACGTAACGCCCGCAGAAATTGCAGAGGAACTCGGAATGACGGTACAGGATGTAGTGTCAACAATGAATGAAGGCTTTTTTGCCAATCTGCTGTCAATTGATGAAAAGCTCCATGATCAAGATGATGGTGAAAACATTCAGGTCATGATCAGAGATGACAAAAATGTTCCGCCTGAGGAAAAGATTATGAAGGATGAACTGATTGCGCAGCTTGCAGAAAAAATTCACGAACTCTCTGAAAAAGAACAGCTGGTCGTCAGTTTGTTCTACAAAGAGGAGTTGACATTGACAGAAATCGGACAAGTATTAAATCTTTCTACGTCCCGCATATCACAAATCCATTCAAAGGCACTATTTAAATTAAAGAATTTGCTTGAAAAAGTGATTCAATAAAGAATTTCATGGTTAGCGAGTGAAAAACATGTCAACACTATTATGGCTTTTAAGCTTTGCGCTCCACGGCGTTCTTCTGTACGCTGTCATGATCCTATATACAAGGCTCGCGGCTGTGAAAGAAACAGAAAAACAACAAAAGAAGATACTTGAAGAAACAGAAAACACCTTGGCGGCATTTCTTCTTGAATTAAAAGAAGAAAATGAGAAACTGATAGAAAATACCGATTCACTTCCAAGCCAAGCCGATGGAGAAGCCCAAACGCCAGACCTTCAGGACGCTAAAACATATTCAGAGCGGAATATAGTTCAAGAAGAAGAGAATCTTCCTGAACATATTGAAGGCCTGATTACTGAGGTTGAGCGTCAGGAAGAGAGCGTAAACAGCGATGCCCAAACTTTTGAAGACCAGGTCATAGATTTATATGAGCAGGGGTATTCAGCCAGTCAAATCGCTCAGAAACTGAAGAGCGGAAAGACAGAAATTGAGCTATTTTTAAAATTTCGCTCCAAAGGTGTAAAGGATTCTTGATTGTCGGATAAAGCTGTGTTATATTATGTCTTGGTGTTAAATACACACGCTTAACGATTTATGCAGAGGGTGCTGCAGGCGGCAGTTCTGCACAAAAATGACCTAAGCGGAGGAAAAAAACCATTATATTAGGAGGAAATAACATGTCAGTCATTTCTATGAAGCAATTGCTTGAAGCTGGTGTTCACTTCGGTCACCAAACACGCCGTTGGAACCCAAAAATGAAGCGTTACATTTTCACGGAGCGTAACGGAATCTATATCATTGACCTTCAAAAAACAGTCAAAAAAGTAGAGGAAGCTTACAACTTCACTAAAAATCTTGCTGCTGAAGGCGGAAAAATCCTTTTCGTCGGAACAAAAAAACAAGCTCAAGATTCTGTTAAAGAAGAAGCTCAGCGCTCTGGCATGTACTATGTCAACCAACGCTGGTTGGGCGGTACATTAACAAACTTTGAAACAATCCAAAAACGTATTAAACGTCTTAAAGACATTGAAAAAATGCAAGAAAACGGTACGTTTGAAGTACTTCCTAAAAAAGAAGTCGTTCAATTGAAAAAAGAATTAGAGCGTCTTGAAAAATTCCTAGGCGGAATTAAAGATATGAAGGATCTTCCTGATGCATTATTCATCATCGATCCTCGCAAAGAGCGTATCGCTGTTGCGGAAGCTCGTAAATTAAACATCCCTATCATCGGTATCGTTGATACTAACTGTGATCCTGATGAGATCGATGTTGTAATCCCAGCGAACGATGACGCTATCCGCGCTGTTAAACTTCTAACTTCTAAAATGGCAGATGCAATCTTAGAAGCGAAGCAAGGCGAAGAAGAAGCGGAAGTTGCTGAAGAAACTGCACCAGAAACTGAAACAACAACTGCGTAACCTATTTAAAAGGTGATAAGAGGGACTGCCTTTTATCACCTTTTTTCAAGAAAAATGTGTAATATACATACTCTTGTTTAAACATATAAGGAGGAATACAAATGGCAATTACTGCACAGCAAGTAAAAGAACTGCGCGAAAAAACTGGCGCGGGCATGATGGATTGTAAAAAAGCGTTAACTGAAACTGACGGAAATATGGACAAAGCAATTGACCTTTTAAGAGAAAAAGGAATTGCGAAAGCGGCGAAAAAAGCTGACCGTATCGCAGCGGAAGGTTCTACTATTATTAAAACTGACGGCAACAAAGGTGTTATCCTAGAAGTAAACTCCGAAACTGACTTCGTTGCGAAAAACGAAGGCTTCAAAGAGCTTCTTAACACGTTAGCTGACCACCTTCTTACAAATGCTCCAGCAAATGTTGAAGAAGCAATGGGTCAAAAAATGGAAAATGGTGCTACTGTTGAAGAGTACATCACAAGCGCAGTTGCTAAAATCGGTGAGAAAATCACTCTTCGCCGCTTTACAGTTCTTACAAAAGACGACAGCTCTGCATTCGGTGCTTACCTTCACATGGGCGGCCGCATCGGTGTATTAACTGTTCTGAACGGTACAACTGACGAAGAAATTGCGAAAGATATCGCTATGCACGTTGCTGCGGTTAACCCTCGTTACATTTCTCGCGATCAAGTATCTGAAGAAGAAAGAAATCATGAGCGGCAAATCCTAACTCAGCAAGCCCTTCAAGAAGGCAAACCTGAAAACATCGTAGCGAAAATGGTTGAAGGCCGTCTGAACAAATTCTTCGAAGAAATTTGTCTTTTAGATCAAGCGTTCGTTAAAAACCCAGATGAAAAAGTGAAACAAGTTGTCGCAGCGAAAAATGCAACTGTTCAAACTTATGTCCGCTATGAAGTTGGAGAAGGCATCGAAAAACGTCAAGAAAACTTTGCTGAAGAAGTAATGAACCAAGTGAAAAAATAATGGCGAAAAGATTTCGCGGCCAAGTCGCGTCTTTTCAGGCAGTATAGGGGACACAATTGTGTTCCCTATTTTTAAAACTATATTTACAAACCTTTTTTTCTCTTGCATAATAGAAAACGGCAATGTTTACACTTGGAGGTTATCATGGAAAAACCAAAATACAAACGTATCGTATTAAAGCTTAGCGGAGAAGCATTGGCAGGAGAACAGGGTAACGGAATTAACCCAACTGTCATTCAATCCATTGCAAAGCAAGTGAAAGAAATCGCTGAGCTTGAAGTCGAAGTGGCTGTTGTAGTAGGCGGCGGCAACTTATGGCGCGGAAAAACAGGAAGTGACCTGGGTATGGACCGTGCAACTGCTGATTATATGGGAATGCTGGCGACAGTTATGAATTCGCTTGCTCTTCAAGACAGCTTGGAAACACTCGGAATCCAGTCCAGAGTGCAAACATCCATTGAAATGAGACAAGTTGCTGAACCGTACATAAGAAGAAAAGCGATACGCCACTTAGAGAAAAAACGTGTCGTTATTTTCGCTGCGGGTACAGGAAACCCATATTTCTCAACTGATACGACAGCTGCACTGCGGGCTGCTGAAATTGAAGCAGACGTTATTTTAATGGCTAAAAATAATGTTGACGGTGTGTATAATGCGGATCCTAGAAAAGATGAAACAGCTGTTAAATATGAATCACTTTCTTATCTTGACGTTCTAAAAGACGGCCTGGAAGTCATGGATTCTACAGCATCATCTTTATGCATGGATAATGACATTCCGCTTATCGTCTTTTCTATTATGGAAGAAGGAAATATCAAACGTGCCGTTATCGGTGAATCAATCGGAACGATCGTGAGGGGGAAATAACGTGTCAAAAGAAGTCTTAACTCAAACTAAAGAAAAAATGGAAAAAGCAATTGCTGCTTATCAGCGCGAATTGGCTGCTGTACGTGCAGGCCGTGCCAATCCATCTTTGCTAGATAAAGTAACGGTAGAATATTACGGAGCACAGACACCTTTAAATCAGCTGTCTTCAATTAACGTGCCTGAAGCTCGTATGCTTGTGGTAACGCCTTATGACAAAACAGCTATCGGTGATATTGAAAAAGCGATTTTAAAAGCTGACTTAGGCGTAACGCCGACAAGTGACGGGAATATGATTCGAATTGCGATTCCTGCATTAACAGAAGAAAGACGTAAGGAATTAGTGAAAGTTGTAAAAAAATATGCTGAAGAGGCGAAAGTAGCTGTCCGTAACGTTCGCCGTGATGCTAACGATGATCTCAAAAAGCTTGAGAAAAACGGAGACATTACTGAAGATGAACTGCGTGCTTCCACTGAAGACGTTCAAAAACTGACAGATGAATATGTGTCAAAAATTGACAGTGTCACAAAAGACAAAGAAAAAGAAATCATGGAAGTTTAATGAAAAACTATGTACAATAGATAATAGTGAAAAGACCCTCTCATGTTTACAGGGGGTTTTTTTGTTAATACTGTTGATTACATCGGTTATCAGCAGGGAATGCAACCTTTTTGGGTGACGGAGGAATCTCATGCTCAACATACTCAAAAATTGGAAGAATCAGCAAACTGCGGCTTCCAACTTAGAACATTATACAAAAGAAGACATACTTAAGGGAGAAATTCCCGAACACATTGCCATTATCATGGATGGAAATGGCCGTTGGGCTAAAAAACGCTCTCTTCCCCGAATTGCAGGTCACCATGAAGGGATGAAGGTGGTAAAAAGGACAACGAAGCTTGCGAACGAACTTGGTGTCAAAGTACTGACGTTGTATGCATTTTCAACGGAAAACTGGAAGAGGCCGAAAATAGAAGTCGATTTTTTAATGAAGCTTCCTGAAGAATTTTTAAATACGTATCTCCCAGAGCTTGTTGAGGAAAATGTACAGGTCCGGATTATAGGGGATGAAACGGCTTTGCCGGCGCACACATTACGTGCGATTGAAAAGGCTGTACAGGATACAGCGCAAAATGATGGAATGATCCTTAATTTTGCTCTCAATTATGGTGGTCGTACCGAAATTGTCACTGCTGCAAAAACGCTTGCGGAAAAAGTGAAGGACGGGTCTTTGCATATTGAAGATATTGATGAATCACTTTTTGCTAATTACTTAATGACTGAATCTTTGCAGGATCCTGAACTTTTAATTCGGACGAGCGGCGAGATTAGGCTGAGCAATTTTATGCTATGGCAGGTTGCCTACAGCGAATTTGTGTTTACTGACGTCCTGTGGCCTGACTTTAAGGAAGATCACTTCTTAAAGGCGTTAGGAGAGTATCAGCAAAGGGGCCGGAGGTTTGGCGGAATTTAGAGGATGGTGGACATGAAACAAAGAATTTTGACAGGTGTTCTGGCAGCAATTGTATTTTTATTTTTGGTTATTGTCGGGAAATTGCCGTTCACCATATTAGTTTATGTAATGGGCAGTGTAGCGTTTTTTGAACTTTTACGGATGAAAAAGCTGAGGATGGTTTCACTGCCGGGTTTGATCGGTCTTTTCTTATTATGGGTGTTCTTATTGCCAAGCCAGTACTCGTTTTTTGAGGCGGATGGTATTTCAAAAATGGAAATCGCTTTGTTCGCGGTACTGCTTTTGCTGACTTACACAGTGTTGGTGAAAAACACCTTTACGTTTGATGAAGTCGGGTTTATTACGCTTGCAGCAATTTATATCGGAATGTGTTTTCATTATTTTATAGAAATCAGAAATCTTGACCAATATGGGTTAATATACATTTTCTATGCTTGTATTGTGATTTGGTCTACTGATTCCGGTGCATATTTTGTCGGAAAAGCGCTCGGTAAGCGAAAACTGTGGCCTGAAATCAGTCCGAATAAAACAGTGGAAGGATTCGCAGGCGGAATTGTCATCTCGCTTGTACTTGCGACGATTTTTCAACTTGTTGTACACCTTCCGATCCCGTATATCTATCTGCTGTTGATTACGCTGTTTTTATCTATTTTCGGCCAGCTTGGAGATTTAGTGGAATCCGCCTTGAAAAGACATTACGATGTTAAGGATTCCGGGCGTATTCTTCCAGGGCATGGCGGTATCTTGGACCGTTTTGACAGTTTCTTGTTTGTCATGCCTTTCTTGTACTTTCTGCTTGCCCTTTTTTCATAAAAAAGTCTAATATGAATATAAGAATGATCATGCAGCAAAAAGAATAGGAGTAGTGGCACTTTGAAAAATATTTGTCTTTTAGGAGCAACAGGGTCAATCGGCGAACAGACGCTCGATGTATTGCGTACGCATCAAGATCAATTTCAGCTGGTATCTATGTCGTTTGGCAGAAATATTGAGAAGGCTGTTCCGATGATAGAGGCCTTTCAGCCGAAATTTGTTTCTGTCGGTGATCTGGATACATATCATAAATTAAAACAAGTATCTTTTTCTTATGAATGCCAAATTGGGCTGGGAGAAGAAGGATTGATAGAAGCAGCGGTGTACGAAGAGGTAGACATTGTTGTCAACGCTTTGCTCGGAAGCGTCGGTCTTGTCCCGACGTTAAAGGCAATTGAACAGAAAAAAACAATTGCGCTTGCAAATAAGGAAACTCTCGTCACTGCAGGGCATATAGTTAAAGAACATGCGAAGAAATATGATGTTCCGCTGCTGCCTGTCGACAGTGAGCATTCGGCGATTTTTCAAGCACTCCAAGGCGAACAGGCAAAAAATATTGAACGCCTCATCATTACGGCCTCCGGCGGAAGCTTTCGGGACAAGACGCGGGAGGAGCTCGAATCGGTAACAGTTGAGGACGCATTAAAACACCCAAATTGGTCAATGGGTGCAAAAATTACGATCGATTCGGCTACAATGATGAATAAGGGATTAGAGGTGATCGAGGCACATTGGCTTTTCGATATACCATATGAACAAATTGATGTCATTTTACATAAGGAGAGCATCATCCATTCAATGGTTGAGTTTCATGACAGAAGTGTGATCGCACAGCTTGGAACTCCCGATATGAGGGTTCCAATTCAATATGCCCTCACTTATCCGGATCGGTCGCCATTACCGAATGCGAAAAGTCTTGAATTATGGGAAATCGGCAGCCTTCATTTTGAGAAAGCTGATTTTGACAGGTTCCGTTGCTTACAATTTGCTTTTGAATCAGGTAAAATAGGAGGAACAATGCCGACAGTGCTAAATGCGGCGAATGAAATAGCTGTCGCTGCCTTTTTAGCAGGCAAGATACCGTTTTTGGCTATTGAAGACTGTATCGAAAAGGCACTATCCCGCCATCAGGTAATGAACAAACCGAGCCTGGCGGACATTCAAGAAGTGGACAAAGATACCCGGGGATACGTCAACTCAATACTCACATAAGGTGGTATGTTCGTGAATACAGTTATAGCGTTTATCATTATTTTCGGAGCGCTCGTTTTCTTCCATGAACTGGGCCATTTATTGCTAGCCCAAAGAGCGGGAATTCTCTGCCGTGAATTTGCGATCGGATTCGGTCCAAAGATTTTTTCTTTCAAAAAAAATGAAACGGTTTATACGATTAGGCTGCTACCGGTCGGCGGATTTGTCCGTATGGCCGGGGAAGACCCGGAAATGATTGAGGTAAAACCCGGTTACACGGTAGGGCTTTTGTTTAATAAAGATGATCAAGTTGAGAAAGTCATTATTAATCAAAAGGAAAAGTACCCGGATGCTCTAGTCATTGAAGTAGAAACTGCTGATTTAGAGCATGACATGAAGATCACTGGCTATGAACAGGGGAAAGAGGATGAACTTTCCAACTTTACTGTCAGCGAAACATCCTTCTTCATTGTAGACGGAGAAGAAGTGCAAATTGCGCCGTATAATCGCCAATTTGGTTCCAAACCTGTGTGGCAGCGAATCAAAGCAATTGCTGCAGGGCCGATTATGAACTTTATTTTAGCTTACGTCATATTAGTGATGCTTGGGCTCATTCAAGGCGTACCTTCAAATGATCCTATGCTGGGACAGCTGACTGACAATGGGCGGGCAGCCGAAGCTGGGCTAAAAGAAGGAGATTATATTCAAAGCATTAACGGAGAGAAAATGAGGTCTTGGACGGACATTGTATCCGCTGTAAAGGAAAATCCGGAAAAAGAAATGGATGTTGCCGTAAAAAGAGATAACAAAACGCTTCATATTTCAGTGACTCCGGAAGCAGTAAAAGATGAGAACAAAAAAACGATCGGACGTTTCGGCTCCTATGCGCCGACTGAAAAAGGCGTTCTCTCAGCGGTTGCTTACGGCGCGACATCAACAGTTGATGTCACTAAAGCCATTTTAACCAACTTAAGCAAATTAGTAACAGGCCAATTTAAACTTGACATGCTGTCAGGTCCTGTCGGCATATATGACATGACAGACCAGGTGGCGAAAACAGGGTTAGTGAACTTATTCCAGTTTGCTGCGTTTTTAAGCATTAACCTTGGGATTGTCAACCTGCTTCCGATTCCGGCACTTGACGGTGGAAGACTGTTATTTCTCTTTATTGAAGCGATTCGGGGCAAACCGATTAACAGGGAAAAAGAAGCTTTTGTTGTGTTTATCGGGGTGGCTTTCCTAATGCTTCTTATGCTGGTTGTCACATGGAACGATATCCAGCGGCTGTTCTTGTAAACGAAAAGTAAATCAATCAGAGGTGCGAAGAAATGAGACAAAGTTTGACGCTTATTCCTACGCTCCGTGAAGTTCCAGCTGATGCCGAAGCAAAAAGTCATCAGCTTCTTCTGAGAGCAGGATTTATCAGACAGAATACGAGCGGGGTATACAGCTATATGCCTCTGGCATATAAAGTGATTCAAAACATTCAGCAGATTGTTCGTGAAGAAATGGAGAAAATTGATGCCGTGGAAATGCTTATGCCCGCATTGCAGCAGGCTGAAACATGGCAGGAATCAGGCAGATGGTATACGTATGGTCCTGAGCTGATGAGGCTAAAAGACCGTCATGGCCGTGAATTTGCTTTAGGGGCAACGCATGAAGAAGTTATCACTTCACTTGTACGCGATGAGGTTAAATCTTATAAGCGTCTCCCTCTGACCCTTTATCAAATTCAATCTAAGTTCAGAGATGAAAAACGTCCTCGCTTCGGCCTGTTAAGAGGCCGCGAATTTATTATGAAGGATGCGTATTCTTTCCATGCATCTGAAGAGAGCCTGGATGAAACGTATCAAAAAATGTACGAGGCCTATTCTAATATTTTCGCCCGCTGCGGGATCAATGTTAGACCTGTTATCGCAGATTCAGGCGCAATGGGAGGAAAGGATACGCACGAGTTTATGGCGCTTTCTGCCATCGGAGAGGATACAATTGCGTATTCCGATGAATCACAGTATGCGGCTAATATCGAAATGGCTGAAGTTCTTTATCAAGAAGCACCTTCTGATGAGGAGCCTAAAGCTTTAGAGAAAGTCCACACGCCTAACGTGAAAACAATAGAAGAACTGACTGCGTTTTTACAGGTGTCCGCCGACGCATGCATCAAGTCAGTCTTGTTTAAAGCAGATGACCGTTTTGTCTTAGTGCTTGTAAGAGGCGACCATGAAGTCAACGATATTAAAGTGAAAAACTTGCTTCATGCAGAAGTTGTTGAGCTTGCTTCCCATGAAGAGGTCATTCAGCAGCTCGGAACAGAGCCTGGCTTTGTCGGCCCTGTCGGTGTCAATCAAGATGTTGAAGTATATGCAGATCAAGCAGTGAAAGCAATGGTCAATGCTGTTGCCGGTGCAAATGAAGGAGATCATCATTATCAAAATGTCAACGTAACCCGTGACGCGCAAATCAAAGAATTTGCTGATCTTCGTTTTATTAAAGAAGGCGATCCTTCACCAGACGGCAAAGGCACAATCCGTTTTGCAGAAGGAATCGAAGTCGGACAAGTCTTTAAGCTTGGAACACGCTATTCAGAAGCGATGAATGCGACATATTTAGATGAAAACGGGCGCGCACAGCCAATGCTGATGGGCTGTTACGGAGTCGGCGTGTCAAGAACACTTTCTGCTATTGCTGAACAGCATCACGATGAAAAAGGATTAATATGGCCAAAAAGCGTTGCCCCGTACGATCTTCACATTCTTGCTTTGAATGTGAAAAACGATGGGCAAAGAGAGCTTGCTGAAAAGCTGTATGCTGAATTAAAAGTGGGAGGCTATGAAGTGCTTTATGACGATCGTGCTGAGCGCGCCGGTGTAAAATTCGCTGATTCAGATCTCATCGGCCTTCCAATCCGCATCACAGTCGGAAAACGTGCGGACGAAGGAATTGTCGAAGTGAAAGTCCGCAAAACAGGTGAGTCAACTGAGATTTCAGTAGACGAATTATCTGCATTTATCAGCAAGCAGTAATCACCATAACGATTTATCAAAAAACATGTTAAAATAGAAATAATAGAAGGTACCTCATTGCCTGGGGTACCTTCACTTATGATGTTTTTAGGGAGGGATACTGTCTGAATGGAACAGTTATCAGTCAACAGAAGGCAGTTTCAAATTCTTCTGCAGCAGATTAATATGACAGATGATACCTTCATGACATATTTTGAAGATGGCGAGATTAAAAAGCTGGCGATACACAAAGCTTCAAAGTCTTGGCATTTTCATTTTCAATTTAAATCTTTGCTGCCTTTTCAAATATATGACACATTAACAACGAGGCTGACGCAATCGTTTGCCCACATAGCAAAAGTGACATCTTCAATCGAAGTGCAAGATGCCGAGATCAGTGAAAGTCTTGTACAAGACTACTGGTCACGCTGCATTGAAGAGCTGCAAGGCATTTCACCGCCGATTATCAGCCTATTAAACCAGCAAAAACCGAAACTGAAGGGCAATAAGCTGATTGTCAAAACAAAAACGGACACGGAGGCAGCTGCTCTTAAGAGCAAATATAGTTCCATGATTCAAGACGGCTACCGCCAATTTGGTTTCCCGGACCTTCAGCTTGATGCCGAAATCTTTGTATCCGAACAAGAAGTTCAAAAGTTTCGGGAGCAAAAGCTTGCGGAAGACCAAGAGCGAGCCATGCAGGCGCTGATTGAAATGGAGAAGAAAGATAAAGAAAGTGATGAAGACCAAATGCCATCCGGTCCTCTTGTTATCGGTTATCAAATTAAAGATAACGAAGAAATCCGGACACTTGACAGCATTATGGACGAAGAACGGAGAATTACGGTCCAAGGTTACGTGTTTGATGTGGAGACCCGAGAGCTGAAAAGCGGGCGCACGTTGTGTATCTTCAAAATTACAGACTACACAAATAGTATTTTAATCAAAATGTTTGCACGTGAAAAAGAAGATGCGGCACTGATGAAATCTCTGAAAAAAGGAATGTGGGTAAAAGCACGCGGCAGCATTCAAAATGACACTTTTGTCAGAGATCTCGTTATGATCGCAAATGACGTGAACGAAATGAAAGCGAAAACCCGTGAAGATTCGGCTCCTGAAGGAGAAAAAAGAGTGGAATTGCACTTGCATTCCCCAATGAGCCAAATGGATGCTGTCACGGGTATCGGAAAACTCGTCGAACAGGCGAAAAAATGGGGTCATGAGGCCATCGCTTTGACGGACCATGCTGTCGTTCAATCCTTCCCTGATGCGTATTCCGCCGCTAAAAAGCATGGAATTAAAATGATTTACGGGATGGAAGCGAACCTCGTTGATGATGGCGTGCCAATCGCTTATAATGCTGCACATCGTTTGCTTGAGGAAGAAACATATGTTGTGTTTGACGTCGAGACGACTGGCTTATCTGCTGTATACGATACGATCATTGAGCTGGCTGCAGTAAAAGTAAAAGACGGAGAAATTATTGACAAATTTGAGGCGTTTGCGAACCCGCATCGTCCGCTTTCAGCCACAATCATAGAGCTGACCGGCATCACCGATGATATGCTTCGCGACGCTCCAGATGTCGTAGATGTCATAAGAGATTTCAGAGAATGGATCGGCGATGATATCCTTGTCGCCCATAATGCGAGTTTTGATATGGGATTCTTAAACGTAGCTTATAAAAGGCTTCTTGAAGTCGAAAAAGCTAAAAACCCAGTTATTGATACGCTTGAGCTTGGCCGTTTTCTCTATCCTGAATTTAAGAACCACCGTTTGAACACACTTTGTAAAAAGTTTGATATCGAACTCACACAGCATCACCGTGCGATCTACGATACGGAAGCGACTGCTTATTTGCTCCTGAAAATGCTGAAGGACGCAGCTGAAAAAGGCATTCAGTATCATGATGAGCTGAATGAAAATATGGGGCAGTCCAACGCTTATCAAAGATCGAGGCCTTATCACGCAACCTTACTTGCTGTAAATAACACAGGGCTTAAAAATTTATTTAAGCTTGTGTCACTATCTCATATTCATTATTTTTACAGAGTGCCTCGTATCCCAAGATCTCAGCTTGAGAAATACAGGGAAGGGCTTCTCATCGGTTCAGCCTGTGACAGGGGAGAGGTTTTTGAAGGCATGATGCAAAAATCGCCTGAAGAGGTGGAAGATATCGCGTCATTCTACGATTATCTTGAGGTTCAGCCGCCGGAAGTATACCGTCACTTGCTGGAGCTTGAACTGGTGCGCGATGAAAAAGCGCTGAAAGAAATTATTGCCAATATCACGAAACTGGGTGAAAAGCTTAATAAACCGGTTGTGGCTACAGGAAATGTTCATTACTTGAATGATGAGGATAAAATCTACAGGAAGATCTTAATTTCCTCCCAAGGCGGGGCTAATCCGCTGAACAGGCATGAACTGCCGAAAGTGCATTTCAGAACGACAGACGAAATGCTTGAAGCATTTTCATTCTTAGGTGACGAAAAAGCGAAGGAAATCGTTGTCGCCAATACCCAAAAGGTTGCTTCTATGATCGATGACATCAAGCCGATTAAAGACGATTTGTACACACCGAAAATCGAAGGCGCCGATGAAGAGATCAGAGAAATGAGCTATCAGCGTGCTAAAAGCATTTACGGAGAAGAGCTGCCTGACATTGTGGAAGCGCGGATTGAAAAAGAATTAAAGAGTATCATTGGCCACGGCTTCGCTGTTATTTATTTGATCTCTCACAAACTTGTAAAACGTTCACTGGATGACGGATATCTCGTAGGTTCCCGTGGTTCCGTAGGCTCCTCATTGGTTGCGACGCTTACTGAGATCACTGAGGTCAACCCGCTGCCGCCGCATTATGTATGCTCTGAGTGCCAGCATTCTGAGTTCTTTAATGACGGGTCTGTCGGTTCGGGTTTTGACCTGCCTGACAAGCTCTGTCCTCATTGCGGAACGCCTCTGAAAAAAGACGGCCATGATATTCCGTTTGAAACGTTCTTAGGATTTAAAGGGGACAAAGTGCCTGATATTGATTTGAACTTCTCAGGGGAATATCAGCCGCAAGCACACAATTACACAAAAGTATTGTTCGGAGAGGACAACGTATATCGAGCGGGAACGATAGGAACCGTTGCAGAAAAAACAGCTTACGGGTATGTAAAAGGCTACGCCGGAGACCATAATCTTCATATGCGCGGGGCCGAAGTAGATCGGCTCGTACAGGGATGTACAGGTGTCAAACGGACGACCGGACAGCACCCTGGGGGTATTATCGTAGTTCCGGATTATATGGATATTTATGATTTTTCACCAATTCAGTTTCCGGCAGATGCCACAGGTTCAGAATGGAAAACGACGCACTTTGATTTCCATTCCATCCATGACAACCTGTTAAAGCTGGATATTCTCGGACACGATGACCCGACCGTCATTCGGATGCTGCAAGACTTAAGCGGAATTGATCCGAAAACCATTCCAACTGATGATCCTGAAGTAATGAAGATCTTCCAGGGAACCGAATCACTCGGTGTTACAGAAGAACAGATTGGCTGTAAAACAGGTACTCTTGGAATCCCTGAATTCGGAACCCGATTTGTGCGGCAGATGCTTGAAGATACAAAGCCGACAACTTTTTCCGAGCTCGTTCAGATTTCAGGCTTGTCTCACGGAACTGATGTATGGCTCGGCAATGCGCAGGAACTCATCCACAATAATATCTGCGAGCTGAGTGAAGTGATCGGCTGCCGTGATGACATTATGGTTTATTTAATCTATCAAGGCCTTGAGCCGTCCCTTGCCTTTAAAATCATGGAATTTGTGCGTAAAGGAAAAGGATTAACGCCTGAATGGGAAGAAGAAATGAAAAATAACAATGTCCCGGACTGGTATATTGATTCTTGTAAAAAGATTAAATACATGTTCCCGAAAGCCCATGCCGCGGCTTATGTATTAATGGCGGTCCGTATCGCTTACTTTAAAGTGCATCACGCACTATTGTATTATGCGGCTTATTTTACTGTTCGTGCAGACGACTTTGATATCGATACGATGATTAAAGGCTCTACAGCAATCAAATCCGTAATGGAGGACATTAACGGTAAAGGGCTTGATGCTTCACCGAAGGAAAAAAACCTTCTCACTGTGTTAGAACTATCGCTTGAAATGTGTGAGAGGGGCTATTCATTCCAAAAAGTCGATTTATATCGCTCCAGCGCTGCTGAGTTTATCATAGACGGCAATAGCCTGATCCCGCCGTTTAACTCCATTCCAGGACTAGGGACGAACGCAGCTCTGAATATTGTAAAGGCTCGTGAAGAAGGCGAATTCCTCTCTAAAGAAGATTTGCAAAAAAGAGGGAAAGTGTCCAAAACGATTTTAGAGTATTTAGATCGCCATGGCTGTCTGGAATCACTGCCTGATCAAAACCAATTGTCACTGTTTTAACATGGAAAGCAGAGTTTCTTTGGAAATTCTGCTTCTATGTATACATAAGCGCAAAAAGTGACATTGTAACATCAAACCCTCTGTCACGTTGCTTAGGTGAAAGTAAGCGCATATCCATTTGCAATAAAAATATGGTTATGGTATAGTTTTATTGGAAATGCTAACGATTACCGAGGCAAAGAGTGGGGAAACCCGCTCTTTTGTATTGAACAGGAGAATTTTGTCTCGACATGTTCATCGTTTACTTTTAACCCCTGCTCTTTTGAAGCAGGGTTTTTATGCAGAGTGACGAGACGAATATGAGATCGACAGCACAAGGAGGAAGAACATTGAGCAAAAAAGTGACTGACACCGTTCAAGAGATGGCTCAGCCAATCGTAGACAGCCTTCAGCTGGAACTCATCGACATTGAATTTGTCAAAGAGGGTCAAAGCTGGTTCCTTCGCGTGTTTATTGATTCCGATGACGGTGTGGATATTGAGGAATGTGCCAAAGTAAGCGAAGCTTTAAGCGAAAAGCTTGATGAGGCAGACCCAATCAGCCAAAATTACTTTCTTGAAGTCTCATCTCCAGGAGCTGAGCGTCCGCTAAAGAAAAAAGCCGATTTTGAAAAATCACTTGGAAAAAATGTGTACATTAAGACGTATGAGCCTATTGAGGGCGCAAAAGTGTTTGAAGGTGAACTGGCTGAATTTGATGGACAAACAGTGACAGTTGAGATCACGATCAAAACAAGAAAGAAACGGATCAATATTCCGTATGACAAAATAGCTAATGCAAGACTAGCTGTTACATTCTAATGAATACAAATGCTTTAAGGGGGGAGACCGTTAAATGAGCAGTGAATTATTAGATGCTCTCACGATTCTTGAAAAAGAAAAAGGCATCAGTAAAGAAATTATCATTGAAGCAATCGAAGCTGCGTTAATTTCTGCTTATAAGCGGAATTTTAATCAAGCGCAAAATGTACGGGTAGATTTAAACCGTGAAACAGGCTCCATCCGTGTTTTTGCTAGAAAAGATGTCGTTGACGAAGTATACGACCAAAGACTGGAGATCTCTATTGAAGAGGCGCAGGGCATCCATCCGGAATATATGGTCGGCGATGTCGTTGAAATCGAAGTAACACCTAAAGATTTCGGGCGCATAGCTGCTCAAACAGCGAAGCAGGTCGTCACACAGCGTGTGCGGGAAGCTGAGCGCGGCGTGATTTATTCTGAATTTATCGACCGTGAAGAAGATATTATGACAGGTATCGTTCAGCGGCTGGACAATAAGTTTATCTACGTGTCCTTGGGCAAAATAGAAGCTTTGCTGCCGGTTAATGAGCAAATGCCAAATGAAAGCTACAAGCCTCATGACCGCATTAAGGTATTTATCACAAAAGTGGAAAAAACGACGAAGGGCCCGCAGATTTACGTATCTAGAACACATCCAGGCCTGTTAAAGCGCTTGTTTGAAATCGAAGTGCCTGAAATTTATGATGGAACTGTGGAGCTGAAATCTGTTGCCAGAGAAGCCGGCGACCGTTCAAAAATTTCGGTTCGCACAGACGACCCTGACGTCGATCCTGTCGGCTCATGCGTAGGCCCTAAAGGCCAGCGTGTTCAGGCGATCGTCAATGAATTAAAAGGTGAAAAAATTGACATTGTCAACTGGTCTAGTGATCCTGTAGAATTTGTCGCGAATGCACTCAGCCCTTCGAAAGTGCTGGATGTCATCGTTAATGAGGAGGAAAAAGCGACAACTGTTGTTGTTCCTGATTACCAGCTGTCTCTAGCGATTGGCAAAAGAGGACAAAACGCACGCTTAGCTGCTAAACTGACAGGCTGGAAGATTGATATTAAGAGCGAAACGGACGCAAGAGAACTTGAAATCTATCCGAGAGAACTTGAAGAAGAAGACGATGAGCCGCTCTTTACGGAGCCTGAAACTGCTGAATCGGATGAATAAGAGGTGACCTTAGGTGAATAAACACAAGAAGATCCCGTTACGCAAATGTGTAGTGACTGGTGAAATGAAGCCTAAAAAGGAACTGATCCGAGTTGTACGTTCGAAAGAAGGCGAAATCTCCGTAGACCCGACCGGAAAGAAGAACGGGCGGGGTGCGTATGTAACGCTGGATAAAGAGTCTATCTTAGCAGCAAAAAAGAAAAACACTTTGCAAAATCAATTTCAATCACAAATCGATGACCAGATTTTCGAAGAATTGCTGGAGCTGGCGGAAAAGGTGAAAAAATAAAATGTCTGGAATGGAATGGTTTCCCTTGCTGGGTCTGGCCAATCGAGCTCGTAAGGTCGTGTCAGGCGAGGACTTGGTAATTAAAGAAATCAGGAATGCGCGTGCAAAGCTTGTCCTGCTTACAGAGGATGCGTCTTCTAACACAGCGAAAAAAGTAACCGACAAGTGCAATTATTATAAAGTCCCTTATAAAAAAGTCGAGAGTCGCGCGGTTCTTGGACGCTCTATCGGTAAAGAAGCCCGTGTCGTTGTCGCCGTCACTGACCAAGGTTTTGCGAATAAGCTGATCAGCTTGCTCGATTAATATTTTTGGGGGTGAACGAATGGCTAAAATGAGAGTATACGAATATGCAAAAGCGTTAAATGTTTCAAGTAAGGAAATTTTGACCGCACTGAAAAACATGAATTTAGAAGTGAATAATCATATGGCCATGCTTGAAGAAAAGGCTATTAAACAGCTTGATGCCAAATATAAAAAGGGCGGCGCAGCCGTTAAATCTCAAAAGCCTGCAGAAACGAACAAAAACAAACAGACGCAAGGGGTTAATCAGCAATCTGCTGGAAATCAACCAAATAAAATTCGAGACGGAAAGAAGAATGACGTGCAGAATAATCAATTTAACAAAAACAAGAAGAATAACAACAACAAAAAAATAAACGCAACCACAATAACAAAAACCAACATCAGCAAAAGCCTGTAAAGCCGAAAAAAGAGCTTCCTGAGAAAATTACATTCTCTGGCACTTTAACAGTCGGCGCATTGGCTGAGGAGCTTGGCAAAGAGCCTTCAGAACTCATTAAAAAGCTGATGCTTCTTGGCGTAATGGCAACCATTAACCAAGAGCTTGATAAAGATACAATTGAACTCATTGCATCGGAATATGGTGTAGAAACAGAAGAAGTCATTGTGCTTGAAGAAACAGAACTTGAAAAATATGAAGAGCCCGATAAAGAAGAGGATCTTGAAATTCGTCCTCCTGTCGTGACAATCATGGGTCACGTTGACCATGGGAAAACGACGCTTCTTGACAGCATCCGTAAAACGAAGGTTGTTGAAGGAGAAGCAGGCGGAATCACCCAGCATATCGGTGCTTACCAAATTGAAGAGAACGGCAAAAAAATTACGTTCTTGGATACTCCGGGCCACGCCGCATTTACGACAATGCGTGCGCGC
Organism: Bacillus sp. MSP13; assembly: GCF_000815295.1. Taxonomy (NCBI): domain Bacteria; kingdom Bacillati; phylum Bacillota; class Bacilli; order Caryophanales; family Bacillaceae; genus Bacillus; species Bacillus sp. MSP13. The sequence goes on from NZ_JXAQ01000004.1 coordinate 131,252, forward strand.
GGTGCAGAAGTAACTGATATTACGATTCTCGTTGTGGCTGCAGATGACGGTGTAATGCCGCAAACTGTAGAAGCGATTAACCATGCAAAAGCAGCTGAGGTTCCAATTATCGTTGCTGTGAATAAAGTTGATAAAGAATCCGCAAATCCTGACCGTGTGATGCAAGAACTGACGGAATACGGACTTGTCCCTGAAGCTTGGGGCGGAGAAACCATTTTTGTTCCACTTTCCGCTTTAACCGGAAAAGGCATTGATGAACTCGTTGAAATGATTTTGCTTGTCAGTGAAGTAGAGGAACTGAAAGCGAATCCGAAACGCCAGGCAAAAGGAACGGTTATTGAAGCGGAACTTGATAAAGGCAGAGGATCAGTTGCGACATTGCTCGTACAGACTGGAACACTGCATGTCGGTGATCCGATTGTAGTCGGCAACACATTTGGCCGTGTCCGTGCAATGGTAAACGACATTGGACGCCGCACGAAAACTGCTGGCCCGTCAACTCCGGTTGAAATTACCGGCTTGAATGATGTCCCTCAAGCGGGAGACCAATTCCTTGTCTTTAAGGATGAAAAAACAGCACGTTCTGTCGGGGAAGCCCGTGCTTCGAAACAGCTTGAAGAGCAGCGCAGCGATAAAGCGAAGCTCAGTCTTGATGACTTATTCGAGCAAATTAAACAAGGTGATGTAAAAGACATCAACCTTATCGTAAAAGCTGACGTTCAAGGATCGGCAGAAGCCTTAACCGCTGCCCTTCAAAAAATTGAAGTGGAAGGCGTTAAAGTGAAAATCATCCATACAGGCGTTGGTGCGATTACTGAATCTGACATTATCCTGGCATCTGCTTCCAATGCAATTGTTATCGGGTTTAATGTGAGACCGGACGGAAATGCTAAGAGTACGGCTGAAGCTGAAAATGTAGATATTCGACTTCACCGTATCATTTACAAAGTCATTGACGAGATTGAAGCTGCTATGAAAGGTATGCTTGATCCTGAATATGAAGAAAAAGTAATTGGTCAAGTAGAAGTGCGCCAAACATTCAAAGTATCTAAGATCGGTACAATTGCCGGCGGATATGTTACTGAAGGAAACATTACGCGCGACAGCGGCCTCCGTTTAATTCGTGATGGTGTTGTCATCTTCGAAGGCGAAGTAGATGTTCTGAAACGCTTTAAAGACGATGTGAAAGAAGTTTCACAAGGCTATGAATGTGGTATTACAATTAAGAAATACAATGACATTCGCGAAGGTGACATCCTTGAAGCGTTTGTCATGCAAGAAATTGAAAGAAAGTGATCGGATTTGCGGAATGTGAATGCATCATTTATGATGCAGGATCGTTAAAAGAAAAGCGTGCCGTTCTGAAGCGTGTTTTAACCAGGGTTCAAAACAAGTTCAATGTCTCGATTTCGGAGATTGACTATCAGGACACATGGCAAAGGACCAGCTTCGGAATCGCCGCTGTTTCTTCCTCTCGCGTTCAAACAGAAAAAGAGCTGCAGCGCGTCCTAGCGTTTATCGATTCTTTTCCTGAAATTGAACGGACGATCACTAGGACAGAGTGGTTTTAACTTAGAGGTGATTGAATTGAGTATGAGAGCAAACCGTGTCGGCGAGCAAATGAAAAAAGAACTCGGTGACATTATCAGCCGCAAGCTGAAAGATCCGAGAATTGGTTTTCTGACAGTAACCGATGTACGTGTATCAGGTGATTTGCAAATTGCAAAGGTGTATATCTCGGTTCTCGGTGACGAGAAAAAACGGGAGGAAGCGCTGAAAGGGCTGGCAAAGGCGAAAGGGTTTATCCGATCCGAAATCGGCAGCCGCATCAGACTTCGAAAAACGCCTGAAATTGAATTTGAGTTCGATGAATCAATCGATTACGGAAATCGAATCGAAACGCTGATTCACGAATTGCATTCAGAGAAACCATCTGAATAAAAAAGGAGAGGATAGGCGTATATCGTCTGTCCTCTTTCTTCGTTTAACGAAAAAACTCAAAAGAAGGAGTGAAAGACAAATGGTTAATGGAGTTCTCCTTTTACATAAACCGGTTGGCATGACATCGCACGACTGTGTCATGAGAATCCGAAAACTGTTAAAAACAAAAAAAGTAGGTCATACGGGAACGCTCGATCCAGAAGTCTCAGGCGTACTTCCGATTTGTGTGGGAAGGGCGACTAAAATCGTCGAATACTTAACTGAAAAATCTAAAACATATGACGCGGAAATAACACTTGGCTTTTCTACGACAACAGAGGACCAAACAGGAGAAACGGTTGAAACAAAGCCTGTTAACCAAGACATTGATAAAGCAGATGTTGAAAAAGTTCTAAACAGCTTAAAGGGTAAACAAGAACAAATTCCTCCCATGTATTCAGCTGTCAAAGTAAACGGCAAAAAGCTATACGAATATGCTAGGGCAGGGATTGAAGTAGAACGTCCGAAACGTATGATTACCATTGAAGACATTGATTTAACGACAGAGATTAAACATAATGGAGAAACCGCAAGCTTCCGTTTTACAGTGACATGCTCCAAAGGAACCTATGTCAGAACGCTGGCGGTCATGATTGGGGAAAAGCTCGGATATCCGGCTCACATGTCTCATTTAATCCGTACAGCATCCGGAGATTTTTCTCTCGACGAATGCTTTACCTTTGATGAACTGGAAGCACAGGCTCAGTCCGGAAACGTGGAAGAGCATGCAGTTCCTATTGAACGCGCGCTCAATCATTTGCCGAAATGGGTCATAAGTGATACATTAGCTAAGAAAGTAGAAAATGGGGCTTTGCTTGAGACGCCCGAGCAGTTTTCTGAAATGACCAGTGAAGACCGCATTGCCGTCTTTACTGAATCCGGAAGCTGTTTGGCGATCTATTTCCCCCATCCTGCTAAAATAGGGCTGTTAAAGCCGGCAAAAGTATTGATGCAAAAAAGCGAACAATAGAAAAAAGGTGACCGTTCTGTGAAGACGATACATATTACACATCCTCATCATTTAATCAAAGAGGAGCAGGCAAAGTCTGTGATGGCGTTAGGGTATTTTGACGGCGTTCATCTGGGACATCAAAAGGTAATCGGCACAGCGAAGCAGATAGCTGAAGAAAAGGGCCTGACATTAGCTGTAATGACCTTTCATCCTCATCCTTCTCATGTATTGGGCAGGAATCGGGAGCCAAAGGATCTGATTACGCCTCTTGAAGATAAAATTAATCAAATTGAACAATTAGGCACAGATATTCTGTATATTGTTACATTTAATGAAGCATTTGCTGCCCTTTCTCCTAAGCAGTTTGCAGACCAGTATATTATCGGTCTTAATGTGCAGCACGCAGTGGCGGGCTTTGACTTTACGTACGGCAAATACGGCAAGGGAACTATGGAGACCATGCCGCTTGATTTAGACGGAAAAGCTGAGTGCACAATGGTTGAAAAATTAATGGAACAGGACAAAAAAATCAGTTCTACGTATATCCGCACCGCGCTTCAAAACGGAGATGTTGAATTGGCAAAAGTCTTGCTTGGACAGCCTTATTATATCAAAGGAATTGTCATTCACGGTGATAAGAGAGGGCGGACCATCGGGTTTCCGACAGCAAATGTCGGTTTAAATAATAGCTATATCGTTCCGCCGACAGGTGTATATGCCGTAAAAGCGGAAGTGAACGGCGAAGCCTACAATGGCGTTTGCAATATCGGTTATAAGCCGACGTTTTATGAAAAACGTCCGGAGCAGCCTTCAATCGAGGTCAATTTGTTTGATTTCGATCAGGAGGTATACGGAGCCGCTATAAAAATCGAATGGTATAAACGGATTCGGAGCGAGCGGAAATTCAATGGCATCAAAGAATTAACAGAGCAAATTGAGAAGGATAAGCAGGAAGCCATCCGTTATTTCAGCAATCTGCGGAAATAACATGCAATGGACACAAATTTTATTCTAAAATATTTGCATATAGGCCTGATTTTTAGTATGATAGTTCTCGTAGTCTTAAAACCATTGCTTGGCAATCCGAAGTCACCGACGGTTGCTAGGTAACTGGGGCTAAATTTGATTTTGGAGGTGAAACAGGATGGCAATTACTCAAGAGCGTAAAAACCAACTCATCAGTGAGTTCAAAACACACGAATCTGATACTGGATCTCCAGAAGTTCAGATCGCTATCCTAACTGACTCAATTAACAACTTGAACGAGCATTTACGTACTCACAAGAAAGACCACCATTCACGTCGCGGTCTTCTTAAAATGGTAGGTAAGCGTCGTAATCTTCTTACGTATCTGCGTAATAAAGACGTAACTCGTTACCGTGAGTTAATTAACAAACTAGGCTTACGTCGATAATCGTAAAAAGCGGGAGGATTCCCGCTTTTTTATCGTATTAAAGCGAAAATTACTTATAACAAATCATTGAAATCCTTTTACATACTACTTTGACATTGATATGTTCAATTCATTTCGTTCATAATAGGAGTAATTGATTATTTCACACAACGAAGAGAGGAGTTCGTAATTGTATGGGACAAGAAAAACATGTCTTTACCATAGATTGGGCCGGCAGAACGCTTACCGTTGAAACCGGCCAGCTTGCCAAACAGGCAAACGGTGCTGTGATGATCCGTTACGGTGATACAGCAGTGCTTAGTACAGCAACTGCTTCAAAAGAGCCAAAACCGCTTGATTTCTTCCCGCTTACTGTAAACTATGAGGAAAGATTATATGCGGTAGGGAAAATTCCGGGCGGATTTATTAAAAGAGAAGGACGCCCGAGCGAAAAGGCAATTCTCGCCAGTCGTTTAATCGACCGTCCGATCCGTCCTTTGTTTGCTGATGGATTCCGTAATGAGGTTCAAGTTATCAGCATTGTCATGAGTGTTGACCAAGACTGCTCTTCTGAAATGGCTGCTATGTTCGGTTCATCTCTTGCTCTTTCTGTATCGGATATTCCGTTTGAAGGGCCGATTGCAGGGGTTACTGTCGGGCGCATTGATGACAAATTTATCATTAATCCGACAGTCGATCAGCTTGAAAAAAGCGATATCAATCTTGTGGTGGCCGGTACGAAAGATGCCATTAACATGGTAGAAGCAGGCGCGGACGAGGTTCCTGAGGAAACGATGCTTGAAGCCATTATGTTCGGCCATGATGAGATTAAACGCCTGATTGCATTCCAAGAAGAAATTGTAGCTGCAGTTGGCAAAGAAAAATCAGAAATTGCGCTATATGAAATTGATGAAGAGCTTAGTGAAAAAGTAAAAGCTTTAGCAGAAGAGGATCTGCTGAAAGCTATCCAGGTTCATGAAAAGCATGCCCGAGAAGATGCCATTAATGAAGTGAAAAATACCGTTGTGGCAAAATTCGAGGATGAAGAGCATGATGAAGACACAATCAAACAAGTGAAGCAGATTTTATCCAAGATGGTGAAAAATGAAGTTCGCCGCTTGATTACTGAAGAGAAAGTAAGACCGGACGGCCGCGGTGTCGATCAAATCCGCCCGCTTTCTTCTGAGGTCGGCCTCTTGCCAAGAACGCACGGATCAGGGCTATTTACAAGGGGACAAACACAGGCCCTCAGCGTATGTACGTTAGGCGCTCTAGGTGATGTGCAAATCCTTGACGGCTTAGGTGTGGAAGAGTCGAAACGGTTTATGCATCATTACAATTTCCCGCAATTCAGCGTTGGGGAAACAGGGCCAATGCGCGGACCGGGACGCCGTGAAATCGGACACGGAGCACTGGGTGAGCGAGCGCTTGAGCCAGTTATTCCGTCTGAAAAAGACTTCCCTTACACTGTCCGTCTTGTGTCAGAAGTGCTGGAATCAAACGGTTCTACGTCTCAAGCAAGTATTTGCGCAAGCACACTTGCAATGATGGATGCCGGTGTACCGATCAAAGCCCCGGTTGCAGGTATTGCGATGGGTCTTGTTAAATCAGGCGAACATTACACTGTTCTGACCGATATTCAAGGCATGGAAGACGCGCTTGGAGATATGGACTTTAAAGTAGCCGGAACTGATAAAGGCGTAACGGCGCTGCAAATGGATATTAAAATCGAAGGCCTTTCCAGAGAGATTCTTGAAGAAGCGCTGCAGCAGGCGAAAAAAGGAAGAATGGAAATCCTTGACAGTATGCTTGCGACATTAAGCGAATCACGAAAAGAGCTTTCTCAATATGCGCCTAAGATTTTAACAATGGCCATTAATCCTGATAAGATCCGCGATGTCATCGGGCCAAGCGGAAAACAAATCAATAAAATCATTGAAGAAACCGGTGTTAAAATTGATATTGAACAGGACGGCACCATCTTTATTTCTTCAACAGATGAAAGCAGCAACCATAAAGCGAAAAAAATCATCGAAGACCTTGTCAGAGAGGTTGAAGTCGGCCAGCTTTATCTAGGTAAAGTGAAACGAATCGAAAAATTCGGGGCTTTTGTTGAAATTTTCAGCGGAAAAGACGGTTTGGTGCACATCTCAGAGCTTGCGCTTGAACGCGTAGGGAAAGTTGAAGATGTTGTGAAAATCGGGGACGAGATCCTTGTCAAGGTCACTGAAATTGATAAACAAGGACGAGTCAATTTGTCCCGTAAAGCGGTGCTCCGTGAAGAGAAAGAAAAAGAAGAACAACAACAATCTTAAATGAAAACATAAAAGGAGCCTGGGAGACCCGGCTTCTTTATTTTGAAGCTTTTAAAAAAGCTGACGGGTTCTACCTTGTCCTTCTCCTTCATAATGTGAGGTGAGGGGGGGACAGAACATGTACAAAAAATTTGTGCCGTTTGCCGTGTTTCTATTTCTGTTTTTTGTTTCATTTGAGATGATGAAAAATCCGTATACACTTGATTATATAGGGGCTATGAAAAAAGATACGGTGACTGTCACGGCATCTAAAGACCCGTTATATGAAGAATTGCTTCAAAAAGCGCCTGAGTACGAAGTGAAGCCCCAGGATGCCAGAATCGATAAGGTGTGGAAAAGTATTCCTGGTTACAATGGGTTAAAGGTCAATATAGAAAAATCATATAAAAAAATGAAAAAGCAAGGCGAGTTTCGGGAAAGTAATCTAGTGTACAGCCAAGTAAAACCAACCGTTCATCTTGAGTCTCTTCAACCTGAGCCTATTTATAAAGGAAATCCAGACAAACCGATGGTGTCTTTTTTAATCAATGTGGCATGGGGAAATGAGTGTTTAGAAAAAATGCTCCCTATTTTGCAAAAGCATCAGGTCAAGGCTACGTTCTTTTTAGAAGGCAATTGGGTGAGGAAAAATGAACAGCTCGCTAAGAAGATTGCGGAAGATGGACATGAGATAGGAAATCATTCATACAATCATCCGGATATGAGCAAACTGACTACAGAAAGAATTTCCGAACAGCTCGACAAGACAAATGAGCAAATAGAAAAAACGATCGGTGTTAAGCCGAAGTGGTTTGCTCCGCCGAGCGGAAGTTTTCGAAAAGCGGTCGTCGACATTGCAGCTGAGAAACAGATGGGAACAGTCATGTGGACAGTTGATACGATCGATTGGCAAAAACCGGCTCCGTCTGTACTTCAAACGAGAGTGTTAAGCAAGATACATAATGGTGCCATGATTTTAATGCATCCGACTGACCCTACGGCGGAAAGTCTTGAAGCGCTGATTACAAAGATAAAAGATAAAGGATACGCGCTTGGAACAGTCACCGAACTAATGGATGAAACAAGACTGTTGAAGTAACAGTTACAGGTAGCTTGTCTTTGAATAGGAGGAACAAATTTGATGAAACGATATACGTGTCAAAATGGTGTAAGAGTTGTGCTGGAAAATAACCCGACAGTCCGTTCTGTTGCGATTGGCGTGTGGATCGGCACAGGTTCGCGGCATGAAACACCGGAGATCAACGGGATTTCTCACTTTTTAGAGCATATGTTCTTTAAAGGGACGAGCACAAGATCTGCACGTGAGATAGCAGAATCTTTTGATCGTATTGGCGGTCAGGTTAATGCGTTTACCTCAAAGGAATATACGTGCTACTATGCAAAAGTGCTTGACGAGCATGCGAATTACGCGCTGGACGTATTAGCAGATATGTTCTTTCATTCAACGTTTGATGAAAACGAGCTGAAAAAAGAAAAAAATGTAGTATATGAAGAGATTAAAATGTACGAAGATGCGCCGGACGATATTGTGCATGATTTACTGAGCAAAGCCACTTACGGCAATCATTCTTTAGGCTACCCGATTCTAGGCACAGAAGAAACGCTTGATTCCTTCAACGGTGATTCTCTCAGACAATACATGCATGATTATTATACACCGGACCGAGTGGTAATTTCGGTAGCGGGCAATATATCTGAAAGCTTTATCAAAGATGTAGAAAAATGGTTCGGATCATACGAAGCGAAAGGCAAAGCGACAGGCCTTGCAAAGCCTGAGTTCTACACGGAAAAACTGACGAGAAAAAAAGAAACAGAGCAGGCTCATTTATGCCTTGGTTTTAAAGGCCTAGAGGTTGGCCATAAAAGCATTTATGATTTAATCGTCCTGAATAATGTGCTCGGAGGCAGCATGAGCAGCCGGCTGTTTCAAGATGTCCGCGAAGATAAAGGGCTCGCTTATTCTGTTTACAGCTATCACAGCTCTTATGAGGACGGCGGAATGCTTACCATTTACGGCGGGACCGGTGCAAATCAGCTTCATCAGCTGTCAGAAACCATTCAAGAAACCCTTGCCACATTAAAACGCGAGGGGATTACCTCGAAGGAGCTGGAAAACAGCAAAGAGCAAATGAAAGGAAGCTTGATGCTGAGCTTAGAAAGCACAAACAGCAAAATGAGCCGAAATGGGAAAAATGAACTGCTGCTTGGCAAACATAAAACATTAGATGAAATCATCAAGGAATTAAACGCCGTGAACTTAGAGCGGGTCAACGGCCTTGCCAGACAGTTATTTACTGAAGACTATGCATTGGCGCTCATCAGCCCTTCCGGCACTATACCGTCTTAACAAGGAAAAGCCTGTACCATAACGGAGCAGGCTTTTCAGCATATGGATAAATCCTCGCATTCGTTGCCTGCGCGCGGCGCTCACGAATGAGAACTTTTGCTCCGCTCCAATGCGTCTTTCCTAGTTCTCCATTTTCAATCACGCAGAAAAAATGCAACCCCAAACTAAAAGTGTTTGAGGATCTTGTCAATAACTGAATGCCTGCCTCCGTTAAACGGCAGGCATTTTTCCCCCTCTTTAATCATACATAGTACAAGGGGGTGACAGACATGCGGCTCAGTGAATTATCAGGGAAGGAAATTGTAGACATCAAGAGAGCTGAACGGCTGGGAGTGCTAGGACAGACAGATTTAGAAATTAATGAACAGGATGGACAGATTACGGCACTTCTCATTCCGACAGTTAAGTGGTTTGGTTTGAGAAAACAAGGCCATGGCATTCGTGTCCCCTGGCATCATATTCAAAAAATCGGCTCCGATATGATTATATTAGACGTACCTGAGGAAATATCTCCTCGGCAAGAGTGAATGAAAAAGCCCAAAAGAATGTAGAGAGCGCCCTAAAGTAAACTGATGAAACACCGGCTTCGGCAGCCGGTGTTTTTTTGTGTGAAAAAAGCGCGTTTTAATTCACCGGTCCTCCCTTTCCATCATAAGATGAAGGGGAGCTTAACAACTAGAGATCCAGTATATACAAAGAAGGTGAACGTTTAACATGTTAACCGGATTGAAAATTGCAGTTATCGGCGGTGACGCAAGACAGCTCGAAATTATAAGAAAGCTCACTGAACAGCAGGCTGATATTTATCTTGTTGGTTTTGACCAATTGGATCACGGTTTTACTGGAGCAGTAAAATGCTATATTGATGAAATTCCTTTTCAGCAAATTGACAGTGTTATTCTCCCAGTATCAGCAACAACAGGAGAAGGTGTCGTATCGACTGTATTTTCGAATGAAGAGGTTGTGTTAAAACAGGAGCATCTCGACAAAACGCCTGCACACTGCATCATTTTTTCAGGAATTTCTAACGCCTATTTAGAAAGCATTGCAGCTCAAGCAAACAGAAAACTTGTTAAGCTGTTTGAACGGGATGACATTGCGATATACAATTCTATTCCGACAGTAGAAGGAACGATTATGCTGGCTATTCAGCACACGGATTATACGATACACGGATCTCAGGTGGCCGTTCTCGGCCTGGGGCGCACCGGGATGACGATTGCCCGTACATTTGCCGCGCTCGGAGCGAATGTAAAAGTGGGGGCAAGAAGTTCAGCGCATCTGGCGCGTATTACTGAAATGGGACTCGTTCCTTTTCATACCGATGAGCTGAAAGAACATGTGAAAGATATAGATATTTGTATTAATACAATACCGAGTATGATTTTAGATCAAAAGGTGCTTTCTAGCATGACACCAAAAACCTTAATATTGGATCTGGCCTCACGTCCCGGAGGCACGGATTTCAAATTTGCCGAAAAACAGGGAATTAAAGCACTTCTTGCCCCTGGTCTTCCAGGAATTGTCGCTCCTAAAACAGCTGGGCAAATCCTCGCGAACGTCTTGAGCAAGCTATTGGCTGACATACAAGCTGAGGAGGGGAAATAAGCATGTCGTCATTAAAAGGAAAAAGAATTGGGTTTGGACTCACGGGATCACACTGCACATACGAAGCGGTTTTTCCGCAAATCGAGGCACTGGTTAACGAAGGGGCGGAAGTCCGGCCGGTTGTCACGTTTAATGTAAAATCCACAAATACCCGATTTGGCGAAGGAGCGGAATGGGTTCGTAAAATAGAAGACCTGACCGGATATGAGGCCATCGATTCGATTGTAAAGGCTGAGCCCCTTGGGCCGAAGCTGCCCCTTGACTGCATGATCATTGCTCCCTTAACCGGAAACTCAATGAGCAAGTTTGCAAATGCCATGACAGACAGTCCGGTGCTGATGGCGGCAAAAGCGACAATTCGGAACAATCGGCCGGTCGTTCTTGGCATCTCGACAAATGATGCTCTCGGTTTAAACGGAACAAATTTAATGAGACTCATGTCAACAAAAAACATCTTTTTTATTCCATTTGGGCAAGATGATCCATTTAAAAAACCGAATTCAATGGTAGCCAAAATGGACCTGCTTCCGCAAACCATTGAAAAGGCGCTTATGCATCAACAGCTTCAGCCGGTCCTGGTTGAGAATTATCAGGGAAATGACTAAATTTACAGAAAATCTTACCCAAACTAAAAAATTCGGTCATCACCCGCATATTCTATGGTAAAATAAAACGTAAAATCATAGTCAAATCAATTCAATGAGGCTGATTGGCGGAAGGAGTTTTACAGATGGGAAGAGGTTTACACGTAGCTGTTGTCGGAGCGACAGGGGCTGTAGGACAACAAATGCTGAAAACACTTGAAGACAGAAACTTTGAAATGGACACACTTACATTGCTATCTTCAAAACGCTCTGCGGGGACAAAAGTCACGTTTAAAGGCGAAGAGCTGACTGTTCAAGAAGCTACTCCTGAGAGCTTTGAAGGGATAAATATTGCTTTGTTCAGCGCCGGTGGAAGCGTATCACAGGCATTGGCACCAGAAGCTGTAAAACGCGGCGCTATATGTATCGATAATACGAGTGCGTTCCGTATGGACGAAAATACACCGCTTGTTGTGCCTGAAGTGAATGAGGCAGACTTGCGTGAACACAACGGCATCATTGCCAATCCGAACTGCTCTACAATCCAAATGGTTGCGGCCCTTGAACCGATCCGCAAAGCATACGGTTTAAACAAAGTCATCGTATCAACGTACCAGGCGGTATCAGGAGCAGGAAATGAAGCTGTAAAAGAGCTTTACAGCCAAACACAGGCGATTTTAGACCAAGAAGAAATTGAGCCTGCGATCATGCCTGTAAAAGGTGACGAAAAGCACTATCAAATCGCCTTCAACGCGATTCCACAAATTGATAAATTCCAAGATAACGGCTATACGTTTGAGGAAATGAAAATGATAAATGAAACGAAAAAAATCATGCACATGCCTGACCTTCAAGTAGCGGCTACATGTGTGAGACTGCCAATTCAAACTGGACACTCAGAGTCCGTCTACATCGAGGTAGACCGTGATGACGCTACGGTTGAAGATATCAAAAATCTTTTAAAAGAAGCTCCGGGCGTGACGCTTCAGGACGACCCAAGCCAGCAGCTTTATCCGATGCCTGCTGATGCCGTTGGCAAAAATGATGTGTTTGTTGGCCGCATTCGCAAAGACTTGGACAGAGCAAACGGTTTTCATTTATGGGTTGTTTCTGATAACCTGTTAAAAGGCGCGGCATGGAACTCTGTTCAGATTGCAGAAAGCCTGAAAAAACTAAACCTCGTATAAAAGAGAGAATTTCCCAAAGACGAATAGAAGAGAGTAAGGCGCTATCAGCCTGCTCTCTTCTGTTACGTCCGAATAATTTGGAGTGAAAACAGTGAAGATAATTGTTCAAAAGTTCGGCGGAACATCTGTAAAAGATGATAAAGGCCGGAAACTGGCTTTAGAGCATATTACAGAAGCAATCAGTGAAGGATATAAGGTTGTCGTTGTCGTTTCAGCGATGGGCCGGAAAGGAGACCCATATGCAACGGATTCTTTGCTTGGGCTGCTTTACGGCGATCAGTCAGCGATTTCTCCGAGAGAGCAGGATTTGCTTTTATCATGCGGAGAAACCATTTCCTCTGTCGTCTTTACAAGCATGCTGCTTGATAACGGTGTGAATGCAGCTGCGCTGACAGGGGCTCAGGCTGGCTTTTTAACGAATGATCAGCATACCAATGCAAAAATCCTTGAAATGAGACCGGAGCGTTTATTCAGTGTGCTCGCGAATCATGACGCTGTAGTCGTCGCAGGGTTCCAGGGCGCAACTGAAAAGGGTGATACAACTACGATCGGCAGAGGGGGCAGCGATACGTCCGCAGCCGCACTCGGCGCAGCGGTTGACGCGGAATACATCGATATTTTCACCGATGTAGAAGGTGTGATGACTGCTGACCCAAGAGTAGTAGAAAATGCGAAACCGCTTCCTGTCGTGACGTATACGGAAATTTGCAACCTGGCGTATCAAGGGGCAAAGGTCATTCATCCGCGGGCCGTGGAGATTGCGATGCAGGCCAAGGTTCCGATCCGCGTCCGTTCGACTTATTCAAAAGATAAAGGCACACTGGTGACATCACATCACTCTTCCAAAGTCGGAAGCGATGTTTTTGAAAGGCTGATTACGGGAATTGCCCATGTCAAAGATGTCACGCAGTTCAAAGTGCCAGCGAAAATCGGCCAGTATAACGTTCAGACTGAAGTGTTCAAGGCAATGGCGAATGCGGGAATCAGTGTCGATTTCTTCAACATTACACCTAGTGAAATCGTATATACGGTGGCCGGGAATAAAACAGAAACAGCTCAGCGCATTTTAATGGATATGGGCTATGATCCGATGGTTACGAGAAATTGCGCAAAGGTTTCGGCAGTCGGAGCGGGCATTATGGGTGTTCCTGGTGTCACGTCAAAAATTGTTTCGGCTCTTTCAGATAAAGAAATTCCGATTCTTCAATCGGCTGACAGCCATACGACGATATGGGTGCTTGTCCATGAAGCCGATTTAGTTCCTGCTGTAAACGCTTTGCATGAAGTGTTTGAACTTTCCAAGTAAATGTGATTGAATCATGATGAGGTGAATAAAATGAATTTCGGAAATGTGTCTACAGCGATGATTACACCTTTTGACAATAAAGGGAACGTAGACTTTCAAAAACTGTCTACACTGATTGATTACTTGTTAAAAAACGGAACGGATTCTTTAGTAGTGGCGGGAACAACTGGGGAGTCGCCAACCCTTTCCACTGAAGAAAAAATTGCGCTTTTTGAATATACGGTAAAAGTAGTAAACGGACGGGTGCCGGTTATCGCGGGTACTGGAAGCAACAACACGAAAGATTCCATTAAGCTGACAAAAAAAGCTGAGGAAGCTGGCGTTGACGCGGTCATGCTCGTTACGCCGTATTACAATAAACCTTCTCAAGAAGGGATGTACCAGCATTTTAAAGCAATTGCGGCAGAAACGTCTCTTCCTGTCATGCTGTATAATGTGCCGGGCCGCACAGTCGCTTCCCTCGCTCCGGAAACGACGATTCGTTTGGCGTCAGACATTCCGAATGTTGTTGCGATTAAAGAAGCGAGCGGAGACCTCGAAGCGATTACGAAGATTGTTGCGGAAACGCAGGAAGACTTTTCTGTCTATTCAGGGGATGACGCCTTGACGCTTCCTATTCTCTCAGTCGGAGGAAGAGGAGTGGTGTCAGTCGCGAGCCATATTGCAGGCTCTGATATGCAGCAAATGATCAAAAATTATACGAATGGGCAAACAGCTAATGCGGCACTGATCCATCAGAAACTGCTGCCGATTATGAAGGAACTGTTTAAAGCGCCTAACCCGGCTCCTGTCAAAACAGCGCTTCAGCTGAGAGGCCTTGATGTCGGATCAGTGCGGCTTCCTCTTATTCCGCTAAGCGAAGATGAACGGCTGAGCTTAAGCAGCACGATCAGCGAACTGTAAGAAAAATTCATACAGTGGAACAAACGCGGTCATTCTCACATTTAGCTGAGTTTGACCGTTTCTTATACATATTGGTTTTCCCTAAACCTTCTGCTTTATCTTGTTTTCTAAATTTACTTTCAGTTATAATAGGAACAAGTGATGATGGACGGGTATGAGACTAGGAGGATATAGATTTTGAAAAAGAAAAATACAGAAAACGTTAGAATTATCGCCCTTGGCGGTGTCGGAGAAATTGGGAAGAACCTTTATGTCATCGAAATTGACTCAGACATATTTGTCGTTGATGCCGGCCTTATGCATCCAGAAAACGAAATGCTCGGTATTGATGTAGTGATTCCTGACATATCATATTTGATTGAACGGGCTGACCGCGTCAAGGCCATCTTTTTAACACATGGGCATGATGAAAATATCGGCGGCGTTTTTTACTTATTAAACAAGCTGTCCGTTCCAGTGTATGGAACAAAACTGACGCTTGCGCTATTAAGAGAAAAGTTAAAACAATACGGACATAACCGAAAATCTGATTTAAGAGAAATTCACTCCAAATCTGTCATTACATTTGAATCGACTAAAGTATCGTTCTTTAGAACAATTCACAGCATCCCTGATTCAGTAGGTGTGAGTTTTAAAACATCACTTGGATCTATTGTATGCACGGGCGATTTCAAATTTGACCAAACACCTGCGCTTAATCAAATCTGTGACATTGGCGAGATCGCCAAGATCGGAAATAGCGGCGTGCTTGCCCTGCTATCTGACAGTGCAAATGCGGAACGTCCGGGACATACACCTTCGGAAGCAGCTGTCAGCGGAGAAATTTCGGACGCGCTGTATAATTCAGAGAACCGGGTCATTGTTGCTGTTTTCGCATCTAATATTAACCGGATTCAGCAAGTCATTCATGCAGCGTCTCAAAATGGAAGAAAGATTGCCATCGCCGGAAAAAATCTTCAATCTATCTTGCAGCTGGCAAGAAAGCTCGGCTATATTGAAGCGGATGATGAATTGTTTATTTCTGTGCAGGATGTTAAAAAATATCCGAAGCGTGAAGTGGCCATTATAACTGCCGGCAGCCAAGGTGAACCGTTAGCTGCCCTGACAAGAATGGCAAACAAGGCTCACAAACAGCTGAATATTGAAGAAGGGGATACAGTTGTCATTGCGTCCACACCAATCCCTGGACAGGAACTCATTTATTCGAAAACAGTAGATCTTCTTGCGAGAGCCGGAGCGCAAGTCATCTTTGCCCAAAAGCGTGTCCATGTTTCTGGCCACGGCTCACAAGAAGAGTTAAAGCTGATGATCAATCTGCTTAAACCAACTTATTTAATTCCTGTAAACGGCGAATACAGAATGCAAAAAGCTCATTCGAAAATCGCTGAAGAAACCGGCATGAAGCGCAGTGACATCTTCTTAATTGAAAAAGGAGACGTCGTTGAATTTCGCGGCCAGAACGTAAAAATTGGGGATAAAGTTCCGTATGGCAATATTTTAATTGATGGTTTAGGTGTCGGTGATATCGGTAATATCGTACTGAGAGACCGCCGTTTGCTTTCACAGGACGGAATCTTAATCGTTGTCATTACACTTGATAAAAAAATAAACATCTTGTATCCGGACCAGAAATTATCACACGCGGTTTTGTTTATGTAAGAGAGTCTGAAGGCCTTATCGTACAGGCTACTGAACTTGTCCGTTCCATCGTGACAGAAGCGACTGAAACATCAAATGTGGAATGGTCAACGCTGAAGCAGGCGATGCGGGATGCTTTGAACCAATTCCTATATGAAAAAACGAAACGTAAACCGATGATCATCCCAATTATTATGGAAGTATAATGTCAGACGAAAGACCGGAGCTGCTCCGGTCTTTATTTTTTGCCTTGTAAACCGGGGATTGAATGCAGTGACTTTGTTCATAATACAAAGAGAAACTCGGAAAGGGTGAAAGCAAATGGATCATCGTATGGAAAACACAGAAGAAGAGCGTCCTGAAAAAAATGATGCGAAGGACAGCATTATGAATAAAATACAGCAGCTTGGTGAAACGGCGCTCCCCCAGCTGCCTCAAGATACAAATATTCATTGTCTGACCATTATCGGACAAATAGAAGGCCATGTTCAGCTTCCTCCGCAAAACAAAACAACCAAATATGAGCATGTGATCCCGCAGATTGTCGCAATTGAACAGAATCCCAAAATTGAAGGCCTGCTGATTATATTAAATACTGTCGGAGGAGATGTTGAAGCAGGTCTTGCAATAGCAGAAATGCTCGCATCTTTATCAAAACCGACTGTTTCCATTGTGCTTGGCGGAGGACATTCCATCGGCGTTCCGATTGCCGTATCCTGTGATTACAGCTATATCGCTGAAACAGCAACAATGACCATTCATCCGGTTCGGCTGACCGGATTGGTAATCGGCGTGCCGCAAACGTTTGAATACCTGGATAAAATGCAAGAAAGAGTTGTTAATTTTGTGACTAGCCACTCCAATATAACCGAAGAGAAGTTTAAAGAGCTGATGTTTTCAAAAGGAAATTTAACACGCGACATCGGAACAAATGTTGTCGGCAAGGATGCAGTTGAATACGGATTAATCGATCACGCAGGCGGTGTCGGGCAGGCGATCAATAAACTGAATGAGCTTATTGAGGAAGCAAGGGAAGAAGAAGGACGGATGATTCAATGATACTGTATACCGTGATGCCGCAGGAAATTGTGTTTGCAGAACAGAACCAGGAGACAAACATACACGAGCAGATTGAGTATAAAGGTGTGCCGCTTCTTGTCGAGATGAAAGGCAATGAAGCGGAAGTCATTCAAATCATGAGCACAAATCCAATGCATTTTCTGCACCCAGACATTTCTCCGGGACAAAAGCTGAAATTAAACGTATAAGATTCCAACCCTTTTTTAAGGGCAAAATATGCTATAATAGGGGAATCCTACAGAAAAAACGCAGCCTGTAAACGGCTGCTTTCTTCATTATGTATGAACTTACATTTTTTAACGCAGTAAGGTGATGAGTGTGGCAAAGAAAAAACGAAAAACAAGAAAAAAACAGGCGAAACAGCTCAATATAAAGTTCGAACTAAACGGATTGCTGTGTATCGCCATTTCCATTATCGCGATTCTGCAGCTGGGAGTAGTCGGGCAAACCTTTATCTATTTGTTCCGCTTTTTTGCTGGAGAATGGTTTATTTTATGCTTGTTAGGTTTATTGGTCTTAGGAGTCTCGCTGTTTTGGAAGAAGAAAACGCCAAGCCTATTAACGAGACGAAAGGCCGGATTGTATTGTATTATCGCAAGCATATTGCTGCTTTCTCACGTGCAGCTGTTTAAAAACTTGACGCACAAGGGGTCGATTGAGTCCGCAAGCGTGGTGCGCAACACGTGGGAATTGTTTTTGATGGACATGAACGGCAGTTCCGCTTCACCTGATTTAGGCGGAGGAATGATCGGAGCGTTGCTGTTTGCGGCTTCACACTTTTTATTTGCGTCAACCGGTTCTCAGATTATGGCGATTGTCATGATTTTAATTGGAATGATTTTAGTCACTGGGCGATCTCTTCAAGAAACGCTGAAAAAGTGGATGAGTCCGATTGGCCGCTTTATAAAAGAGCAATGGTTTGCATTTATTGATGATATGAAATCCGTCAAAACAAATATGAAGTCATCGAAAAAAACGAAAGCTCCTAGCAAAAAGAAAAAGCCGGCCCGCAATAAACAGCAAATGGAACAAAAGCCTCCTGATGATGAGGAGGACCCGGAAACGGCATCGCCTCTCCTTCATTCAGAGCCGATTATCTCAAGCTTTTCAGATCGTAACGAAGATGAAGATTCTTCAGTCGTAGAACAACGCGCTGAATCTGTATCAGAGCCGCTTCAGGACATCCAAACGGAGACAGGTGACCAAGAAGCTGTTTCTGCTCCCGCAATGACCTTTACAGAGCTTGAAAATAAAGATTACGAAATGCCGTCACTGGATTTACTGGCCGATCCAAAGCATACCGGCCAGCAGGCTGACAAAAAGAATATATATGAAAATGCAAGAAAGCTCGAACACACCTTTCAAAGCTTTGGGGTAAAGGCGAAAGTTACACAAGTTCATCTAGGTCCGGCGGTAACAAAATATGAGGTATATCCTGATGTCGGAGTGAAGGTTAGTAAAATTGTCAATTTAAGTGATGATTTAGCGCTTGCACTTGCTGCGAAGGATATCAGGATAGAGGCGCCTATACCAGGGAAATCAGCGATTGGAATTGAGGTTCCGAACGCAGAAGTGGCGATGGTATCGCTGAAGGAAGTGCTGGAGTCTAAATTGAATGACAGGCCTGATGCAAAGCTGCTAATCGGACTCGGCCGCAATATTTCAGGTGAAGCTGTACTGGCGGAGTTAAACAAGATGCCTCACCTTTTAGTCGCAGGCGCAACCGGAAGCGGGAAGAGTGTGTGTGTCAATGGCATTATTACGAGTATTTTGATGCGCGCGAAACCGCATGAAGTGAAAATGATGATGATCGATCCTAAAATGGTAGAGCTGAATGTCTACAACGGAATTCCGCATCTGCTTGCACCAGTCGTAACCGACCCGAAAAAAGCGTCACAGGCCTTGAAAAAGGTTGTCAATGAAATGGAGCGGCGTTACGAATTATTTTCTCATACAGGTACAAGAAATATTGAAGGATACAATGATTATATAAAACGCTCTAACAATGAAGAAGAAGCGAAGCAGCCGGAGCTGCCCTATATCGTAGTCATTGTGGACGAGCTTGCCGACCTCATGATGGTCGCTTCATCTGATGTGGAAGATTCAATTACAAGGTTGTCTCAAATGGCGCGGGCTGCCGGCATCCACCTCATTATTGCAACACAGCGGCCGTCGGTTGACGTTATCACAGGGGTCATTAAAGCGAATATTCCGTCACGAATCGCGTTTAGCGTATCTTCACAGACGGATTCAAGGACGATTCTTGACATGGGTGGTGCTGAGAAGCTGCTAGGCCGCGGCGATATGCTGTTTTTGCCTGTCGGGGCTAACAAACCTGTCCGTGTACAGGGAGCATTTTTGTCGGATGACGAAGTGGAGAAGATCGTCGACCATGTGATTACGCAGCAGAAAGCGCAATATCAGGAGGAGATGATTCCTGAGGAGACAACGGAAACCCATTCCGAGGTGACCGATGAACTTTATGATGAAGCTGTTGAATTAATCGTCGGCATGCAGACGGCATCTGTTTCCATGCTGCAAAGAAGATTTAGAATCGGTTATACGAGAGCGGCCCGCCTCATTGACGCAATGGAGGAACGAGGCGTTGTCGGGCCATATGAAGGCAGCAAACCGAGGGAAGTTCTATTATCCAAAGAGAAATATGACGAACTCTCTTCTTAATGAAGGGAGTTTGTTATATTTGAATTTGGTCACCAATAATAACATTATGTAAACTAAAACCTTTCTATTTATTTTTTCGACAAAACATGATATAGTTGTCCCAATTGTTCAATAATTTTTATCGAAAGTGGTTTACGGAGGGAAAACATGTCTACAAAAGCTGATAATCGGCACTTGTATTTAAAAGTAATTGAACGAATCAAAGAGGATATTAAAAATGGAATCTACACTGAGAAGGAAAAGCTGCCTTCCGAATTTGAGCTTTCTAAAAAGCTTGGTGTCAGCAGAGCGACGCTAAGAGAAGCCTTGCGGATCCTTGAAGAAGAGCATGTGATTATCAGAAGGCATGGTGTAGGCACTTTTGTCCATTCTAAGCCGTTATTTCTTTCGGGCATTGAACAGCTGAACAGTGTAACCAAGATGATAGAACAGGCGAATATGACGCCTGGCACGATTTTTTTATCATCGCAAGTGCTTATGCCGTCTGAGGATGATATCAAGAGATTTCACTTGGAAGAGGGACAAGAACTTTTTTATCTCGAACGTGTCAGGACAGCTAACGGACAGCCGATTGTGTATTGTATAGACAAAATTCCGATGAATATTCTGCCGGATTCTTTTTCTCATCAGCAAGAATCTATGTTTGATTTGCTTGAGAAAAATTCAGGCTCCGTGATCAGCTATGCTGTGACTGATATTGAGCCAATCGGCTATCATGATACCATTTCTCCAGTGCTTGAATGCGATCCGGAAACAGCTCTATTGCTGTTAAAACAAACCCATTACGATCAGCACGATAAACCGGTGCTTTACTCCTTAAATTATTTTAGAGCGGATAAATTCAGATTTCATGTTTTACGTAAACGATTCTAAAACGGACGCCTGTGATGTGTCTGTTTTTTTATTTGGGCTGATTCATGTTTCTTTGTACATACTTTCACTCCGGTTAACGCAACATATAAGGGATGACAAGAAAGTGAATGGGTGAAAATGTTGAGAAAGAAAAATGGAATGAAACATATTATTGCATTGTCTTCCGTACCGCTTGTGATGACACTTGGGAATTCCATGCTGATTCCCGTTCTGCCGATGATGGAGAAAAAACTCTCGGTGACTTCATTTCAAGTATCTTTAATCATAACTGTATATTCGGTAGTGGCAATTATTTGCATTCCGATTGCGGGGTATCTGTCAGATCGATTCGGGAGGAAAAAAATATTGCTTCCGTGTCTCCTCATTGCAGGATTGGGAGGGGCGGTGGCTGCTTTTGCCTCAACCTATATGAAAAACCCGTACGCTATGATTTTGGCGGGACGGGTACTTCAAGGCGTCGGTTCTGCAGGGGCCGCTCCTATCGTCATGCCGTTTATCGGCGATTTGTTTGAAGGAGACGATGAAAAGGTCAGCGCCGGTCTTGGCGATATTGAAACCGCCAACACGTCAGGGAAGGTACTGAGTCCCATACTCGGCGCCTTATTGGCTACCTGGTACTGGTTTGTACCGTTTTGGTTTATTCCGTTTTTCTGTTTGATCAGCTTTTTGCTCGTGTTGTTTCTGGTGGCTAAACCTGAAAAAGATGAAGATGCGCCCGCGGTGTCTGAGTTTATTAAGAATGTGCGAAAAATCTTTAAGCAAGACGGACGCTGGCTTTATACGGTCTTTATTATCGGGTGTGTCATTATGTTTTTGCTATTCGGCGTCTTATTTTATTTATCAGATACGCTGGAGAAGAAGTATGCCATTGACGGAGTGGCTAAAGGCGGTTTACTGGCGATCCCGCTTTTATTTTTATCAACCAGTTCCTATATAGCTGGAAAAAATATTGGCAAAGATAAAGGCCGAATGAAGTTTTGTGTGGTTACAGGAATGATTATGTTAACCCTTTCGTTTATAGCTTTGTGGTGGAACCATAGTTTTTATTTTTTATTTGTCTTTTTAAGTTTTGGCGGAATTGGGATCGGGATGGCGCTTCCTGCTTTAGATGCACTGATAACCGAAGGGATTGAAAGTGAGGAATGCGGAACCATTTCGTCCTTTTACAATAGCATGCGCTTTATAGGAGTAGCTCTCGGCCCCCCTGTTTTTGCTGCATTAATGTCTAAAGCAAACTGGCTTATTTTCATTCTATCGGCGTTTTGCAGTATCGTTGCTTTATTCTTAGTCATCTTCACTGTGGATACGAAAAAAAGTGAAGAGGAAGAAAAAAACTTAGGGACGGTCTAGCCAACCGTCTCAGCGTGTCGACAAACCCTCGCATTCGTTGTCAGGCCTGCGCGTCGGTGCTCACGAATTACGAAAGGAACGGCGGGCTAAATGCTTAGGCGTCCTGCCTAAACACCGCCGTCATCACATCCTGTGAAAGTCTGCTCCGATGTTCGTCCTTCTTAGACTTCAGGGGTTTTCAATCACGCTGAAAAGATGACAAAGTCATAAAACAAAAACCGTTTTATGACTTTATCAACAATCTGGGACGGTCTAGCCAACCGTCTTTTTTGCTATTATCGAAAATCTTCTCTCTCCTGCAATGTCCAACTGTCGTTCTGCAGCCGCAACCAGCTGTCTTTCAGTTGAAAATGGATTAATCTAGCAGCCTCCGTTCAGTCAGACGGAGGTTATTGTTTCCTTATAAATCCTACAGTTGCTATAATTACATGAAAGAGTGATTCTGCGTATGCTGAAAATGGGTCATAATACATACTAATAAGAAATGAACGAAGGAGGTTCCATATGTCATATGTAAATGAAATCAAAACAAAGCACGGCGGTTTAACCGCGCACATTGTAAAAACAGAAAAATTCAAAACCGTCTCGCTTATTTTTAAAATGCTTGCGCCGCTGACAAAGGAGCAAGTCACCAAAAGGGCGCTGCTTCCGCATGTGCTCCTTCGCGGCACAAAAAAACATCCGAAAACCGCAGAATTACGTTCTTATTTAGATGAACTGTACGGCACGTCCGTTTCGGCTGATCTTTCAAAAAAAGGAGAGCGGCACGTTATTACGTTCAGGCTTGAAATCCCGAATGAAAAGTATTTAAAAGACCAAACGCCGCTTCTTGAAAAGGGACTGAAGCTTCTTGCAGAAATTGTCTTTTCGCCAGCTCTAGAGGGAGGCACTTTTCAATCGCAATATGTGACTCAGGAAAAACGGACGCTCAAACAAAGAATCCAAGCGGTTTATGATGATAAAATGCGCTACTCAAATTTAAGGCTGATACAGGAAATGTGCAAAAACGAGCCTTACGCGCTCCATGTCAACGGGGAAATTGAAGATGTCGAAGCCATTACGGCTGATCAATTATATGAAACATACAAAAGCGCTATCCAACAAGACCAGCTTGATCTTTATGTTGTTGGCGATGTGGACAGCAACCAAGTGCAAGCGTCAATCGACAAGTATTTTCAAACAGAAGAGCGCGGCCTTGGGGCGATGGGAAACAATCACGCCGAGCAAAACGCACAGCCTAAAGAAGTGATTGATGAAGAAGATGTCAAACAAGGAAAGCTGAATATCGGCTACCGCACCAGCATCACTTATACGGATCGGGATTATCCTGCCTTACAAGTGTTTAACGGGCTGTTTGGCGGATTCTCTCACTCCAAGCTTTTCATCAATGTTCGGGAAAAAGCCAGTCTTGCTTACTACGCCGCTTCGCGTATAGAAAGCTTTAAAGGCTTGTTGATGGTGATGTCGGGCATTGAAGTGGAAAATTATGAACAGGCTGTTTCTATTATTGCTGAGCAATTTCAAGCAATGAAAAACGGCGACTTTAGTGAGCAGGATATCGCTCAGACAAAGGCTGTCATTCGAAATCAAGTGCTGGAAACCATTGATACTGCGTACGGTTTATCGGAATTTTTATATCAGCAGGCCGCTGCCCAAGTCGACGTTCCAATTGAAGATTTTCTCGCCAATATTGATCAGGTCACAAAAGAGGATATCATGAAAGCTGGCGAAAAGATTCAGCTTGATACGACTTATTTCTTAAAAGGGACGGAGGGTGCATCTTGATCAAACCAATCAAATATGAACAGCTTCAGGAGACACTGTACCATGAAAAAATGCCAAACGGCCTTGATGTTTACGTTTTGCCGAAAAAAGGCTTCAACAAGACGTATGCGGTCTTTACTACAAAGTATGGCTCTATAGATAACCGATTTGTCCCTTTAGGCAAAAATGAGATGGTTCATGTGCCGGACGGCATCGCCCATTTTCTTGAGCATAAGCTGTTTGAAAAAGAGGACGGAGACGTTTTTCAAGATTTCAGCAAACAGGGCGCTTCTGCCAATGCGTTTACGTCATTTACAAGAACCGCTTATCTTTTCTCAAGCACATCGAATGTTGAACGCAATTTAGAGACGCTAATTGATTTTGTGCAGGATCCGTATTTTACTGAAAAAACGGTTGAGAAGGAAAAAGGGATTATCGGGCAGGAGATTAACATGTATGACGACAATCCTGATTGGAGGCTTTACTTCGGGGTCATTGAAAACATGTACAAAGAACATCCTGTCAAAATTGATATAGCCGGAACGGTGGAAAGCATTTCGCCTATCACGAAAGACCTTCTGTATGAATGCTATGAAACGTTTTATCACCCGAGTAACATGCTCCTCTTCATTGTAGGGCCTGTAGATCCTGAAGCGATCATTTCTCAGGTAAGAGAAAATCAGGAGAGAAAGCCATATACTGACCAGCCGGAGATCCAACGAGAGGAAGTACAGGAACAAGAAGCGGTGTTCCGCAAAGAAAAAGAGATCAAAATGAACGTGCAGGGACCGAAATGCCTGGTCGGGCTAAAATCAAAGAACCCGTATAGATTAGGCAAAGAGCTGTTAAAGCATGAACTTTCTATGAACTTATTGCTTGAAGCTCTTTTCGGCAAAAGCTCTGCCCAGTATGAATCACTTTATGAAAAAGGATTTATTGACGAAACGTTCAGCTTTGATTTTACTGCTGAATATGGGTTCGGTTTTGCAGCGATTGGCGGCGATACGCCCGATCCTGATCGATTGGCTGAAGACATTTCAAGCATGCTTCTGCGCGCCGGTGAATTGATTACTGCTGAAAAGATTGAACTTGCCAGAAAGAAAAAGATCGGTACATTCTTAAAAGCGCTGAATTCACCTGAGTACATTGCAAATCAATTTACCCGTTATGCTTTCTTGGATATGAGCCTGTTTGATGTCGTATCGGTTCTCGAACAAATTACCCTCGAGGATGTCCGGCAAGTCATACAAGAGGAAATGGCTGCGGATAGACTGACTGTCTGCAAGGTTGTTCCTAAATCATAAACAAAACATCCCTCCAGTGTGAGGGGTGTTTTTCTGCGGAAAGAAGGAAAGAGGATGAATAAAACAGCACTCATTACCGGAGCAAGTGGCGGCATCGGCAAAAGCATAAGCGAAACGCTTGCGGCAGAGGGATACAATCTGCTGCTGCATTACCATACAAATCAAAACGCGGCAGCGGCGCTTGCTGAAAAACTTAAAGAGGCGTATGGTGTGCATGCTGAGATCTTGCAAGCCGATCTGTCCGCACCGGAAGGAGCAGATAAGCTGACAAATTTAATTGTTCAGCCAATTGATGCCATTATTTTAAATAGCGGAAAAAGCCATTTTGGGCTAATTACGGATGTAGATAATGCAACGGTTCAGGAAATGGTTCAGCTCCACGTGGCGAGTCCGTATATGCTGACGAGAAACCTTCTTCCAGGGATGATCCGGAATAGATCCGGGGCAATTGTTGCTGTCAGCTCTATTTGGGGAGAAACTGGAGCATCTTGTGAAGTGCTGTACAGTATGGCAAAGGGAGCCCAACACTCGCTTGTGAAAGGACTGGCTAAGGAGCTGGCGCCAAGCGGAATCAGAGTAAACGCCGTAGCGCCGGGCGCGGTTGATACAAATATGATGAATCAATTTTCTCCGCCTGAAAAAGAAGAGATTGCAGATGATATTCCGATCGGCCGGCTGGCCCGGCCGCAAGAAATTGCGGATGCAATAGCTTTTCTCTTGTCTGAAAAAGCGTCATATATCACCGGACAAATTCTGTCGGTGAATGGCGGCTGGCATTGCTGATCCGAAAATATTCGGTGTATAGTATCTTTTGTGAAGGACACAATAAGCTTGTAACTTCACATGAAATGGAGGAAAAGAGCATGTCAGTATTAGAAAACTGGGATAGCTGGAAAAACTTCCTTGGCGACCGTTTGAACTATGCGCAAGATAAAGGCATGAGCCAGGATACCATTACAGAACTTGCGACAGAAATAGGCGGTTACTTGGCAAATGAAGTGGAATCTAAGAACGAGCAGGAAAAAGTGCTGGCAGATCTTTGGAGCGTTGCATCAAAAGATGAACAGCGCGCCATTGCCAATATGATGGTTAAGCTTGTTGAAAATAACAGCACGCACTAGCAAGAGAGGAGATTTTTCCTCTCTTTTTTATGTTTTCCTCGTCACAGCAACATTCTTCTTTCTAATTAGAGAAAAATGCTTTATGATAAAGGAAGGTAAAATTTTGCCACAATGAAGGGGGTATATCATTTGGCAAAGCTCGAATGGTATTTTGAATATGAAATTCAAGTCAACCGCCCCGGACTGCTCGGGGATATTTCATCTCTTCTTGGGATGCTATCTATTAACATTGTAACGATTAACGGCGTCGACCTTTCCAGAAGGGGAATGCTTCTCAGGTGCCGCCATATAGATCAAATCAAGCGATTAGAATCAATCTTAAAAACGATGGAAACAATTAAAGTAACGAAGCTGCGAGAACCGAGGCTTCGCGACCGTCTTGCGGTACGCCACGGCCGCTACATACAAAGGGATGCCGATGACAAAAAAACGTTCCGCTTTGAACGGGACGAGCTAGGCTTATTAGTCGATTTCATGGCGGAATTGTTCAAAAAAGAAGGCCATAAATTAATCGGGATCCGGGGGATGCCGCGTGTCGGAAAAACGGAATCGATTGTGGCCTCTAGTGTATGTGCAAGCAAAAGGTGGCTGTTTGTGTCATCAACTTTGCTAAAGCAGACGATAAGAAGCCAGCTGATCGCCGATGAATACAGCACTGAAAATGTCTTTATCGTTGACGGAATTGTGTCAACAAGAAGAGGATCAGAACGCCATCTCCAGCTGGTCAGAGAAATCATGAGACTGCCTGCAACAAAAGTGGTGGAGCATCCGGACATATTCGTTCAAAACACAGAGTATACACTAGATGACTTTGATTATATTATTGAACTGAGAAATGGCCCCGATGAGGTTATTACATATGAACATGCTGAAGAACCCCAAATGTTTGATCAATCCGGGTTTTCAAGCTTTGATTTTTAAAATTGGAAGGTGTTTGTTGTGACTGAACTAGGAATCCGGCTGAAAGAGGCCAGAGAGGAAAAAGCAATGTCATTGGATGATCTCCAAGCGGCAACAAAGATTCAAAAAAGGTATTTAACCGCCTTGGAGGAAGGAAACTATGACATTATTCCGGGGAAGTTTTATGTTCGGGCATTCATTAAGCAATATGCTGAAGCCGTTGGGCTTGATGCCGATCAGCTGTTTGAGGAGCATAAAAAAGATATCCCGAATACGTATCATGACGATGTGTCTGAAAAAATTTCCGGCATGAAGCTTCAAAAGGAAATGCCAAAGCCAGCATCTAGAGTGCTGGACTTGCTGCCAACGATACTGGTGATTCTCGGCGTGATTGTCGTGATTGCGATTGTGTACGCGATCATACAATTTGCGATCCATAAAAGCAGTGAGGGTGACAATGCAGCTTCAGAAAAATCAATTACGCAAAGTGAAAGCAAGTATGAAATCCCTAAAGATTCTACGCTAAAAGAGAATCAAAATAACAGCTCTGAAAAAGAGGAAGACACTAAAAAAGAAACAAAAGAAAATGAAGATCAAAAAGAAGAAAATGACAGTGAAAAACTGGAGATGAAAGCAACTGGCACTGAAGGATCGTTAACGACTTATGAAGTGTCCGGCGCTGACAAAATCGAGCTTGAACTGAAGGCATCAGACAGCTCTTGGATTCGGGTGCGTGATGAAAACAGCAGCTCTTTAAAAGAGGGAACGCTGAAAAAAGACGAAACCTATAAAAAAGATATAACTGATCAGAAACAAGTTGAGATCCGCACCGGATATGCACCTAATCTGAAAATAAAAATCAACGGCAAGGTTCTTTCCTATGAACTTGATCCGAAAAAAGTGATGGCACAAACGATTAAGATTGTAAATAAAAAGGAAGAAAAGTCATCTTAATTACCAGATGACTTTTCTTCACGTCCGAGTATGAAATTGGAGGGGCTTTATGTTTAACTTACCAAATAAAATTACACTAGCTAGAATCGCATTAATCCCAATCTTCATGATTATCATGCTGGCGCCGTTTGACTGGGGCAGGCTGGAATTTGGAGACGAATCGATCCCGGTCGCACATTTGGCGGGTGCCATTCTATTTATTGTTGCATCCACAACAGACTGGGTGGACGGGTACTATGCCCGAAAGCTGAATCTCGTGACAAACTTCGGGAAATTTCTTGATCCGCTTGCGGACAAACTGCTTGTATCCGCGGCGTTAATTATCCTTGTTCAATTTGATCTTGCTCCTGCTTGGATGGTCATTGTGATTATCAGCAGGGAGTTTGCCGTGACAGGTTTAAGGCTTGTCTTAGCCGGAACAGGAGAAGTGGTAGCTGCTAATATGCTTGGTAAAATTAAAACATGGGCACAAATCATTGCGGTTTCAGCATTGCTTCTTCATAATCTTCCGTTTGAACTCGTGTCATTCCCGTTTGCTGACTTGGCGCTATGGGTAGCCGTCTTCTTTACTGTCGTCTCAGGTTGGGAATATTTCTCGAAAAACTGGGAAGCGTTAAAAACAACCAATTAAGAAAGAAGGACTTACGTCATGGAATTTCCAAAGAAAGCAGAAATTATTGCAGTCGGTTCTGAGCTGTTGCTTGGCCAAATCGCCAATACAAATGCTCAATTTATCAGCAAACAGCTTGCTGACATCGGAGTGAACGTATTTTATCATACAGCAGTCGGAGATAATCCGGAGCGGCTGAAGCAGGTCATTCGCATTGCTGAAGAACGCTCTGACTTCATTATTTTTTCAGGAGGTCTCGGGCCGACAAAAGATGATCTGACGAAAGAAACGATTGCAAATGCGCTGGGACGTCCGCTTGTGTTAGATGATGAGGCGTTCCAATCCATTGAGGACTATTTCAAACGGACCAAACGCACGATGTCACCTAATAACCGAAAACAGGCGCTTGTGATCGAAGGATCTGACGTACTGGCAAATCACTTCGGAATGGCGCCGGGAATGCTCCTAGAGCACGATTCGCGCTTTTATATGCTTCTTCCTGGGCCGCCAAGCGAATTGCGTCCCATGTTTGAAAACGAGGCAAAGTCTCTTCTGCTGAAAAAGATGGGCTCAAATGAAAAAATCGTATCAACCGTTCTTCGTTTTTTCGGTATCGGCGAATCTCAGCTTGAAGCTGATTTAGAAGATATTATTGATGCGCAAACCAATCCGACAATCGCTCCTTTGGCAGCCGACGGAGAGGTGACGCTGCGTCTGACAGCCAAACATGCTGACGAAAAGGAAACGGAGCGTCTGCTAAAAGAAACAGAGGCTGTTATCTTAGAGCGTGTAGGAGAATTTTTCTATGGCTACGATGATACTTCCCTAGTAAAAGAGCTTTCTAAAGCATGTAAGGAAAAAGGCATTACAATTGCCGCGGCAGAAAGTTTTACCGGCGGGCTGTTTTCTGAATGGCTGACGGACCTTAGCGGTGCTTCAACATTGTTTGCCGGCGGCATCGTTTGCTATACAAACGACGTGAAGGAGCATGTGCTTAGCGTCAAGAAGGATACATTAGACCGTTTTGGAGCGGTCAGCAAAGAGTGCGCATTAGAGCTGGCAAAAGGTGTTCAACAGCTCACTGGCAGCGATATCGGCATCAGTTTTACCGGTGTAGCAGGTCCTGATACTCAAGAAGGGCATGAGCCTGGACATGTGTTTATCGGCATTTCAGCAAATGGAACAGAAGAGGTTCACGAGTTTCATTTTGCGGGGTCCAGAACGGGAATCAGAAAACGCGGCGCCAAATACGGCTGCCATTTACTCTTGAAGCTTTTAGAGCAAAAATAATATTTTCAGCACATTATCCTCCTAAAAAACATGATTTCTCTGATACATGATGGTATTTTGATAGAAATCTGCCAAGAAAAAATCCGAATATGCGTTCGCTTTTTTCTTGGCAAATCCCTTCAAACAGGGTATAGTATATGTAGTGGTAACATAAAGGAGGAAAAAATAGAATGAGTGATCGTCAGGCAGCCTTAGATATGGCTCTTAAACAAATAGAAAAACAGTTCGGCAAAGGTTCCATTATGAAACTGGGAGAAAAGACAGATACAAGAATTTCCACTGTCCCAAGCGGCTCCCTCACTCTTGATACAGCATTAGGAATTGGCGGATATCCGCGCGGACGGATTATTGAAGTATACGGTCCTGAAAGTTCAGGTAAAACAACTGTGGCACTTCATGCGATTGCTGAGGTTCAGCAGCAGGGCGGACAAGCCGCATTTATCGATGCAGAGCATGCATTAGATCCGGTATACGCACAAAAGCTCGGTGTCAACATCGAAGAGCTTTTACTGTCTCAGCCTGACACGGGCGAGCAGGCGCTTGAAATTGCGGAGGCATTGGTTCGAAGCGGTGCAGTTGACATTGTTGTTGTTGACTCTGTGGCAGCTCTCGTTCCGAAAGCAGAAATTGAAGGAGACATGGGAGATTCGCATGTTGGTTTACAGGCACGCTTAATGTCCCAAGCGCTTCGTAAGCTTTCAGGCGCCATTAACAAATCGAAGACAATCGCGATTTTCATTAACCAAATTCGTGAAAAAGTCGGCGTTATGTTCGGGAATCCGGAAACAACTCCTGGCGGCCGCGCGCTGAAATTCTACTCTTCCGTACGTCTAGAAGTGCGCCGTGCTGAACAGCTGAAACAAGGAAACGACGTAATGGGGAATAAAACGAAAATCAAAGTTGTCAAAAACAAGGTGGCACCGCCGTTCCGTACAGCCGAGGTTGATATTATGTACGGAGAAGGCATTTCAAAAGAAGGCGAAATCATTGATCTTGGAACTGAACTTGATATCGTGCAAAAAAGCGGTTCATGGTACTCTTATGAAGAAGAGCGCCTCGGACAAGGCCGTGAAAATGCAAAACAATTCTTGAAAGAAAATAAAGATATCATGCTAATGATCCAGGAACAAATTCGCGAACATTACGGCTTGGATAATCACGGAGCAGCGCAGCAGCAAGCTGAAGGTGCACAAGAAGAACTTGAATTTGAAGAATAAAAATAAAATCAGTTTGAAATGATACAAAAGGCTGGGTGAAAAACTCAGTCTTTTTATTTTTGTAAAAAATGATAAAAATATTGCTTTTTTTGACAACTTTTTCGGTGCTTCATTCGTCTAACAAAACGTGTGCAAGATGGAATTTATTTTGGGAGGAAAAACTGAATGACAAGCCCAGCCAGCAGAAGAACTGCGAAACGCAGACAGAAAAAACTAAATAAAAGAAGCAAACTTTTGCTTGGTTTTTTAGCAGCGATGATTTGCTTTACGATTTGGAATGCGCTTCACCGAGATAATGAAGAGAACGAGCCATCTCAAGAAACTGCAGCAGCTTCAAATAGCGGTCAGAAAAAAGAGGTTAAAAAGAAAACCGCCAAAAAAACAGAGGAACAAATCAAAACAGTGGACCGTAATCAAAAAATCAGCCATTATTTAAATGAGATTGGCTTCAGTGGAACAGCCATGATTGTCAGAAATGGAGAAATCGTAACACATAAAGGTTTTGGTTATGCCGATCGTAAACATCACATCCCTAATAATCCATTGACCGCTTTTTATGTCGGTTCGTCACAAAAAGCGCTGATTGCAACCGCTATTTTGCAGCTAGAGGAGAAGGGAAAACTTCAGACAAGTGATCCGGTAAGCGCGTATTTACCTCGATTCCCTAACGGGCAAACGATTACTTTGAAAAACCTGCTCACACATACATCGGGAATACACGGGCATGTTGAAGGAAATGGTGCAATCACTCCGGACGATTTAATAAAAGACATAGAACGTCAGGGAATCAAACGTCAGCCAGGTGTATGGGACTATCAGGATTCCAATTATTCCGTTCTCGCTTATATTGTTGCTGAAGTAAGCGGTGAGTCATATGAACAATACATAACGAATCATATTTTTAAACCAGCGAAAATGACGCATGCAGGCTTTTACAAAACATATCATAAAGAACCTTATCCGGCTGTCGGTTATAAGCTGAAGGGCGGCAAGCCGATTACACCGTATATGCCTGATTTATCCCAGCTGTATGGAGCCGGTGATATTTATATGAGCGCTTCAGATATGTACAAATTTGACCAAGCGCTGATAAACGGCAAACTATATTCGCAAAAAAGCTATGAAAAGATGTTTACGCCGGGAAGCAGCTCCACATACGGTATGGGATTTTATATTGCTCCCGGAAGCTATTCAAACCATGGTGTCATGCCGGGCTTCAACATCTTAAACAGCTTTAGTAAATCTGGGCAAACCATTGTGCTTTTGTTGTCAAACATTCAAAATAACGCTAAACTGGGCCAAGTGAACAATAAAATATACCAGCTTCTGAATCAAGAATGATCCATGATCTTCTTTTGGATGAATTGCATTCGGCACGGGATAAGACGTCGGCTCTGCAAACGTTAAGATGGCAAGCTTGACAAGTATTTCCGACACATTTACAATGAAGTTGTAACATTTGTTTTTTTAACATGATTGTTAAACCATTTAAACTTGACAAGGGCGATGAAAATACTCATTCCCTGTGAAGGTTCTGTATGTTGAGAAAACTAGACAATGTACATGCCGACACTTAATGAAGCAACAACCAAGTTCATAGCAAGAGGAGGTGAAAGTATGACCCCAATTATGATGGTTCTCATCTCCATTTTGCTGATTCTACTCGGTTTAGTTGTTGGCTACTTTGTTCGTAAAACCATTGCCGAAGCGAAAATTGCGGGCGCACGCGGTGCAGCCGAGCAAATTCTTGAAGATGCTAAGCGTGATGCTGAAGCACTGAAAAAAGAAGCTCTGCTTGAAGCAAAGGATGAAATCCACACACTTCGAATAGATGCTGAACAGGAAGTTCGTGAAAGACGAAATGAGCTTCAAAAACAAGAAAACCGTTTACTCCAAAAGGAGGAAAACCTTGATCGCAAACATGAGGGAATTGATAAACGGGAAGCGATGTTGGAGAAGAAAGATCATTCTCTGAATGAACGACAACAACATATTGAAGAGATGGAAAGCAAAGTGGATGAGATGATTCGTATGCAGCAGTCAGAGTTGGAACGAATTTCGAGCCTGACTCGCGATGAAGCAAAACAAATCATTCTTGAACGGGTTGAAAACGAGCTTTCACATGACATCGCCATCATGACAAAAGAAACTGAAAACCGCGCGAAAGAAGAGGCGGATAAGAAAGCGAAAAACATTCTTTCACTCGCCTTACAGCGTTGCGCAGCGGACCACGTTGCTGAAACAACGGTATCAGTTGTTAATCTTCCAAATGATGAGATGAAAGGACGTATCATTGGGCGGGAAGGGCGTAATATTCGTACGCTTGAAACGCTGACAGGAATTGACCTGATTATTGATGATACACCTGAAGCTGTCATTCTTTCCGGATTTGATCCGATCAGACGTGAGACAGCAAGGATCGCTCTAGACAAACTCGTTCAGGATGGCCGTATTCATCCGGCACGGATTGAAGAAATGGTTGAAAAATCTCGCCGCGAGGTCGATGACTATATTCGTGAGATGGGTGAGCAAACGACATTTGAGGTTGGCGTTCACGGTCTCCACCCAGATCTCATCAAGATCCTCGGCCGCTTAAAGTTCCGTACAAGCTATGGTCAAAATGTGCTTAAGCATTCCATGGAAGTCGCATTCTTGGCCGGTTTAATGGCATCGGAGCTCGGAGAAGACGCAAAGCTTGCTAAACGTGCGGGCCTTCTTCACGACATCGGTAAAGCAATTGACCATGAAGTAGAAGGCAGCCACGTTGAAATCGGGGTAGAGCTTGCGACTAAATATAAAGAGCACCCAGTCGTGATTAACAGTATTGCATCACACCATGGGGATGAGGAGCCGACTTCCATTATCGCTGTGCTGGTAGCTGCAGCAGATGCGCTTTCAGCTGCAAGGCCTGGCGCAAGAAGTGAGACGCTCGAGAATTATATTCGAAGACTTGAAAAGCTCGAAGAAATTTCTGAGTCCTATGAAGGTGTTGAAAAATCATTTGCCATTCAGGCTGGACGCGAAGTGCGTATTATGGTGAAGCCGGATTCAATTAATGATCTTGAAGCTCATCGACTGGCGCGAGATATCCGTAAGCGAATTGAGGACGAGCTCGATTATCCAGGTCATATTAAAGTGACAGTAATCAGAGAAACTCGAGCCGTTGAGTATGCAAAATAAAGTGATGCGCTAAGCATCACTTTATTTTTTTGACGGCGAAAGAATTTTAAGAATAGAAGGGATTTACAAAATGAGAATGTTATTTATTGGAGATGTTGTCGGTTCACCAGGCCGTGACATGGTAAAAGAATATGTGCCAAAGCTAAAAACAAAATATAAGCCGCACTTTACCATTATTAATGGTGAAAACGCCGCACATGGGAAAGGGCTCACGGAAAAAATTTATCACAGTTTAATCCAGGCTGGCGCCGATGCAATCACGATGGGAAACCACACATGGGACAAAAAAGAAATTTTTGATTTTATAGATGACGTTCCGAACTTGGTTCGTCCTGCAAACTTTCCTGAAGGAACACCGGGAAAAGGGATCACATATGTGAAAGCAAACGGTAAAGAGCTTGCTGTTATTAATTTACAAGGCCGCACGTTTTTACCGCCGCTTGATGATCCGTTTTTAAAAGCGGATGAGTTAATTGCCGAAGCTGCAAAAAGAACACCGTACATTTTTATCGACTTCCATGCCGAGGCGACAAGTGAAAAGCTTGCACTCGGCTGGTACACGGATGGACGGGCGTCCGCTGTCGTCGGAACTCATACACACGTGCAAACAGCGGATAACCGCATTTTGCCGAAGGGGACGGCATATATTACTGATGTAGGAATGACTGGCCCATATGATGGTATACTGGGGATGGACAGAGAAACGATTATTAAGCGATTCAAAACGAACCTTCCAGTACGATTTACTGTCGCTGAAGGAAAAACAACATTGAGCGGAGTAGTGATTGACATCGACGACCAAACGAAAAAGGCTGTCAAAATTGAGCGAATTTTGATCAATGATGATCACATGTTCTTTGAATAATTGAGCATATGGTTATTTTATAAAAATATTAAAAAGAAAAGCAGGAATATAGCGACTCCTTAGTGAATATAGTAAAAATGGAAGGTAGCCCGCTATTTTTGAAAAGCATTGTGGGGATGGCTTTTTGGATAGCAACATCTAATAATGATTGTTCTAATGAACACTCACTTATCCATTGTAAAACTAAGGGGGAGCAGAAATGGAAATCTTAAAAGTTTCAGCAAAATCGAGTCCAAATTCAGTGGCAGGTGCGCTTGCAGGCGTGTTAAGAGAACGAGGAGCCGCCGAGATTCAAGCGATTGGAGCGGGTGCATTAAACCAAGCTGTAAAAGCTGTGGCGATTGCCAGGGGATTTGTGGCGCCAAGCGGCGTTGATTTGATTTGTATTCCGGCTTTTACAGATATTCAGATCGATGGGGAAGAAAGAACGGCGATTAAATTAATCGTGGAGCCTCGCTAAAAACTAATAAAGCATTCTCAACCTGTTTGCGTCATGCAGACAGGTTGTTTTTCATTTGTTGTGATATTTTCTTCCGATAATATTTTCGACATATAAATGATGAATATACAAAAGTAAGGAATAACGTAGAACGATTCAGAAAAAAATTACGCCCATTTTTCAAGACGAACACTTTTGTCTTTTTCAGAAAGACAGTGCTGTTTACGCTTATTCCATATCATGGTACAATCCGAATGTAACAAGAATTTGT
Source organism: Bacillus sp. MSP13 (assembly GCF_000815295.1). NCBI lineage: Bacteria > Bacillati > Bacillota > Bacilli > Caryophanales > Bacillaceae > Bacillus > Bacillus sp. MSP13. Next base: position 167,365 of record NZ_JXAQ01000004.1, read on the forward strand.
TAAGGAGGATTGTACATGCAGGGTGGAAAGATGAAAGCTCTAATGAAAAAGGACGGGACGTTCGGTGCTGTGCTGACTGAAGTTCCCATTCCTGAGATCGACAAACATGAAGTCCTCATAAAAGTGAAAGCTGCTTCCATATGCGGCACGGATGTGCACATTTATAATTGGGATCAATGGGCACGCCAGAGAATCAAAACTCCCTATGTTTTCGGCCACGAGTTCAGCGGCATTGTTGAAGCTGTAGGAGAGAATGCCGGGAATGTAAAAGTGGGAGAATATGTGTCTGCGGAAACGCATATCGTCTGCGGTAAATGTGTGCCTTGCGTAACCGGAAAAGCTCATGTTTGCACCAATACCTCTATTATCGGGGTAGACACGGCAGGCTGTTTTGCGGAGTATGTGAAAGTTCCGGCTGATAACGTTTGGAAGAATCCCGCTGATATGGACCCGGCGGTTGCATCCATTCAAGAGCCTTTAGGAAATGCGGTTCATACAGTGCTTGAGAGCCAGCCGGCAGGAGGAACAACTGCAATCATTGGATGCGGACCGATTGGCCTTATGGCTGTTGCGGTTGCAAAAGCAGCAGGTGCTTCCCAAGTAATAGCGGTTGATAAAAATAAATACCGATTGGCGCTTGCCAAACAAATGGGAGCCACACGTACTGTTTCTATTGAAAAAGAAGATCCGCTCAAAATTGTAAGCGCTTTAACTGATGGGGAAGGAGTGGATCTCGTTTGCGAGATGTCGGGCCACCCCTCTGCTATCGCGCAAGGTTTGACGATGGCTGCGAATGGCGGGAAATTTCATATTCTCAGCTTGCCGGAACATCCGGTGACAATTGATTTGACGAATAAAGTGGTATTTAAAGGACTAACGATCAAAGGTATCACAGGAAGAAAAATGTTTTCGACATGGCGGCAGGTGTCTCAATTGCTCACATCCCATGTGCTTGATCTTTCACCTGTTATTACCCATCAGTTTCCGTTAGAGGAGTTCGAGAAAGGGTTCGAGCTGATGAGAAGCGGCCAGTGCGGAAAAGTGATTTTCATTCCATAAAAGGGGGATAAACATGATGAAGGAATTTGAGTTTTTAAAAGCAGAGCTTGATAGAATGAAAGAAAATCATACGTGGCAAGAGATAAAACAGCTTGATTCAATGCAGGGACCCTCTGTCACAATCAATCACAAAAACGTCATTCAGCTTTCTTCTAATAATTACCTCGGTTTTACTTTACATCCAAGACTCATCAAAGCTGCGCAGGAGGCCGTTCAGCAATTTGGAGCCGGCACCGGATCAGTGAGAACAATTGCCGGCACATTTACCATGCACCAAGAGCTTGAGAGAAAGCTGGCAGCCTTTAAAAAAACAGAGGCGGCGCTTGTATTTCAATCAGGATTCACAACAAATCAAGGCGTCCTTTCAAGTATTCTTTCAAAAGATGATATTGTCATCTCAGATCAATTAAACCATGCCTCTATTATTGACGGAATCAGACTGACAAAGGCGGATAAAAAGGTGTATCAGCATGTCGATATGAGTGACTTAGAGAGAGTGTTGAGAAAGTCAATGAATTATCGGATGCGCCTGATTGTGACAGACGGCGTATTTTCCATGGATGGCAATATAGCCCCTTTGCCTGATATTGTAGAGCTTGCTGAGAAATATGACGCATTTGTAATGGTGGATGACGCTCATGCATCCGGAGTACTTGGCGAAAACGGCAGGGGAACGGTGAATCACTTCGGTCTGGACGGCAGAGTCCATATTCAAGTCGGAACGCTAAGCAAGGCAATAGGAGTTCTCGGCGGCTATGCTGCCGGTTCAAAGGTGCTGATCGATTATCTGCGCCATAAAGGCCGCCCGTTTTTATTCAGTACGTCCCATCCGCCGGCTGTGACCGCGGCTTGTATGGAAGCGATTGATGTCTTGCTGGAAGAGGCCGAGCATATGGAGCGCTTGTGGGAGAATACGGCCTATTTTAAATCTATGCTTGTGAAAATGGGTCTGACTCTCACGCAGAGTGAAACACCGATTCTTCCTATTTTAATAGGTGATGAAGCTATGGCGAAGCAATTTTCTGATCAGCTCCTTTCACGCGGCATATTTGCCCAAAGCATCGTTTTTCCAACTGTAGCAAAGGGAAAAGCCAGAATTCGGACGATCATTACCGCTGAGCACTCAAGAAAAGAACTGGATCAGGCGCTTCATGTCATCGAAAAGACAGCTAAGGAGCTCCAGCTGTTGTAAGAGGAAGAGAATGCTCTTCCTCTTTTGAATCCTTATTGATTATTATTCTCAACGAGTGTACAATAATAGGTTGCCAGTTGTGCAGAGCTTCAATAACCTTTATACTGAGGGGTGGAAGTTTGGTTTGAAAGGAGAAATGATCACATGAATGAAAAACAAAAATTAGAGAGCGGACAAGTTCATCCATCGGACAAAAAATCCGAGAAGGATTACAGCAAGTACTTTGAAGCTGTTTATATTCCGCCTTCTTTAAAAGATGCGAAAAAACGGGGCAAGGAAGCCGTTACTTATCATAATGACTTTACAATTTCTGAACAATTTAAAGGATTGGGAGACGGGCGAAAGTTCTATATCCGTACGTACGGCTGCCAAATGAATGAACATGATACAGAGGTTATGGCAGGGATTTTTATGGCGCTCGGTTATGAAGCGACAAACTCCGTTGACGATGCCAATGTCATTTTGTTAAACACATGTGCGATCCGTGAAAATGCCGAGAACAAGGTGTTTGGTGAACTGGGGCACTTAAAAGCGCTGAAAAAAAACAATCCCGATCTGATTTTAGGCGTGTGCGGCTGTATGTCCCAAGAGGAATCAGTCGTGAACCGGATTTTGAAAAAACATCCGTTTGTCGATATGATTTTCGGAACGCATAACATCCACCGCCTGCCGGAGCTTTTGTCAGAAGCATACCTTTCAAAAGAAATGGTCGTAGAAGTTTGGTCCAAGGAAGGGGACGTGATTGAAAACCTTCCGAAAGTCCGGAACGGGAAAATTAAGGGCTGGGTCAATATCATGTACGGCTGTGACAAATTCTGTACGTATTGCATCGTGCCTTACACACGCGGAAAAGAAAGAAGCCGCCGCCCTGAAGAAATTATTCAGGAAGTGAGAAGGCTCGCAAGTGAAGGCTATAAGGAAATTACACTATTAGGCCAAAACGTAAACGCGTACGGAAAAGACTTTGAAGATATCACGTACGGCCTCGGTGATTTGATGGATGAACTGAGAAAAATCGATATCCCGAGAATCCGTTTTACAACGAGTCATCCGCGTGACTTTGACGACCATCTCATTGACGTGCTGGCAAAAGGCGGCAACCTGCTTGATCACATTCATCTGCCGGTTCAATCAGGAAGCTCAGAGGTTCTGAAGCTGATGGCCCGCAAATATGACAGAGAGCGATACATGGAGCTCGTTAGAAAAATCAAAGAGGCAATGCCAAACGCTTCTTTAACAACAGACATTATCGTCGGATTCCCGAACGAAACGGACGAACAGTTTGAAGAAACGCTATCTCTTTACCGTGAAGTGGAATTTGACAGCGCCTATACGTTCATTTACTCTCCGCGCGAGGGCACTCCGGCTGCCAAAATGAAAGATAATGTACCGATGCGTGTGAAAAAAGAACGCCTGCAGCGTCTGAACGCACTGGTGAAAGAAATTTCTGCTAAAAAAATGAAGGAATACGAAGGCAAGGTTGTCGAAGTATTAGTTGAGGGTGAAAGCAAAAATAACCCTGATATTCTTGCCGGCTACACTGAAAAAAGCAAGCTTGTCAATTTCAAAGGGACGAAGGAAGCCGTCGGCAAAATCGTCCGCGTGAAAATCCAGCAAGCGAAAACATGGTCGCTTGACGGAGAGATGGTAGGAGAAGCAATCGAGGTGAAATAAGATGACGGTCTACTCAAAAAAAGACATTGTACAGCAAGCGCGAAACCTTGCAAAAATGATCTCTGAAACAGAAGAGGTTGATTTTTTCAAACGGGCTGAAGCGCAAATCAATGAGAATGACAAAGTGTCTGCAATCGTTAATCAGATTAAAGCCCTGCAAAAGCAGGCTGTCAATCTGAAGCATTATGAAAAGCAAGAAGCGCTCAAACAAGTAGAAGCAAAAATTGACGCGCTACAGGAAGAGCTTGAAGAGATTCCTGTCATTCAGGAATTCAGAGACTCGCAGCTGGAGGTCAATGACCTTTTGCAGCTCGTTGCACACACCATTTCCAACCAAGTCACAAATGAAATCATTACATCAACCGGAGGCAACCTGCTGAAAGGTGAAACCGGTTCGAAGGTGAAACATTCTAATAACAGCTGTTCTTTCTAAACACGGTGCCTTTACAGGCCCGTGTTTTTATTTTGCAGGGGTTAGAAATGAACTAAATAATCTGTGTACCAAATGTTCAATTTGTTTTTCTGTGCTCAGCCGCGAGTAAACTTTATCGTATCTAAAAGTAAAGTTTCTAGGCACACCTGCATACAATGGAACAGAAACTTTGTATTTTTATATTTTAATTATAAAAATGCACACTAGACAAATGCCCAGCATAAGATAACACGAAGAAGAACAAGGAGGCATGCCGGAATGTCTGAATACAGGGAAATTATTACGAAGGCGGTAGTAGCGAAAGGCAGAAAATTTACCCAATGCACCAATACCATCTCCCCTGAGAAAAAACCGAGCAGCATTTTGGGCGGTTGGATTATTAACCACAAGTATGACGCAGAAAAAATCGGGAAAACAGTAGAAATTGAAGGGTATTATGATATAAATGTATGGTACTCTTACGCGGACAACACCAAAACAGAGGTTGTCACAGAACGGGTAAAATACGTTGATGTCATTAAACTCAGATACAGAGACAACAATTACTTAGATGATGAGCATGAAGTGATTGCCAAAGTCCTTCAGCAGCCTAACTGTCTTGAAGTGACCATTTCACCGAACGGAAATAAAATCGTTGTGCAGGCAGAGAGGGAGTTTTTGGCGGAAGTGGTAGGAGAAACAAAGGTAGTGGTTGAGGTCAATCCTGATTGGGAAGAGGATGACGAAGAAGATTGGGAAGATGAGCTTGATGAAGAGCTGGAAGACATCAACCCGGAATTTTTAGTGGGAGATCCTGAAGAATAAAAAAGGGACTAGGGGAGGCAGTACCCCCAAGTCTCTTTTTTATATTGATATATCATTCTTTTATCACTTTTTGTTTATGTTATAATGAAGGATAGGAAATAGAAACGTTGATACATAGTGAGGGATTAAACAATGGCCGGTTATACGCCTATGATACAGCAATATTTAAAAATAAAGGCAGAGCACCAGGATGCCTTTTTATTTTTTCGCCTGGGTGATTTTTACGAAATGTTTTTTGAGGACGCCAAAAAGGCGTCACAAGAGCTGGAAATTACGTTAACGAGCAGAGACGGCGGTGCGGCCGAAAAAATACCGATGTGCGGGGTGCCGTATCATTCTGCTTCCGCGTATATCGAGCAGCTGATTAAAAAAGGGTACAAAGTGGCGATCTGCGAACAGACAGAAGATCCAAAAGCCGCAAAGGGCGTTGTGAAACGAGAAGTGGTTCAGCTTATTACGCCTGGAACCGTAATGGACGGCAAAGGCATCCATGAATCAGAAAATAACTTTATCGCATCTGTTTCCGCCTGCTCGAACGGATACGGGCTGGCGCTGTCTGATTTAACAACGGGGGAAAATTTGGCTGTCTTGATTGAACGGCTCGAAGATGTCATATCAGAGATTTATTCAGTCGGCGCACGTGAAATCGTCGTTTCAGGAAGCATGGATGCCAAAACGGTCGCACAGCTGAAAGAGCGATGCGGTGCAACGATCTCAATTGAAGATGGAGAAACAGACGAGCATGTAACGATCGTTGAACACTTAAATAATGAAGATATAACAAAAACATTTATGCGTTTATATACGTATCTGAAAAGAACCCAAAAACGCAGCCTTGATCATCTTCAGCCCGTTCAGGTGTATGAGCTTGAGGAAGCGATGAAAATTGATTTGTACTCAAAGCGAAATCTGGAACTGACTGAAACGATCCGTTCGAAAAATAAAAAAGGATCTCTTTTGTGGCTGCTGGATGAAACAAAAACGGCAATGGGAGGCCGGCTGCTGAAACAGTGGATTGACCGGCCGCTCATCAGAGTCAATCAAATTGAAGAGCGCCAAGAAATGGTGGGAACCTTGATGTCCCATTTCTTCGAGCGGGAAGATCTGCGTGAACGGTTAAAAGAAGTATATGACTTAGAACGGCTTGCAGGCCGCGTCGCATTTGGAAATGTTAATGCACGGGATCTCATTCAGCTGAAGGAATCGTTGAAGCAAGTGCCTGGCATCAAACAGCTTGTTGCTTCACTGGCTCATGACAAGGCCAAGGAACGCGCAGAGCGGATTGACCCTTGCGGAGATGTCCTTGAATTGCTGGAAGAAGCGCTGTACGCAAACCCTCCTTTATCGTTAAAAGAAGGGAACCTGATTAAAGATGGATACAACCAAAAGCTTGATGAATATCGTGATGCAAGCAGAAACGGAAAAGACTGGATTGCCCGCCTGGAACAGCAGGAACGGGAATACACCGGCATTCGCTCTTTAAAGGTCGGCTTCAATAAAGTCTTCGGTTATTACATTGAAGTGACAAGAGCGAATTTGCATTTGCTTGAGGAAGGGCGCTATGAGCGGAAGCAAACGTTAACGAATGCAGAGCGCTACATTACACCTGAATTAAAAGAAAAAGAAGCGCTCATTTTAGAAGCGGAGAATAACATCTGCGAGCTGGAGTACGAGCTGTTCACCGAGCTGCGCGAGAAAGTGAAATTGTATATTCCGCGGCTGCAGCAGCTTGCCAAACAGATGAGCGAGCTTGACGCACTGCAATGCTTTGCGACAATCAGTGAAAATCGCCATTATACGAAACCGGAGTTCTCAAAAGATGAAGTCGAATTGATTGACGGCAGACACCCGGTCGTTGAAAAAGTCATGGACAGCCAGGAATACGTTCCGAACAGTTGTATGATGGGCGATAACAGACAAATGCTTCTCATTACCGGTCCAAACATGTCAGGGAAAAGCACGTATATGAGACAAATCGCGCTCATATCCATCATGGCTCAAATCGGCTGCTTTGTACCCGCGAAGAAAGCGGTGCTTCCGATTTTCGACCAAATTTTTACGAGAATCGGCGCTGCGGATGATTTGATTTCCGGACAAAGTACATTTATGGTGGAAATGCTTGAAGCGAAAAATGCGATTGTCAATGCGACGGAAAACAGCCTCATACTGTTTGATGAAATTGGGCGGGGAACGTCCACTTATGACGGCATGGCGCTGGCACAAGCAATTATCGAATATGTTCACGACCATATTGGCGCCAAGACGCTATTCAGTACGCACTATCACGAGCTGACCGTTCTTGAGGACAAGCTGCCGCAGCTGAAAAATGTTCATGTGCGCGCTGAAGAATATAACGGTACGGTTGTCTTTCTTCATCAAATGAAAGAAGGGGCGGCTGACAAAAGCTATGGGATCCATGTAGCCCAGCTTGCCGAGCTGCCGAAAGACCTTATTTCGCGCGCTCAAGATATTTTAATAGAACTTGAGCATTCAGGGAACAAACCGGAAGTGCCGGTGCAACAACCCCAGGTGAAAGAAGAGCCGGCACAGCTGTCCTTTTTCGAGGAAGCGGAAAAGCCGGCTGAAGCGCCGAAGCTTTCCAAAAAAGAAAAGCAAGTGCTCGATGCCTTCAAATCACTTAATATACTGGATATGACGCCGCTTGAAGCGATGAATGAAATGTACAAGCTGCAAAAGAAATTACATTAAAACGGGGTGATGAATGTGGCAAAAGTCATCCAGCTGTCAGATGAGCTTTCGAATAAAATAGCGGCCGGCGAGGTTGTGGAACGGCCCGCCTCAGTCGTCAAGGAATTGGTGGAAAATGCGATCGACGCTGACAGCACAGTCATTGAAATCGATATTGAGGAAGCAGGTCTTGCATCCATTCGAGTGTTGGATAACGGCGAAGGAATGGAAACGGAAGATTGCAAGCGTGCTTTTCGCCGCCACGCAACGAGTAAAATAAAAGATGAAAATGATTTATTCAGGGTGAGAACGCTTGGTTTTAGGGGAGAGGCACTGCCGAGTATCGCGTCAGTCTCACATCTCGAGATGACGACAAGCACCGGTGAAGGAGCAGGGACGAAACTCGTGCTCCAAGGAGGAAATGTCATTTCCGAATCGCGTTCCTCAAGCAGAAAGGGAACTGAAATTGTCGTTTCCAACCTGTTTTTTAACACACCGGCCCGCTTGAAATATATGAAAACCGTTCATACAGAGCTTGGGAACATTACAGATGTGGTCAACCGCATTGCGCTGGCCCATCCAGAGGTATCGATCCGCCTGCGCCATCACGGGAAAAACCTGCTTCAAACGAATGGAAACGGAGATGTGCGCCAAGTCCTGGCAGCGATTTACGGCACGGCTGTCGCCAAAAAAATGCTTCCGTTGCATGTAAGTTCTTTGGATTTTGAAGTGAAGGGATATATCGCCCTCCCAGAGATTACACGTGCGTCGAGAAACTATATGTCGTCTGTCATTAACGGCCGTTACATTAAAAATTTCCCGCTCGTCAAAGCGGTGCATGAAGGATATCATACGCTTCTGCCGATCGGACGCCATCCGATTACCTTTATAGAAATTACGATGGACCCGATTTTAGTCGATGTCAATGTGCACCCATCGAAGCTTGAGGTCCGTCTCAGCAAGGAAACAGAGCTTCATGATTTAATTCGTGACGGAATTAAAGATGTGTTTAAACAGCAGCAGCTGATTCCGAGTGCCCAGCTCCCGAAAAAATCGGCACCTGTTATCAAAAATGAGCAGCAGTTCATCACCTTTGATGAAAAGCCTGCGGAAAGAAAAGTTCCGGAAAAAACGCCTGCGCCATCTTATTCACCAATGAAGTTAAGCTCAGTCGTGAAAGACCCGGTTGACACGGAGGAAGAACTGCCGCCTCTTCAATTTGATGCTCCTCCTATCGTTGAGCAGGAACAAAGCATTGAGGCACCTGATGTTTCAGAAGAACAGCCTGAAGCATTTGAGCAGGAACACCATCAAGAAGAACAGCCTGAGCCAACGTCTGAGCGGGTTCCGATTATGTATCCGATCGGCCAGATGCATGGGACATATATTTTGGCACAAAACGAAAACGGCTTGTATATTATTGACCAGCACGCCGCACAAGAGCGTATTAAATACGAATACTTCCGGGAAAAAGTAGGAGAGGTTGAGCCTGAGGTGCAGGATATGATCGTGCCGCTGACGTTCCACTACTCCACGAATGAGGCGCTGATTATTGAACAGCACAAACAAGAGCTTGAAAGCGTCGGCGTCTTTTTAGAATCATTTGGATCGAACAGCTACATCGTCCGCTGCCACCCAGCCTGGTTTCCAAAGGGAGAAGAAGCCGAGCTGATCGAAGAAATCATTCAGCAGGTGCTCGATTCCAAACAGATTGATATTAAAAAACTGCGCGAGGAAGCGGCGATTATGATGAGCTGCAAGGGCTCCATCAAAGCAAACCGCCACCTCAGAAACGACGAAATCAAAGCGCTTCTGGACGACCTCCGAAGCACATCAGACCCATTTACATGCCCACACGGCCGTCCGATTATCATTCACCATTCCACTTATGAGATGGAAAAGATGTTCAAACGCGTGATGTAGCGGGGGTTGGGCGAAAGGGAATATACTCTTTGCCCATATATTTTTTCAGCATTGAAACATTCTTTGAATGGATCAATGCTTTTTTTGTACACATTTGGAATAACAGATTACAACAAGCTTTCATTTACAAATAATTAAATGTATATTTTGGATATAAGGGGATGAGAACATGACATTAAGCCCAAAGATAGTTATCATTTTGGATGAACTGACTATTGAGAATGTAGGAATCCTTGTTTTTGAATACAGAATCTAAATTCAATCATCATTGTTTTGCTTCCTGTTTCTTATGAGCAGAGAGTTTTGTTTTGCGTTGAAGGAATTTGAGGCTGTCGCCCGGTTTTATACATGAGTAATTAAAAAATGAGAAGAGGGTGTTTCGTGATGGACATGTGTTTCTGGCGTACATTTATTTTTAATGAATTATGAACCGATATTTGGATACTTTGATTTTCAAAGGTTTAAAAGAAATATCAAGACTGGTGAAAATGGAAATGAAAAAGTGAAGTGTTATGTTCGTACGATGATCGGATTATAGATTCCCGCGCCGGCAATACAAATAGATCCTCTCGGTCCGCTTGTATCCTATTTTTTTCAATGATTAAGTCTTTCATATGTAATCCCTGTAATGTATTGTATCATCGGTTTTAGACTTAGCCCAAAGATAAGTCGAGATATAGCAAAGAAAAAAGCGGAGTTAAAGGCTTCGACCGCTGAGCACATCCTGCCTGTTTCGTTGAATGAGAATGTTGTATTCTTAACAGCCGGTGTAACGGAGGAAATCATTTATAGAGGGTTTTTAATGTTTGTTCTCGTGTTTTTGTTCCCGCACATTTCAAACTGGGTCATCATCCTGATTTGATCACTCCTTTTGGATTAGCTCATACATATCAGGGGCTATAGCAGGGAGTGATCAGAACTTCACTGGCTAGGGCTTTGTTTTCCGCTTATATATCATCATTGATTCTATTATTCCGCTGATCATTTTACATTTTCTTGTCAATTGTCTCGCAAAATTAGACAATGGGAATGATGTAAAGACAAAAGCCGCTTGAATCATCCCAGGCGATTTTAAGTCGCTTCCGGCTAGTTAGTTACCAAAGGCAAGTTCAATGAAAGCCATCAATGCTGATATTACAAAAAGAAAGACATCTGGAATATATATAGACTGCATAAAGTAATCTGCGAAACAGATTGTGATGAAGTTGCTCACAAAGTAAAGTGTAAAAGTAAAGAGAGCAGTCTTTCTCAATGAAAATGATTTTGCCAGAATCATAGAGACAATCTTTGTGAGTGGATCTATGATCAAGCCGACAGCAAAACAGACCAAAATAAATAAAACCAATGTTTGATTGGAATCGTAAGTAATGCCCAGAATGGAGAATAATCCTTTCATTCCGAAGAAAAAGCCGCCGAAGATCACCGCAAGTGCAACGGCAACGATAAGAATGATAGATACAATTGCGATTAATGTTGAGCTCAGGTTTAGCTTTTTACACTGCTCGTTCTGTCCTTTTTGGCTCAAGCATGCCACTCCTTTCACCTGCTAACTCATACAACGGTTACTCGACTAGAATCTGAAGCTCTTAAGCTAAGTTCTATAAAAATAGCTAGAGTTTAGGGGCCTCTAGTATTTCGAAAAACAGTATAACATATATTGACAACAACCAAAAAGCCCTTTACTAGCGGAAAGGACCCTCTTTTTCATCAAATTAACTTCTGAAATTCTTCGAAGCTTTTTCTTTTTTTGGCCAAATAAAATAGCTGGCTGTAATGAGAAAGTCAATGCCTATGATGACAGTCCACAGTTTAAGAATGCCGCTCAATGCCCCGGTTCTGGCAGAATCATTGATAAAATAGATCATTCCTGCTAATAATCCCGCACCAATAAGGTAAGCCAGCACATGTCTGACCCAGCCTTTCGCATAATGCTTGGCATGATCCATTCCATAGCGTTTCAGCGGTTTAGACCCTTGTTTTGTCACATAATATTGAAATGTTTCATCAGCCCATTGAATCATTTGTTTTCCAAAAGCAATCGATACACCGATATAAACAGCCGCAATCCCGTGTGCTGCAGTTGCTGAAGCCCCTCGGTAAAGGTCCGCAGCAGTTGCCGCTAGTAAAATCAAATCGATCACTGGGGTTAAGGCAAGGAATAGCAGTCCTAATGTATGCTGTTTGAATAGGTAGCGTACAGCAAGCCCTAAAGCAATCACAATCCAAAACGCAATTTCGCAAGAGACAATCATCCATGCGATACCGTTCAATCCATTCCCCTCTTTTCAATACAGTTGTGTTATTTAGTACTATGTTATCACCTTTATTTTTGCGATACAACTGTATTATAAAAATTGCTCTCTTATTTTTTTCTTGCTACAATAAAGCCATGCCAAAACAAATTGACCATAAGAAAAGAAGAAGACAAATTGCAGAAGCGACGTGGCGGGTGATTTTAAAGCGGGGGATGGAGGGAGCCTCAGCCAGAAACATTGCAAAGGAAGCAGGGCTTTCATTAGGTGCGCTGCGCCATTATTTCCCTACTCAGGATGACCTGCTTGATTTTGCAATGAAACTCGTTCAAGAAAAAGCGATGGCCCGAATTCAGGACATTACAATGAAGGATTTGCCTCCTAAGGAAAAGGTGTTGCATATTTTGCTTGAAATTGTCCCGACAAATGAAGAAACAATTAGAGAGATGGAGGTGTGGTTTGCTTTTACGGTCTACGCCAGACATAAAAAGGATATGTATGATGCGAATCATGACGGGATTTACAGCGGCATGCGGAAACTGATTGCCTATTTAGATGAATTCGATTTACTGAAGCAGGGTGCTGATAAAGACATTGAAGCCGAGAGACTTTACGCATTGATTGACGGCTTGGCTTTACATGCGATGCTTGACCCTGTGCGAGTGAATAAAGAACGGATCAATCGTGTCATTATGCAGCATGTAGAATCAATTTGCGTGGAAGAAATATATGAGACTGAAGGGAAGAAATTTAATAAAGCTGTAAAAGGAAACGGTTCAAATCACCAAGTATAGCATGCATAAACATATATTGTATGTAAAGCAGCGCCTTTGAATGAAAGCTCAAAGGCGCTGAGCTATATTATTTTGATAAAAGTGACTGTCAGCTGTGCTGGACATCAATTGTGTAGACTGCACGATCTGTTACAACCTTCAATCCTTCGTTTTCTTGGTGGATATGAATATCACCTAATAAAGGAATCTCATAGGCATTTTGCGGAAGCGGTATGTTGCCTTCTTCTGTGAATGTTGTTCCTTCTCCTTCTAAAACGAGTTCTTCATCTGCAACATAGTCATCAGGATGATTAGTGCTGCGCATCCCTACTTTTTTAAGGTGGAGAACAATCTGATCCAGGTCTGAAATCTCTTCATCATGGGTCAATTCACCTTTTCTAATATCAAGTGTTTGGCCGACTTTTGATTCCAGCCATTGAGAAAGCTGTGTATTCGAGTGTGCCATCAATATTCCTCCTTTTAATCTACACGATACTATTCCCAATTGCTGCATCTTTTACACGGAAAAGAGCCGCCTCACCCTTTATGTATGAAATAACTTGTTGTTCAGTGCCTTGATATAACGTACAGCAGAACGCTGGACCGCTTCGTCGGCATTTTCTTTGACAACTTTTGAAAAAGCATTATAAATCCGGTTAAATTGAATCGGTTTTACTTTGGCTGCTATTTCTTCAACTTTGGAGGCGGGGAGGGGGATGAGATTTGGATAGCTGTACATAAAGCTGACCCAGTTCCGATCGGCCGCAACCGCAATGATATCCCCGGTCAATAGACAGCCTTTCCCTTCATTGCCGTTGCGCCAATGGAGAACAGCACCGCCTTTAAAGTGTCCGCCCAAGCGGTGAAGAGCCAGTCCCGGCTTCAAGTTTAACGTTTCACCTGACCAGAACTGAATGTGATTGCTTGGCCTTGTCACCCATTCTTTGTCATCTTCATGAATATAGATCGGGGCCTGAAACGCTTCAGCCCACTCCACCTGAGCAGAGTAATAATGCGGATGAGACAAAGCGATGGCTTGAATTCCGCCTAATTCATTGATTTGGTCAATTGTCTTTTGATCAAGATATGAAATACAATCCCATAGCGCGTTGAAGCCCTCTTGCTGGATCAAATGTGCTGTTTGTCCGATTGCAAACTCTGGTTCGGTTTTGATGCTGTAAAGATGCTCTTCTTCCTTTTTAAGGATGTTTTGAAGGTTACCATTTTCACGCATGTTTTCAAGAGTTGTCCAAGCTTGTCCATCCGGATGAATATACTGCCTTTCGTCATCGCAAATCAGACAAGAGGACGGCGGATTTACAGTCTGTGCATGTTGTGCGCCGCATGTTTTACAGATAAAATATGGCATTTTTCCACTTCCTTGATCCATTTTCTACTATTCTATCTCATTATTGGAAATATTCAAAACATAAAGCCGGCAGTTCCGCAGAGGGATTTGCCGGCTTTATGAAGCTGTCTATTGGCCGGGAATGGAATGTTCTGCGTTAATAGCGCCCGCTCCGTATACGTTTGGGTCTTCATCTTTCCATTTGTCCGTGCCGTTTTTCAAAAGCTCTTTCACTTCATCAGGTGAAAGGTCCGGGTTTTGCTGAAGAATTAAAGCTGTGATACCTGCGCAGATTGGGGTTGCCATCGATGTTCCTGACATTGTAAAGTACTGAGATCCTACACGGCTTGACTTTTGAAGCTTATCGATATAAGAATTCGGAGAGCGAAGGGAAATGATATCAACACCCGGCGCTAAAATATCGGGCTTTACTTTCCCATATACTGTCGGCCCGCGGCTTGAGAAGGATGCGACCGTATCATCATCGCTGGTTGCGGTATTGTTATCGTCAAGGGCACCTACAGTAATCACCTTTTCGCTCACGCCCGGGCTTGCGATCGTTTGTGGATCAGGCCCGGAGTTTCCGGCAGCGACACAGACGACAATCCCTGCGTTCCACGCTTCGTCAACCGCTCTGACTAACGGGTCTTCCTGTTCATTATCATATCTAAGCGCATCGCCCCCAAGCGACATACTGATAATATCGATCGCTTCATTCGGGTTGTCTTCATTGTAATGGATACACCACTCCACACCTTCGATAATATCTGCTAACGTTCCAGATCCTGTCTTGTTCAATACCTTCACGCCGATTAAATTGGCTTCGGGCGCAGGTCCGCGGTATTGGCCGGAAGAAGATGCTCCGCTGCTGGCGACATCACCTGCACAGTGTGTGCCATGGCCATTATCATCATACGGCTCTGTTTTTTGATTGACCATGTCCGCAAATCCGATAATCCTGCCTTCTAAATCAGGATGCGGGTAGATTCCTGTGTCGACAACAGCGACAGTAACACCTTTTCCTGTCAGGGTCTGCCCGTTTCTGACGATTTCCTTCGCGTGACTTGCTTCGGTTGCCGTGTCTAGAAGCGCTTTGACTTCGCGGTTTAAATACACTTTGCGGATATCGCTGCATTCAGAAAGAAGTGAATCTAACGCTTGTGGGGTCACCTCCGCGCTGCAGCAATTGATTTTGTTGAAACGTTTTTTTAGCTTGCTGCGTTTTTCTTTTTGCAGCACCTCTCCAGCCATTTGAAAGCCTGTCTCGTGACAGCCTTCCTCAAATTCAATAATGACTGACAATTTTTTTCGGTTTTTCAATTTGGTTTCGAAAAATGGATGCAAGAAGCAAGGAGTCCATTTGAAGGGCTTGTAAAGCTGCAAGACGCTTTCCCGTAACGGCCAATCTAGCTTATGAGCATTTGCTCTCACCATTTGTACCATAGAGTACCCAAACATGTATTTTCCTCCTAGTATAAGGTTTTCTGTATACTCTATGAGCAGAGGAAAGGTTTGGTAAGTTTGTTTGTCCTTTATAATAGATGGACAAGAGTTGGTTTTTATGAATCTGTCAAATCAAACTTGGAGCCGTGGCATTTATTGGGGTATTGAAAAGGAACATACGTTCGTATTATAATGTTGTTATATCAAACTGGCAAGGGGAGAGCAGCTGTATGAATGTCTTCTTACATCGGTCTTTGGAAAGCCAAATACCAATCAGCATTATATATATGAAGAAAGACGGAACGATCAGTAAGAGAACAATTATTGTTAGACAGAAAAGCAAAACGCAAATCAAAGCTTTTTGTTTTTCGAAACAACAGATCAGAACGTTTTTGTTAGATTCGATCCTCTCCTGTGACTTTGTAAGAACAAATAAACAAGACCTTTATTTGGCAGGCCGATAAGGCTGTCCGTCTCAGCAATCGGACAGCCGTTAATAAAACCCTCCTTACACCTCTATACATGTAATTGCCAAGTGAGGTTATTCCTACCTTTTTTGTCTTTCCTCTCAATCTTTTTTCACTCATATTTGAAATGAACCGTTATGAACCGTGACAATCAATTGATTTTTTGAAACCGGGAACTTTTTCACTGATGATATAGCGTATACAATGGTAAGATAAAACCTATTGGCTAAACCTCATATAATGAACCGTGCCATTCTTATGAAAGGAGTTAAACATGAGAAGATTTCTATTAAATGTCATATTAGTCTTAGCCATTGTCTTATTTCTGAAATACGTTCATTACTCATTAGAACCTGAACCATCTGATCAGCCAGATACATATTCAAATTTCAGCAGCTTGGCAGAGAATGAGAGCCCGGCTGATTATGATATTTCCTATAATGAGAAAAAAGGAAGCAAAGTGTTAATTATGTCTCCGCACGGCGGCAGAATTGAAGGCGGAGTAAGCGAGCTTGTGCGGTATTTCAATAATGAATACTCTACATACCTGTTTGAAGGGCTGAAGTCACAGGATAACCAAACACTGCACATTACAAGCACCAACTTTGATGAGCCATTGGCTGAAAAGAAAATCAAGGAGCATCAATATGTTGTGGCTTTTCACGGATATAAAGGGGAGAACAAGCATACACTTGTTGGGGGCACAGACCGAAAGCGAGCGAAAATGATGGTAAGGGCCCTTGAGAGAAGAGGGTTTTCCGCTGAGTTAGCGTCATCTAAAAGCGGCCTTGCCGGGTTAAGTGCAGAAAACATTAACAACAAAGGGGAAACGGGGCTTAGTATCCAGCTTGAAATTAGCCGCGAGCAGAGAGAGGCATTTTTCGATGATTTTTATTATAAAAATAGGAAATACACAAAGAACAATGAATTTTATGATTATGTCCGTGCGGTCAACAGTGTCCTTGAAAAAGAGTATTCGTAACAAGCAGATCAGGAGACAAAAGAAGAGAAGACCAGTAGACTGAAATAGGATGATAAAAGGAGGCGAAACGGACGATGGCAGACCATCATTTTTATTTAAAGGCAAACTGGCCGGGTAAACGCAACGACGTTGGTACGATCGAAAGCGGGAACCTGGTTACATCCATTTCCATTCCTAAAGAAATGGATGGACCGGGAGAGGGGACCAACCCGGATGAAATGCTTCTCGGGGCGGCCGCAACCTGTTACATTATTACACTCGCTGCGATGATGGAAAGAAGCGGGCTGGAAAAAGAAGACCTGCAGATGGAGTCAGAAGGCGTTGTCGACGTCACCAAAGGAGTCTTTACATACAAAAAAATTATTCACCGTCCCTCCGTTGTCCTCAAACAGGATGCTTCACAAGAGGATGTCGCTTTAGCGCACAAGCTTTGTGAAAAGGCGGAGTCGTCTTGCATGATTTCACGCGCCATCCAAGGGAATGTCGAGCTGAAGCTAGAAGCCTCTGTAAAACAGGCTGGTGAATAAGAAACAGACGGTCACTCACAGACCGTCTGATTTTTTTCTTTAGCAGGGGCTTTCGACTGATTTAACACGACAACGCCTGCAATGACAAGCGTGAGTCCGAACACTCCCTTTAAACTGATGGTTTCGCCAAAAAGCAAAAATCCGACAATGGCTGTAAGCGCCGTTCCAACACCCGACCATGTCGCATACGCGCTAGATAAGTCAACGGTTTTTAAAGAAAAGCTCAGGAAGGTAAAAGCAGAAAGAAATCCGGCTACGACCCCGGCAATGGGCAAGGCTTGTGTAAATCCTTCTGAAAGCTTCAGCATGGTACTCCCGAAAACCTCAAATACAATGGCAAGAGCCAAATAAAACAATCCTTTCATCATGAGCACTCCTTTACTGCCAATTAAGTAGCACGACTCCCGATAGTAATAAAAGAATGCCGATAAGCCCTTTGACATTCAGTTCTTCCTTAAACCATTTCACTCCGATCACAGCTGTCAGCACCGTGCCCACACCGCTCCAAGTCGCATATGAGAGGCTCAGGGGGATGTGGTTTAAGGTGAGTGACAGCATGTAAAAGGCGATGAAATAGCCAATTATGACCATGGCGCTGGGTTTCCACTTTTTAAAGCCGTCAGACACCTTCAGCATAGCCGCTCCAAGTGATTCTGAGCATATCGCAATCGTGAGGAATATGTATCCTAACAACATTGTGAATTCTCCTCACTTCAAATTTGTTTTGAGATTATAAAATCGTCAGCTAGAAAAATAGTAGTGCATGCCTAACGGCCAGTCAAGAGATTCATTTTACTCACAGACAAGAGACCTCTTTTTAAGAGGCCTCTTTTTTCATTATTAGTAATAAGGATATGGAGGATAATAGGGATAACCGCCATAAAAATAAGGATTAAATAAAGCGCTTCCTATAAGCCCGCCTGCAAGGCCGCCGATAAACGGTCCCCCAAAAAAGCCGAATGGCCGCCCAAAACCAAATCCATAGCCAAATCCAGGTCTTCCAAACCCAAATGGTCTTCCGAATCCGAAAGGCCTTCCAATGATCCTTGTATCTGCAGCAGTGAAATAATGATCTACTTCATTCATGTTTTCTTTCCTCCTGTCATAAAGTGTAGATGATGCAGTGTATTCAGCCTATCGGGATTTGATTGGGCGAATCGAGGAAATGGAAGGGAAGTGAACATATTGGGCCTGTATCCATCTGACTGGTCAAAAGCGCCGCCTCACGTACACGCTTATCATGCCAAAACGACGAGGGAACAGGGGCATTATCATCTTATTGAAGGGTTTACACAGCCGGCAAATGGATCGAATACGGATCAGCATACACACTATTTTTCAGGGATTACATCTTTTGAAAACGGTCATTTTCACCGGTATTATGGAATCTCGGGTCCTGCGATTCCTCGTACTGACGGCACTCATTATCATAAAATCGAAGAAACGACGTATCTGGCCTATAACGAACCGATTGAGATCCAGTACGGAGGCGTTGTATATGCTTCTGGTAATGACGAAAAGAAAACGCATCGGCATATCCTGAAAGGAAAGACGAGAGAAATCGTCGGCAATGAGCCGCTCGGCTGGTAGAAGAATGTTTACCGATGCAAAAAAAGGGCAAAATGGATAGGTGGTTATACATGATGAATGCTATAATGGGGGGAGATTTATAAAAGAGAGTGATACATATTGAATAATACAAAGCAGCCCGTTGTCATTTTAGTAGGACCGACGGCAGTGGGGAAAACAAATTTAAGTATTCAGCTGGCTAAATCCTTGAACGCTGAAATTATCAGCGGAGATTCAATGCAGGTTTATAAAGGGATGGATATTGGAACAGCTAAAATCACCGAACAGGAGATGGAGGGAGTGCCCCATCATCTGATTGACATTTTAGATCCCCAAGATTCCTTCTCCACCGCAGATTATCAAAACGTAGTGAGAAACAAAATCACTGAGATTGCAAAAAGAGGAAAGCTTCCGATGATTGTCGGCGGTACAGGGCTTTACATACAATCTGTGCTTTACGATTATACATTTACGGAAGAGGCGAACGATCCTGAGTTTCGGCAGAGCCTGCAAATGGCTGCTGAGCGGGAAGGCGCTGATTTTCTTCACGCCAAACTTGCTGCGGCAGATCCAGAAGCAGCAGCTGCGATTCATCCCAATAATACAAGAAGGGTTATTCGCGCCCTGGAAATTTTACATACGTCTGGAAAAACGATGTCTCAGCATTTGAAGGGGCAAAAACGAGAACTCCTGTACAATGCAGTGTTAATCGGGCTGACGATGGAGAGAGAGACGCTGTATGCAAGGATTAATCAGCGGGTCGACATGATGATGGAGGCAGGTCTTCTTCCGGAAGTAAAGCGCCTCTACGACAGGAATGTGAGAGACTGTCAATCAATTCAAGCGATAGGCTATAAGGAGCTATACGCCTATTTTGACGGTTTTGTGACAATTTCTGATGCCGTCGCTCAACTAAAGCAGAACTCAAGGCGGTATGCGAAACGCCAGCTGACATGGTTTCGCAACAAAATGCAGGTTACCTGGTTCGATATGACACCGCCCGTTGATATGGAGCTGAAAAAAAAGGAAATTTTCACACATATAGCAGGAAAACTCTAACTTTAATCGAAACTGTATGATATAGAGAATCAAGGAGGACGAAACATGAAACCGATTAATATTCAGGATCAGTTTTTGAATCAAATCCGGAAAGAAAATACGTATGTCACTGTTTTTTTGCTGAATGGCTTTCAGTTGCGGGGCCAGGTAAAAGGTTTTGATAACTTTACCGTATTGCTGGAATCAGAAGGGAAGCAGCAGCTTATATATAAACATGCGATCTCAACGTTTGCGCCGCAAAAAAACGTCCAGCTTGAACTCGAATAGATCAAAAATCAACATGTTAATGCATGCGAAGGCTGTCGGGAAATCCCGGCAGCCGTTTTTTAACATCATCCAATTTCGATTCGACAATTTGTAAGAAGACCATGCCAAGGCACGGTCTTTTTTTATGGTATCAACATATGTGAATTGAAATGGTATATTATGTATTAAAAAAGAATCCGGGGGTGACGCAACCTTGTTTGAAAGTGAGACAGAACTGAGACGAATTAGGATAGCGCTTGTGTGGATAGCTGTATTTTTGCTGTTCGGGGCGTGTGGGAATCAAGATACCATCATCGAAACAAACAGCGGTAATTCAGGTTATGAAACGCCTCAGCCAACCACGTTTCCTCTTGAGCATAATCATTTTGGTGTTATGGAGGACGGCTATATCAAAATTTATGAGTATGATGAGTCCCGCAATGAGGTAAAGCTGAAGAAAGAATACGCTGATTATGAGCTTGAATAAATTTCACAAGCATCCGAATTTACAAAGCGAATGCTTCCCGCTAAACTAAATACAGACAGATCAAACAGAGGGTGAAAAAATGAAGCATAAAGTGATCGTGAATCATTGGGAAGAAATTTGCGAAGATGATTCTTGCTATGAATATGGAACAAGCATCATTGTGAATGGAAAAGAATTAATTAGAGAAGCGTCAATTATCAGCGCATTGAAGGCGGTATTAGAAGAAATCGGTGCGGATGTTGAAATAGAAGAAACAGTAGAGAGTGAAAAATGCTGTGATAGCTTAAGAAAAAAAATCTAGACTACTAAGCAGTTTTTTTTCATGTTATGATATACATCGGCTTAAAAACGACACCCCGAGTAGGACGAGAGACCATTCTCGTTCTGCTCTCTTTTTTGGGCCCTAATGAGCCTGCCCATTTGCCTGATTTGATCAAAATATGAATTTTTCATAAAAACAAATCTATATGTTGTGTTTTCGCTAGAGGATAGTATACTATATATAGTGTTAGTGATGAGAGATTCATATTTTTTGATAGGTCGTGATAAATCGTGGTACAAATCATATTTGATTCAAAAACAGGGAATGTTCAGCGGTTTGTGAATAAAATAGGCTTTCAGCAGATACGCAAGGTGGACGAAATTGACCACCTGGACACTCCGTTTGTTTTGGTCACCTACACGACAAACTTCGGTCAGGTACCGGCATCAACACAATCATTTCTCGAAAAATACGCCCATCTTTTATTAGGAGTCGCTGCGAGCGGCAATAAAGTATGGGGCGATAACTTTGCAAAAAGCGCCGATACCATTTCAAGACAATATCAGGTGCCGATCTTGCACAAATTTGAACTCAGCGGCACATCTAAAGACGTTGAATTGTTTACTCAGGAGGTAGAAAGAGTTGTCACAAAATCAAGTGCCAAAATGGATCCAGTTAAATAACGAAATCATGATCCAAAAAGATGGAAAATTCCAGTTTGATAAGGATAAAGAGGCTGTACATAGCTATTTTGTAGATTATATCAATCAAAACACAGTGTTCTTTCACGATTTAAAAGAGAAGCTGGATTATTTGATTGAAAACCAATACTACGAAGAGGAATTCTTAAGCCTGTATTCTTTTGAAGACATTAAAGACGTGTTTAAGACAGCTTACGCTAAGAAGTTTCGTTTTCCTTCCTTCATGAGTGCGTTTAAATTCTATAATGACTATGCTTTGAAGACGAATGACAAGAAAAAAATCCTCGAGCGTTATGAGGACCGAATCTCAATTGTTGCGCTGTTCTTCGCAAACGGCGACACGGAGAAAGCAAAAGAATATGTGAATCTGATGATCAATCAGGAATATCAGCCAAGCACACCGACATTTTTGAACGCCGGCAGAAAACGCCGCGGTGAACTAGTGAGCTGCTTCTTGCTTGAAGTCAATGATTCTTTAAACGACATTTCACGAGCAATCGATATCTCCATGCAGCTTTCTAAGCTCGGCGGAGGGGTTTCTCTTAACTTGTCCAAGCTTCGCGCCAAAGGTGAAGCCATTAAAGATGTTGAAAATGCCACAAAAGGCGTTGTAGGCGTCATGAAGCTTCTTGATAACGCGTTCCGCTACGCTGACCAAATGGGGCAAAGACAAGGATCAGGAGCGGCGTACTTGAACATTTTCCATCGCGATATCAATGATTTTCTTGATACGAAAAAGATTTCAGCGGATGAAGATGTGCGCGTCAAAACGCTCTCTATCGGTGTTGTCATTCCGGATAAGTTCGTTGAGCTTGCGCGCGAAGACAAAGCGGCTTACGTATTTTATCCGCACACGATTTATAAAGAGTACGGCCAGCACATGGATGAACTGGACATGAACGAAATGTACGACCAATTTGTCGACAATCCTCGGGTGAAAAAGGAAAAAATCAACCCGCGGAAACTGCTTGAGAAACTGGCGATGCTTCGTTCAGAATCAGGCTATCCATACATCATGTTCCAAGACAACGTGAATAAAGTGCATGCGAATAACCATATCTCCAAGGTGAAATTCTCTAACCTTTGCTCTGAAGTGCTTCAGGCATCTCAGGTTTCTTCATATACAGACTATGACGAAGAAGATGAAATCGGTTTGGATATTTCCTGCAACCTTGGTTCGCTTAACATTCTCAACGTCATGGAGCACAAATCAATCGAGAAGACAGTTAAGCTTGCGACAGACTCTTTAACACACGTGTCTGAAACGACTGATATTCGTAATGCGCCTGCTGTAAGACGGGCGAACAAAGCGATGAAATCAATCGGTCTCGGTGCTATGAACCTTCACGGCTATCTTGCGCAAAATGGCATTGCGTATGAAAGCCCGGAAGCGCGCGACTTTGCAAACACGTTCTTTATGATGGTGAACTTTTACTCCATTCAGCGTTCTGCGGAAATCGCAAAAGAGAAGGGCGAAACGTTTGATCAATATGAAGGATCAACCTATGCGACAGGTGAATACTTCGACAAGTACGTTTCAACTGATTTCTCACCAAAATACGAAAAAATCGCTGCTCTGTTTGAAGGTATGCATATCCCGACGACAGAGGATTGGGAAAAGCTAAAAGCATTTGTGGCTGAAAACGGCATGTATCACAGCTACAGATTATGCATTGCGCCGACAGGCTCTATCTCATATGTTCAATCAAGCACGGCGTCTGTCATGCCGATTATGGAACGGATTGAAGAAAGAACATACGGCAACTCAAAAACGTACTACCCAATGCCTGGGCTTGCATCTAATAACTGGTTCTTCTATAAAGAAGCCTACGATATGGATATGTTCAAGGTTGTAGATATGATCGGGACAATCCAGCAGCACATTGATCAAGGAATCAGCTTCACGTTGTTCTTAAAAGATACAATGACGACTCGTGATTTAAACCGAATCGATCTGTATGCACATCACAGAGGAATAAAAACCATTTACTATGCAAGAACAAAAGATACTGGGCAAGACAGCTGCCTTTCTTGTGTTGTTTGATTAAAGGAGAGTTTATAGTGACAAAAATTTATGACGCAGCAAACTGGTCAAAGCATGAAGATGATTTTACCCAAATGTTCTATAACCAAAATGTGAAACAGTTCTGGCTTCCGGAAGAGATTGCTTTAAACGGCGATCTCCTCACATGGAAGTACCTTGGAAAAAACGAGCAGGACACTTATATGAAGGTGCTGGCCGGACTGACTCTTCTTGATACAGAGCAGGGGAATACGGGGATGCCGATCGTGGCTGAACACGTAGACGGCCACCAGCGGAAAGCGGTGCTGAACTTTATGGCGATGATGGAGAACGCTGTCCATGCGAAGTCGTACTCTAATATTTTCATGACCTTGGCACCGACTGAAACAATTAATGAAGTATTCGAATGGGTTAAGCAAAATAAATATTTGCAGAAAAAAGCGCAAGTCATCGTCGGCCTTTACAAAGCCATTCAAAAAGATGATGAAATCTCACTGTTCAAAGCGATGGTTGCTTCCGTCTATCTCGAAAGTTTCCTTTTCTACAGCGGTTTCTATTATCCGCTATATTTCTATGGACAAGGGAAACTGATGCAAAGCGGTGAAATCATTAACCTGATCCTTCGTGATGAAGCGATCCACGGCGTTTATGTGGGTCTCCTTGCTCAGGAAATCTATCATAAGCAGACAGAAGAGAAAAAAGCAGAGCTACGCGAATTTTCGATCAACCTTCTGAATGACTTATATGAAAATGAGCTTGAGTATACAGAGGACTTGTACGATCAAGTCGGACTTTCACACGATGTGAAGAAATTTATCCGCTATAATGCCAATAAAGCGCTCATGAACCTTGGATTTGAGCCATACTTTGAAGAAGAAGATATTAATCCGATCGTTTTAAACGGATTAAATACAAAAACAAAATCGCATGACTTCTTCTCTATGAAGGGGAACGGCTATAAAAAAGCGACAGTTGAGCCGCTCAAAGACGATGACTTTTATTTTGGAGATGAAAAAGAGCAGATCTAATATCTGCTCTTTTCGGCTTGAATGAATGAGGAGGACGCAGCAATCATGGGAAAGATGGACGAAATCATTTTGGTCGCCCCGCGCGATGACGTGTTTAAGAAGGAACGCTTAACCTTTCAGGGTGTGAACAGTGAAGATAGCAGAGTAGCAGAAATCATGGCTCAGATCGAAACGGGCTATCGTGAAATGAGAAGGGGAGACGCAGAAGAAAATCCGGATTATAAGCAGCCAATTCCTTATGTCGTCATTAAGCGAGAAGATGAAGTTTTCCTTTACGAGCGGCTGGCTGGCGGAGGAGAATCACGTCTGCACAATAAGCTTTCTCTCGGCTTTGGAGGGCATATGAACTCCATCGAAGGAGCAGCCTCATTTGCTGAAGTCTTAAAGCTGAACACAGATCGCGAGCTTGAGGAAGAACTGCAAATCAACGAAGAGGATAAACAGGCGATTGTCACACTGGGATTGATTAATGATGATGAAAACAGTGTCGGCAAAGTGCATATCGGTATTCTTTCTGCGCTTCAATTAAAGCCAGGCTCACAAGTGGAAGTGAAAGAAAAGGAGCAAATTGCAGGAAAATGGATGAAAGTCTCTGAATTAAAACAGGACGAGATCTATAACCGCCTGGAAACATGGTCCCAATTTGTTGTTGATATTCTAGTATAAAAAACCCCGGTTTCTCGTAATGAGGAGCCGGGGTTTTTTTGAGACGCTCGTCTGTGTCTTGATTATGATTCTAGAATGACAATCGCGTCGAAGCCGGCACTTTTTGCTCTGGCAGCAAGGTCATCTGCATTGGCTTTGGATGAAAATGCGCCAATCTGTACTTTATAGAATCCGTCCTTTAAAAGGACAATCGTGTCAAAGCCTTTAGCTTCGGCACGATTAGCGAGAGAGTCTGCATTCGCTTTTACTTTAAATGCGCCGATTTGAACCTTATATAATCCTGAGCCGGATGTCTTTTTAAGATGAAAGGCTTGCTCCAATCCGTTTGCATGCCCTCTCGCCAAGCTTTGAATAAAACTGCTTGTTTTCAGCTTATTTGCATCTGCAACGGTATCAATAAACCCGTTCTCAGTTAATAGGGCAGGCATTGCAGACTCCCTTAGGACGTGGAAGTTCGCTGTTTTTTTGCCGCGGTCCGCAAAGTCGACAGCTTGTATCACTTCAGAGTGAACTGCCGATTGGTACGTCGTCGTCGGGGCTCCCACGCCCGGGTAAATATAGCTTTCAAAACCTGTGCCTCCCCCGGCATTAATGTGAATGGACAAAAAGAAATCTGCTCCCCAGTTATTTGCAGCGTTTGTCCGATCGCTTAAGCTGACATACTGGTCGCTTGTCCGGCTCAACAGCAAAGAAACGCCTTCATACTCATTAGTCAATATCGTACGCAAAACAAAAGCGATTTGCAGGGTTAACGTTTTTTCTTGAAGGCCATTCCCTGTTGCGCCTGGGTCAGAGCCGCCATGGCCAGGGTCAATAAAAATTTTAACCATTCTCTATCACCTCATTACAGGATATGAAAAAACACGGCAGATGCTTGTACGATTATCATTCGTATGTAAAATGAGGAAATAACCCTTTCGCATGCGGAAATTATTTCTCGGGAAAGCGCACAATTCCACATGAAGCGACAGCAGATTCAATCTGAATGAAACCTGTGAATCTGTCATGAGTTTGTAAGTATTATGATCCCACTGATCCCCGGCGTTGATGTAAGGCATGTGAAACATAAACGAATGCACATAACTCCTTACATCTGCTGAGAGGAAAAAAGGAAGGTGTGTCGCTGAAGACATCTCTCCGGTATTTTAGGCCGAATGAGAAGGGGAATGAATCGCAGTCCCATAGATGGACAGGTGTTTTGGCTCGGTTCCTGTTCAAATGCGAGTGCGTTATGTTATGCAAAAGAAGTATGCAGATGACGCTGAACACCGCTTTTGGAGGGCTTCCGATGACAGATTCGTTTGAGCTGTTAAAAATGAGCGGTATAGAAGTGTCTGTCACGGAATTATAGAGACGTGATAGTGATTATGAGGGTTATAGGCCAAAGGCATATCACTATATTCATATCTCCAGTGTTCCTTACAAAATTGTTAAAAATAAAATCTCTTGGTTTGTCCACCCCATGTCCGTGAATACAATAAGAAATAAAGTATTTCTCGGGAAAGCGCAAGATTCCTTAGCATTCCCTATAAAAGCAATTGTTTCGACACATGATAGGCGTTTGTCACAAAGGGCATCCGCTTGAATATCATATAGAGAGAATAGAGAGGTGAAAATGTTGGAGCGCGCTGTGACATATAAAAACAACGGACAGATCAACATTATTCTTAACGGACAAAAGCAGGTGCTGACGAATGCTGAGGCAGAGGCGGAATATCAAGCTGCATTGCAAAAAAACGAAGCGAAGCACGGCATTTTAAAGGAAATCGAAAAAGAGATGAGCGCACTAGTTGGGATGGAGGAAATGAAACGCAACATCAAGGAAATATACGCCTGGATTTTTGTGAACCAAAAACGCGCAGAGCAAGGCTTGAAGGTGGGGAAGCAAGCGCTGCACATGATGTTTAAAGGAAATCCGGGAACAGGAAAAACAACGGTTGCGCGGCTGATAGGCAGGCTGTTCTTTGAAATGAATGTTTTATCAAAAGGCCACCTGATAGAAGCGGAGCGGGCTGATCTGGTAGGGGAATATATCGGGCACACCGCCCAAAAAACAAGAGATTTAATCAAAAAGTCATTAGGCGGCATTTTGTTTATAGACGAAGCCTATTCGCTGGCGAGAGGCGGAGAAAAGGACTTTGGGAAAGAAGCAATCGACACGCTCGTCAAGCATATGGAAGACAAACAGCATGAATTCATTTTGATACTCGCCGGATATTCTCGGGAAATGGATCATTTTCTTTCATTAAATCCCGGTCTCCAATCAAGATTTCCCATTTCTATTGACTTTCCGGATTATTCTGTCACCCAGCTCATGGAGATTGCGAAACGAATGATCGCTGAAAGAGAATACCAGCTGAGTCAAGAAGCGGAATGGAAATTGAAAGATTACTTAATGACAGTCAAAAGCACGACAAGTCCCATTAAATTCAGCAATGGCCGTTTTGTCAGAAATGTGATCGAAAAATCGATCAGAGCGCAAGCCATGAGGCTTTTAATGGGCGATCAATACTTAAAAAGCGACTTGATGACCATTAAAAGCCAAGATCTTTCTATTCAAGAAGAAGCATCTGGCTCTGTATAGGCCTCTCAGCTTTTCGAGAGGTCTGTTTTTTTGTTGTATTTCTAATTTTTCAAAGCAATCGATTTGTGGTATACACATGCAGGGTTTGGTATGATAATACTACTGCCCAATATGCAAAAGAAAGGAACATCCATTTGAACGAACAGGGAACAAGACAGGAAAAAGCCATTTTAGTCGGATGTCAGCTGCCGCATATCACGGATGAGCATTTTGAAAATTCTATGGAAGAGCTTGCATCTCTGACAAAAACCGCAGACGGAACCGTATTAACCAGCGTCACGCAAAAACGGAACAGGGCTGACGCCGCTACATATATAGGAAAAGGGAAGGTAGAAGAGCTGAAGGCATTGGTGGAAGAGCTTGAAGCTGATCTCCTCATCTTTAATGATGAGCTGTCGCCAAGTCAATTAAAGTCGTTGGCAACCGCGATTGAAGTGAAGATGATTGACCGCACGCAATTGATATTAGATATTTTCGCAAAACGGGCGAGAACGAGAGAAGGCAAACTCCAGATTGAGCTGGCCCAGCTGCAATATGCACTGCCGCGTCTGACGGGGCAAGGGATCAATCTCTCCCGGCAAGGCGGTGGAATTGGGGCGAGAGGTCCCGGGGAAACAAAACTGGAAACAGACCGCCGCCATATCAGAAATCGCATTCATGAAATCAACACACAGCTCTCGACTGTCATTCGCCATAGAAGCCGGTACCGTGAGAGAAGAAAGAAAAATGGCGTGCTTCAAATCGCGCTTGTCGGTTATACAAACGCGGGGAAATCTACATGGTTCAACCGCCTGACAAGTGCGGACAGCTATGAAGAAGACCTCCTGTTTGCCACATTGGATCCCATGACCAGAAAAATGGTCCTGCCAAGCGGTTACAGCGTGCTTCTGTCAGATACAGTAGGGTTTATTCAGGATCTTCCGACGACACTGATTGCTGCATTTCGGTCAACGCTTGAGGAAGTCAAGGAAGCGGATTTGATCCTGCATTTAATTGATTCTTCAAATGAGGATTACGCAGGACACGAAAAAACGGTGCTTCGGTTGCTTGAGGAGCTTGAAGCCGATGATATTCCGATGCTGACAGCCTACAACAAACGTGATCAAAAACTGCCTGATTTTATACCGTCCGCCGGAAGGGATCACATTATGGTCAGTGCGAAGCGTGGGGAAGACGCTGATACATTTAAAGAAGCGATTCAGCGCTATTTGCGCCAAGAGCTGTTAACGTCTTTTGAAGCGCATGTGCCGGCAATTGAAGGTAAGCTTCTTTCTAGAATCAAATCGGAAACGATGGTTGATCGCTTCTACTTTGATGAAGAAAATGAACGATACGACATATCAGGCTATGTACAAGAGGAGCAAAGCATCATCGGTGAATTAAAGAAGTATATGTAGGAAGGACATACAAAACATGTTTGACACATTAACACACGGAGAATTATTGAAAAAAACGGCAATGGAAGTGGAAGCGGACATTTCCGGTGTTCATAACCAAATAGAAGAAATCAGTGAACGCAATGAGTGGAGAGTGCTTGAAAGCTATAGAAAACATAAAGTAAGCGACACTCATTTTACGCCGTCTACAGGATACGGCTATGATGATATCGGGAGGGACACGCTTGAAAGCATTTATGCGGATGTGTTTGGCGGAGAAGCGGGTCTTGTAAGGCCGCAAATTATCTCAGGCACACATGCCATCTCGATTGCTTTGTTCGGTGTTCTCAGACCGGGGGACGAGCTTCTTTATATCACAGGCAAGCCCTATGATACGCTAGAAGAAATTGTGGGCGTCAGAGGAGAAGAAAACGCTGGATCGTTAAAGGATTTTCACATCGGCTACAATGCGGTTAATCTGACAGAAGATGGAAAAATAGACTATGATGCGGTCGCCGCTGCGATCAATCCGAAGACAAAAGTAATTGGCATACAGCGCTCAAAAGGATATGCAAATCGCCCTTCTTTCTTAATCAGTGAAATAGAAGAAATGATCCGTTTTGTAAAAGAAATCAATGAAAACCTAATCGTATTTGTCGACAACTGTTACGGAGAATTTGTGGAGGAACTGGAACCTTGCCATGTAGGAGCCGATCTGATGGCGGGATCTCTTATTAAAAACCCCGGCGGCGGCCTTGCGAAAACAGGAGGCTATCTCGTCGGAAAAGCGAAATGGATTGATGCTTGCTCGTACCGTATGACATCACCGGGCATCGGCAGGGAAGCAGGGGCATCCCTTTATTCGCTCCAAGAAATGTATCAAGGCTTCTTTTTGGCCCCTCACGTTGTGTCGCAGAGCTTAAAGGGAGCTGTGTTTACAGCGAGATTCCTTGAAAAGCTGGGCTTTACTTCAAACCCGAAATGGGATGCGAAAAGAACGGATTTGATTCAATCTGTTGAGTTTTCTAATAGAGAAAAAATGATTGCCTTTTGCCAGGCGATTCAATATGCATCACCGATCAATGCACATGTGACACCTTATCCGGCCTACATGCCTGGATACGAAGATGATGTCATTATGGCAGCAGGCACATTTATTCAAGGAGCAAGCATCGAATTATCAGCAGATGGCCCTATCCGCCCGCCGTATATAGCCTACGTTCAGGGAGGATTAACCTATTCGCATGTGAAAAATGCCATCTGCAGTGCAGTGGATTCACTCATGGAAAAGCAATTAATTTAAATTTTTTAAAAATTTCACTGATTTTGATGTTAAGATTTCTTACATCTTATTGACACAAAATATAACATCACCTATAATGAAACTAAGTTAAGAAAAGGAGGAAATTGAGATGAGTGATAATATTCGCCGCTCAATGCCTTTATTTCCAATAGGAATTGTCATGCAGTTAACGGAGTTATCAGCAAGACAAATTCGATATTATGAGGAAAATGGACTGATATTTCCAGCGAGAAGCGAAGGGAATAGACGATTATTTTCGTTCCATGATGTAGATAAACTGTTAGAAATCAAGCACCTGATAGAACAAGGTGTAAACATGGCAGGGATTAAACAAATTCTGGAAAAGGCAGAAGCCGAGCCGGGGCAAAAACAAAACGAAAAGACGAAAAAACCAATGAAACATGATCTGTCCGATGACGAACTAAGACAGCTCCTGAAAAACGAGCTCATGCAAGCCGGCCGTTTTCAAAGAGGGAACACATTTCGCCAAGGCGACATGTCCCGCTTCTTTCATTAATCCGTTAGCAACTGTTTTGCTATATACATTTACCTTTTAAGAGGAGGAGTTTTACGAAATGGCAAAGTACACTAGAGAAGATATCGTAAAATTAGTAAAAGATGAAAACGTGAAGTATATCCGTCTTCAGTTTACTGACATTCTTGGAACAATCAAGAACGTTGAGATTCCTGTAAGCCAGCTTGAAAAAGCGCTTGATAATAAAGTCATGTTTGACGGTTCTTCTATTGAAGGATTCGTTCGCATCGAAGAGTCAGACATGTACCTGTATCCAGATCTGAATACATTTGTTATCTTCCCATGGACGGCTGAAAAAGGTAAAGTAGCACGTTTCATCTGTGATATCTACAATCCAGATGGCACACCTTTCGAAGGTGACCCGCGAAACAACTTAAAACGGATTTTGAAAGAAATGGAAGACCTTGGTTTCAGTGATTTTAACCTCGGGCCTGAGCCAGAATTCTTCTTATTTAAATTAGATGAAAAAGGCGAACCGACGCTTGAATTAAACGACAAAGGCGGATATTTCGACTTGGCTCCAACCGACTTGGGAGAAAACTGCCGCCGCGATATCGTTCTTGAGCTTGAAGAGATGGGCTTTGAGATCGAAGCGTCTCACCACGAAGTAGCGCCTGGCCAGCACGAAATCGATTTTAAATATGCTGGTGCAGTCCGCTCATGTGATGATATCCAAACATTTAAGCTAGTTGTTAAAACAATTGCCCGCAAACACGGCCTGCATGCGACATTTATGCCAAAACCGTTGTTCGGTGTGAACGGTTCCGGTATGCACTGCAACCTATCACTCTTCAAAGATGGCGTTAACTCATTCTATGACGAAAATGCTGATCTTCAGTTAAGTGAAACAGCGAAACACTTCATTGCAGGTATCGTGAAGCACGCAACAAGCTTTACAGCAGTAACAAACCCGACAGTAAACTCTTACAAACGTCTTGTTCCTGGCTATGAAGCACCTTGCTACGTAGCATGGAGCGCGCAAAACAGAAGCCCGCTTATCCGTATCCCGGCTTCCCGCGGCATCAGCACACGTGTTGAGGTCCGCAGCGTAGACCCAGCTGCTAACCCGTACCTTGCACTTAGCGTATTGCTTGCTGCAGGCTTAGACGGAATCAAAAACAAACTGGAAGCGCCAGCTCCAATCGATCGCAACATCTATGTGATGAACAAAGAAGAGCGCATGGAAAACGGAATTGTTGACCTTCCAGCAACACTTGCGGAAGCGCTAGAAGAATTCAAATCAAACGAAGTCATGGTCAAAGCGCTGGGCGAGCACCTATTCGAACACTTTATCGAATCAAAAGAAATCGAATGGGATATGTTTAGAACTCAAGTTCACCCTTGGGAGCGCGAACAGTATATGTCTCAGTATTAATTTCTCAATCCCTTGGCACTGTTGGTGTCAAGGGATTTTTTTATTTGGTCAATAGAATGAGAGAAAAACATTTCGGGTTGTTGACCAAAATATGACCAAAAATATTTGAAGTTATAATTTTACTCCATGAGTGACGAGACTAATTCTCGTAATCCTCATTCGGTTTTGGGTTAGTCTTTACTTACATGGGAATTAACATTGGCGGTTAATGACCTAGTCGCACTTGAATATATTTTGCGCCTAATGCAGCAAGCGTACAGTGTAATGCAAAGAAAGTAATAACGACATCAATGATATTCTTCCATTCAACAAGAATTTACAAAGCTGCAGGAATCAACAGGCAAAGGGAAGAACGCTACACCGATTCACTATAATGCCAAAGCGTATAGAGAAAGTGACATACATAAGAAAAAAGGCGATATTGAGAAGCGTTCTGAATCTTATTTAAACTTGAAAAAAGAAGAAGCAAAAGAACGAGAAATCAAGGAACTGAAAAAGAAACTTAATGGTGGTGTGTCTGATCTTGATGAGTATTTAGAGATTGCTAAAAAAGTAGGTTACGAGAATCTTGAGCCGGTTCAAGTACAGCTTGCTGTGCAAATCGAACAGGCCAACCAGATGGAAGAAGCAGGAGAAGTCACCTGGGATATCGTAAAAGGTGTAGGAGTTGGTTTATATGATGTTGGCAAAGATACTGTAACCGGCATATGGAACTTCATCACCGATCCAGGAGAAACACTCTCAGCCCTGGGCAATGCAGTTATTCATTTAGTTAAAACATATAATGCAGTATCTGCTGCAATTGAATAGTCATATCAAAAGGATATGGTGAATGGAGATGCCTATTCAAGGTCAAGATGGGTGACGTATGCAATTGGCTCAGTGGCGGCAGCTGTTGTTGGAACCAAAGGTGCAGGCGCTGTTAACAAAGCAGATGCAGCGGGCAAGGTAATAAATAAGGCAAGTCAATCAGGGAAGAAGATTAAGGATGTCAATATTTTAGATATGTTGCCTTACAACCCTAAGTATAAACTTGCTATGGCGGGGGACGTGCCATACAATGTGGTTGATAGCCAAAACCTTAAGAATGAACTATTGACTAATGCGAAGAAAATACCGGATGGAACAAGAAAAACTCTTACTGGCCAAAAGATAACCACCCCTTGGCTAAACAAAGAAAAGTATGAAGCATATGAAATAGAGGGAAAGGGAAAGGCGAAGGGAAAGTTAAAGATGTAAGCCGAAGAGTGTATACTATGAAAGATATTGATATTAATCAAAAAACAGAATTCGGCGTTACAAATTTTCAGCTAATGAAAAACGGTATGCCCCTTATGCAAAAGATGGTATACAGATTAATTACATCACTTGATTCAAGAAGAACCTGGCCCAATGCTTAAATCCCGAACAGTTTACATACAAAATATAGTGATGTCATTCATAAGCTTAAGTCTGATGGTGAAAACTTTAGAAATGATAAGGTTTTAAAAGCACAATACGAGAGCTTTAGAAAGAGATATTGGAAGTGGAGAGCGAAACAATTTGAGAATGGAAATTGAGGTGTTTAAATGATTTATTCGAAGGTTGAAAACTTTATTAATGAAAATAAACAAAATGCGATATTTACAGATGGCGCAAGTCATGAGAACATTGATCGCATTGAAGAAACCCTCCTATGCGATCTTCCCAATAGCTATAAATGGTTTTTAGAAAAATACGGTTCTGGTGGTTTATTCGGTGTTTTAGTTTTAGGTTACAACTTTGATCATGCATCAGTTGTAAATAGAACTAAGGAATATAGAGAACACTATGGCCTTCCTAATGGACTTGTGGTTATTGAATATGTTGATTACTTTGCTTACTGTCTAGATACGAATAAAATGAAGGACGGAGAATGTCCAGTAGTTGAATGGGCTAGGGTAATTGGTTATTAAGATACTGTTGCTGAAAGCTTTATTGAATTTTTTTATAATAAGATTCAAGAAGCGAAAGATGATTGGGAAGAGGATGAAGACTAGGAAGATTAACTTGATAAACCCTCTGAACGCTGATGAAAACATTCGATGATTTTAACGCCATGCTACGAGAAAAATAGTTTATGAATAAATACAAGGAATAAAGTTTTCCTCGAACAGCAAGGATAATAGTGGAAATTTATGAAGAATATAGTAATCAATCTTTACCGTCAAGAAAATATAGGGAATTGTTAGGAAGTGCAATCTGTGTTTTCAACTCTACCAATGTATTTTTCATTGAAAATATACTTAAAAAAGATGAGGGAAATTGGTTTAATTGGCAAGAATTAATTGATTATACTTCTGGTCAACATAGTCAAACCAATAAAGGAAACTATAACTAAGTTTTCAGATACAAAAATTACTTCTTGTTTTTCTGAAGTTATTGGGATGAGAAATATAATTATTCATAGTTTTCAAATAACTTGTGGTGATGGTAAACAGACTTTAGCAACTAAACATAAGGATGGAAAACAGTTTATTATTACAGAGGATTACCTTTATAATTTTACTAAATAAACGAAGAGTTAAGTAATCTCCTTCATGAATTTAGAGGGCATTAGATCTATCAGGAAAAAGGCGGGCGTCTTTTTCAAACTATTCCACACATTAAATGAGAAATAAGGTGTAAAAGATTGTGAAGGATTACATTCAAATTATCGGATGGGTTAGTTGAACAATATCAAACATTTACTGGTTAACGAATAGTTTAAATATGACGTTTCACAAAAGTGAATAAAAATAAGTTAACATCCTTTTTCAACGGGTGTTAAAAGAGGACTACAATCTAAATAAAATAATGGTTTTATCCATAAACCTAATGAAGCTCTCGCAATGAGAGCTTATTTTATTGGATTAAATAATTAAAGTGGACGTTTTCTAGTCCCGTTTCATAACTGAAACTTTTTTTATTTAAGTCTGTATTAAAAGTAAGTTCAGAGAGAAGTGGAGAAGCTTAATTGGAGTTATTAGATATTTGGAATTGGATACAACAAAAGGGTATTCTTACTGCAGTAATTACGGGTGTAGTTGCATTGCTATTCAACCAGAGGCAAAAAAGTATAGAACGATTCTACTCTCAATCAGGTGAAACATTAGAAAAAATTTTGGAGCCTATGTATTATTCTCTAAAAGAATGAAGAAGATAAAAACCACAAAATGGTTCTTATGAAAAAATTTGAATGACAGGAGAGATTAGGTTGGGCATCATTGTTGAAAAGTTAGAAAAAAGATATGAAGCTTCTAATGGAGTTACTCTGACTTATTTAGAAGATCCTTATCCAGTGAAGAATGCAGCTGGAGAACGAAAATTACTTGTTATATTTCAACCTGTTGGCACAGAAGGAAAAGAAGACCGCTTCAAATTCCCTTATTCCCTTATTGATGGACTACGCTATTATAACTGCAGAAAAATTTATATTAAAGACAATTTTGGTGAACTGGGAAGTTTTTATATAGGGTTAAATGGAAGTACGAACATATATAGTGCTGTTCAAGAGTTTCTAATGAAAAAGATTAGTGAATATAAAATCTTGAAAAAAGATGTTACCTTTTATGGTGGTTCAAAGGGTGGGTATGCCTCTCTTGCTCATGGATTTGATTTAGGGGTTGGGAACATCGTAAGTGCTATTCCTCAATTTAAATTGTTTGATTACATTTCACGCTGGAAGCCAATAATGTTCGATGTCTTCCCAACTGCTGTTAATGATTCAATCAAGGATTACTACAACAACTTTTTAAAAACAAAAATTGTTAAAGGTTATAATAAACCTAATGTTTTCATTGTCACTTCCAGAAAAGATGAGCTATTTGAAGATCATGTAGTTCCTCTAATTGAGACCCTCAGAGAGAGTGGCTGTAGGCCTCATGTTTGGGAAAATAACGAGGAGTACGTGTTACGGCATAATAAAGTTGTTGAAAACTCACTGAATGAGATTCTAACAATGATCTCGATGTGTTTATCAGATGAAAAAATTAGAGACTTCTTCCAATAAAAAATTCCCATCTTCTGGGACTGCCCCCCGTTTTTGAGACAGGGATCAAAACACCTTTTAAACAGCCAATTGCCGATAGTTTATCGGTGATTGGCTGTTTAGTTTCGTTTGAATACGAATGTTGTTATAATAATAAATGTATTCTTTGACAGTACGTTCTACGATGGCGGTCGTGGTTCGATCAATGCTGTTAAGATAGAACGTTTCAGGCTTTAGTGAGGAATGAAACGATTCGATGGAGGCATTATCAGCGGGCGTCCCTTTGCGGGACATGCTCATGGTAATGCCTTTTGTTTTAACAGCTTTCTGATACTCGTAAGATGTATACACAGATCCTTGGTCACTATGTAACACGCAGTTCTCAGGCAGTGTTGGCAGTTGATCAAGTGTGTGTAAGACAAAGTCTGTGTCCTGCTTATCTCCAATCGTAAAAGCAATCACTTCTCCATTATATACATCCAATATACTGGAAAGGTATAATTGTTTCTGTCCATAAGGCAAATACGTGATGTCCGTTACTAGTTTTTCAAGAGGGTGATCAGACTGAAAGTTCCGATCTAATATATTATCGACCACGGCATATGGCTGCCCATTCTTCTTGCGCTTTTTCACCTTAACCCGGCACTGCCACTGATTTTTCTGCATCATACGCTGAACCGTTTATGGTTAATACACATTCCCTTTTTTAATATGGCTGTGATTTTTCGATATCCATATCGATACTTGTGCTCTCGGCACAACGTGCCGATTTGTCTTTCTAAATGGCGTTTAGGTTGATCCTGCGTCAGATTCTTCTTCCAACGATAATAAGACGAGCGACAGATACCTAAATGAACACAGATATCCTGTACGGTCATTGATCGGTGCATTACTTCTACAAGTTCGACTGACGTTTGGCTATCAACTTCCTTTCCAATTCGTTGTACTTTTTTAACACTTCATTCTGTTGTCTCAGGTAACGATTCTCTGCCTGCAGTTTCTCTAATTCGGAAGAATACTCCGGACCTTTTCCGTAAGTATATTGCTTTCCAACAGGCTGTTCAAATCGATGTGTATTCCTAGCCTTATGCCATCTAACCCATGTCTGAACCTGTGTCTTATTCTTAATATTCAATTTCTGCATGATCTCTTTCATCGGCACGCCTGCCAATCTCATTTCTACAGCCTTCTGTTTCACTTCAACCGGATAACTCACTCTTGTCCCCATAGAAAAAACACCTCCAAGTCTAATTTCGGATAACAATCATCCGTTTTCAAGCTTGAAGGTGTTATTATTTGTCTCATCTTATGGGGGCAGTCCCTTTACTTATTAGGGTTATTTGCTTGCAAATACTCTCGATGTTCTCTCTCCAATTTATCAATATCATCTTTGAATATATAAATCTTATATTTTTCCTTTGCTTCTCTTGACAGATTATGTTCTAAATATTCACGGAGCTTTGTCTCACTTTTGGTTTGATCCATGCCAATTGTAATTGCCGGATCTGTTATTCCAATTTGAAAACTAAATAAACCAAATTCATCCCAAGCACTTTCTAAAACTTCTTCAGGTGCTTTTTTGTTTGATTCGATTAAAGTAATACCCGACATAATCAAAGCAGGGACTAAGATCAAAAATCCGATTAGCCTCTTCTTCATTCACCAATACACTCTCCTTTGTGGAAAAGAATCCCTCCTTTATTAATACTACGTATATCATTATTGACCTTTTATTTTATTTCCAACATTTACATCGAACTTTTGTTCTGGTTTTTCTTGAATGAAGAACATTTGTTCTGTTAATATTAGATCAATAAAGGAGCGTGTCGATATGCTTAGGGATCGAGGAACAATCAAATGGACATCAATGATGCTTCCAGAACATTTAACAGCTTAAACAAGATTTGATTGATGTATCAAAAATTGAAAAGCCATCCTTAGATGACCAACAAAATGAAGAGATGGATCTTCTCGTCTCTGAGGCATTGGAATTTAATAAAGAATTGCAATTCAAGCTTTTTAACAAAGGATTCGTGAAGCATATTGCCGGCAGAGTACATTACATTAATTTTGAACAACAAAAGCTTCACGTAAAAGACCAGAACGACAATACAGTTTATATCAACATGAATAACATC
Organism: Bacillus sp. MSP13; assembly: GCF_000815295.1. NCBI lineage: Bacteria > Bacillati > Bacillota > Bacilli > Caryophanales > Bacillaceae > Bacillus > Bacillus sp. MSP13. Next base: position 206,270 of record NZ_JXAQ01000004.1, read on the forward strand.
ATAGGAGTTACATACAATGATTGATTACTCACAATTTCCACGCAAGAATATACTTTGTGTCGATATGAAATCCTCGGCTGTAACAATGGGGCTTCACCCTTTAACATGTTATCTTGCTGTTGTAGGGAATACGGAGAGACAGGGAAGTGTTGTGTTAGCTGCATCTCCTGCACTTAAAAAAGATTTTGGGATCAAAACAGGATCAAAACTATTTTGAAGATCCAAGAATACACATTGTAAATCCGCAAATGAAGCTTTTCATCAGAGTTTCAACTGAAATTACAAAGTTGTTTTACAGATTTGTTCCTGAAAAATGTGTCCATACGTATTCAATTGATGAATCTTTTTTAGATGCAGGAAAAGAAGATCCTGAAGAAATGGCCAAAGCAATCCAAAGTAGCATGTGGAGAGAATTTGGCCTAATGTGCACAGTAGGCATCGGAGACAATATGTTGCTCAGTAAGCTTGCACTTGACCTGGAGAGTAAGAAAACGAAGAGCGGCATTGCACGTTGGAGATATGAAGATGTGCCAAATAAACTCTGGAATGTTCATCCGTTATCTAAAATGTGGGGGATAGGAGGGAGGATGGAAAGAAACCTGAACCGAATGGGGATATCAACTGTAGGTCAGCTAGCTAAATTTCCATTAGAGTTGCTTGAGAAGAAGTTCGGAATAATGGGAAACCAGTTGTACTACCATGCATATGGAATCGATTTATCCGAAATTGGTGCTCCATTAATGCAAGGGCAGATTAGTTTTGGTAAGAGTCAGATTTTACTGAGGGATTACACAAGGAGAGAAGAGATTAAGGCAGTTCTTTTGGAGATTTGTGAGGAAGTCGCAAGAAGGGCACGTACACACAACAAAGCTGGTCGAACAATTAGCCTGGGTATTGGATACAGTAAAGATGAGCTTGGTGGTGGATTTCATCGAGCAAAAACAATTGATCTTCCCACAAATATCACAATGGATATTTATAGATGCTGCTTAATGCTCTTTAATAAGTTTTACTCGGGTAAAACAGTAAGAAGTATCTCAGTTACGTTATCAAATATTGAGGATGATGTAAATCAGCAGTTGAGTTTATTTGAAGTGGATAATGAAAAGAGAAGGAAACTCGGGTTTGTCATGGATGGGATTAGAAGCAAATATGGATCAAAAGCGATTCTGAGAGCAGTTTCTTATACACCTGCTGGTACTCGCTTCATAGAGCTGGTCTTACGGGGGGACATAAATCATAAAAATAACCCCCTGAATTTGGAGGGGGTAAGAAAAACATATTAAGAAGTATGTCCTCTGCTTGCAATTTCATACGAATGACCATCAGTAAAACCAATACTGGCTGTATGTCCTCTGCGTGCTTCTTGGACACCTTTTTGAATGTTAGTTAAATAAATGCTTACAAATCCAATTAAAACAATTGCTAGAATAAAAACAGATGCATGCTTAAGTTTCATAAAGACAATCCCCTCTCTGAATTTGTTTACGGGCATAAAGCACTTTCTCATAATAAGCAACAGCCACTTTATGGTCTTCTTTTTCATTGTAATACTTCGCTGCATCTGCTGCTAAATCCTCCACGTCTGAAAACATTGACTTTAATTCTAAATCATTTAGAATCGAACTTAATTTTCCTTTGTCGTTATCTACATATAGGGCATGAATGAATTCAAACATTTTGGCCATGATCTCATCGTTTAATTCTTCTGACAAAGACAGACCATGTGCACACCATGAAATTCCCTCGGAGTGATTTCTCATCTTAAATGTGGTTTTTGTCAACATAAGTAAGATGTCCAATAAACGATTTGAGTGCTCATACCCATTATCCTGGTATACTCTTATACCCTCCTTAAAGTACTCAGCTGCTTTTTCATAAGCTTCCTCAGCAAATGAACATAAGCCAAGATTGTACAGAGATGATCCGATTATTCGTGACATATCGATTTCTCTTGCTTTATCTAAAGCATCTTTAAAATGAGGGATCGCTTTTTCAGGGAAGTCCATATCCAAATAATTTAGACCGATGACAAATGAGCATTGAATAACTCTTACAGTGTAGTTTTCATGTGCTTTATAACTATCGATTGCTTGAACAATGTGATGCATCGACATATGAGTTTGCTTCATATGATAATAAATTTCTGCAACCTTGTAGTGGAATTCTGCTCGTTCAATCTCATCTGCAACAAGTGATAATTTTCTCTCGGCTTGCTTATAAAAGCTTATGGCATTAAGATATTCGTATTGTTCAAATTCATACATTCCACGGAAAAAGTTAAAATAATATTCAAGAATCCCTTTCAAATCAGTTTGACTACTCTCGATCTTTTCTAATAAGTCTGAAATTTTAGGGCGTTCTTCATTCAATGACTTAGGTTCTAGGTAATCGAGCATTAGCTGATGACGAAAACACATGAGAGAATAATACAGCAATAAGTCTTGGTCTTCCTTCATATGCCTTATTTCTTCCTCAACCTCAGCTTTCAATATTTCTGAATCTGGGACACTAAATAATCTTATGTATTTATACCACTCATTTATTTTCACTCCAACTTTTGAAGAAGAGATCATTTGCTCCAACACAAGCCCTCCTATATTCAAATGTCTACACATGTAATATTTTATCATATTTAAATGAATAAGGAAGATTAACGTTATCTTAAAAAACGAAAAAAGTACCCTCCTCAATTAAGAGAAGGGTAGGGGCTTTATCTTGGTGAATCATAATCTATTGCTTGTTCACTATCAGAAATACCTGAAGTTGTTGGGTTAACAATGATACCCATTGCAGATAAAAAAGTTAGAAGAGTGTTAAATTCCTCTGTCAAATGGTCAACCCGTTTAATGTACAGAAAACAGCCTCAGCGTTTAACAGTCAAAATAGTAAAACATCTGCTAATGACTGGGAATCAGCAGGAACCGAGTATGTAGACAAAATTTGAAAAATATGCTTTAGCCGCAGTTGTTCATATCCTGTTGCATATTGTAAAGACCGTAAAGGGTTTAAAATGGCCGATGCTAGACACGTCACAGTTACAATATATGAAAGTTCGAAGGAAAAAATTGGATATGGTAGCTTTATCATGACAGATAGGGGTGAGCCAAAAGCTGCTGAGAAAATAAATGTAAGGAAAGACCCTCACAGAAATGGAGGATTGCTATTATATATTAACTAAAGTGTAAGTTAATGAAACAATGCATAATAAATACGAAATATAAGCAATTGCTTTTGAGGAACTTGTTTTATGTCTTTGGAATGTGTAAATCAGAGCAAAACCGAGAAAGAAAATAGTTACAAACCAAGAAGTGTATTGTGGAAAGCTGGCAACCAGCAATACCATGATTGTTGAAAAAATAAATGAAGAAAAATAAGTAACTTTGTGATCATCATTCAAAGAAATCACCTCTAGAGATTTTTATCCGATTTGGTGTGTATTAAAACATGATGCTAAAGAAAAAGATAAAGCAATCAAATACTCTATCAACCAATTGATTTTAATGGGACAAATGTTCGTTTTTCTATAAAAGAAGCTTATGTTATGAAAGGGGCTATTCACATGCAAGTTTTGAGGATCATTTTTGTTCATGTTTTGTCTGCATTATCAGCTGCCGTTGTGTATGTTTGTGGTATTGGTTATGATGGCTACATTCCATACTTCGTCATAAGTATTATTCTCTATATCTGTTATTTCATTTTTGCAGCACCTGTTTAATATTTATTAAATCGTAAACCAAAAAGGTTTAACATGAAATATTTGCTTATATACTTACTCTTTTCCTTCTTCGTTTGGTTAGTCTTCGCTGTAATGACTGATTCGAAAAAACTCTTTGATTTTCTAATGGGATACGAAATTTACTTATTTAGCTTCTCATTTGCTGTAATCTTTTGGATCTGGGATTCAGTTTTTCTGCTTAAGGCTCCTTAGGTCTTGAACTTTCACCCACAAGATTTTACATCGTTATTCCTTTCATTCTATTAGAGGAGGAAAAGTAGGGAAAACGAAAAAATGATAGAATTTCATAAAGCCACTATACCCAGAGAGTTCCTTCGCATTCTTTCTGGGGTTTAGTATCGCTTTAAACTGTAAGGAGGACAACGCTGTGCGGAAAGCTTTAAGACCTTTATTCAAGACAAAGAAAAATCAAAGACCAGAAGCGGATGGCTATTTGCATGTGCTAGCGAAGGGTATAAACCTGGAATTAAAACAAAAAATATTTGCGTTGGAAGGCTTAGGGGAAGTAGTGGCAGAAAAATTGCAGCGTAAATACACAGATGTTTTTGAAGGTCATGGCAAACGTAACCTCAGCATTAAAATTTGTAGAGATATAGATGGAGATGTGATAAGTGATTTAACAGCTGAGAGGTGCTTGGAAAAAGAATACCGTTCCCAAGTCACAATTCATTTTAGACCTGTAACTGCCAATGAAGATGAAGATGTAGACGCTTTTACAATTGATTTATGGTATTACTACGGTGGATTTATAGGAAGCGGTTGTGGCACATTATTCGATTTAAATAATAATGACTTAGAAAAGGAAATGGTAGAGGCCCTGATATTTTTACTGCACGACAACATTAGTTCATTTGGATAGCCAATCGGATAGTTCTTCCTAGCTCAATACAATGTGTAAACGGTTGTGTTTCTCAGTTGATGTTGGGGAGGACGAACTTCGGTTTCTTTTATTTTGCACTTGGTGCTTATCTGATTTAAACCGTTGTGTGTTTCTGTTTAACCTTGTGATTAGCTCCTCGGCCATTCAGATACCCGTCAACAGACTTGACATAAGCGGTAGCTAACAGCCTTCCAATTATCTCTGCGATCATATGTACCAAACTCTACTTCCCGCTTACCAATTCCTTGTTTCGTTTAGATCATCTTTGCCATATAGTAAACAACAAAAACACATGAATTGATGATGAGGTTTCTTACATATTGAGAAACGATATAAAAAAACAAGCCCCAAATCAAGATTTATCTCAGGGCGATATGATTTATCTGAAAAAAACGTTGAAAAAGCTGAAAGGATTTTATAATATTAAACCAAGTTAGTTTGTTTGATCAACAAACTAATGAAATGAACTTACAGTTGTCCATAAGATAAGTTCTTATTCAATACGGATTAAAAGGGGGAGAGGCTCGATGACCAACAGATGAATGTACTGCTTGCTGATCACGATTTAGAGGATGATAATGCTCAGTAAAGTAACCACTAAGATTTTCAACACCTTTTTTTGAAAGCGCTTTTATAAACACTGGGCATAAGTCTGAAGAGATTTTTCCATTTCTTACTGTTCCATATTAAAGGATCGAAAAGGGGAGTAATCATGCTCAGTGAAAATGTAAAGAAGATTAGGATGGTTGAAAAAGTTGGATATGCGTCCGGGGATTTCGCATGTAATTTAATTTATGCAACGGTGTCTACTTACCTTTTGTTCTTCTATACAGATGTATTTGGTTTATCGGCGGCAACAGCCGGCACGATGTTTTTAGTGGTTAGAATAATTGACGCTCTCGCTGATCCTTTTATTGGAACAATGGTAGACAGAACGAACAGCAGATTTGGACGCTTTAGACCGTATCTATTATTCGGAGCTTTCCCATTTGTCATACTGGCCATACTCTGTTTTACAACTCCAGATTTTTCGGATATGGGGAAATTACTATATGCCTATATCACCTATGTTGGCTTGTCGCTTACATATACAATGATAAACGTTCCATATGGCGCGTTAACTTCTGCAATGACTAGAAATAATCAAGAAGTTGTTAGCATAACATCCGTTCGCATGCTATTTGCAAATCTTGGAGGCCTTGTCGTTGCTTTTTTTGTTCCCTTACTGGCTGCCTATTTAAGCGATATTTCCGGTAACGAATCTCTTGGCTGGCAACTAACCATGGGTATTTTGGGTATGATAGGCGCGTTCCTTTTAATCTTTTGTTTTAAAAGCACAAAAGAGCGTGTCACTCTTCAAAAATCTGAAGAGAAAATTAAATTCTCTGATATATTTGAGCAATTTCATGTGAATCGTCCCCTTGTTGTATTAAGTATTTTCTTTATTATCATTTTCGGAGTGAATTCAATCAGTAATTCAGTTGGCATTTATTACGTGACGTATAACTTAGGAAGAGAGGATTTAGTGAAGTGGTACGGTTTGATAGGAAGCTTGCCTGCATTGGTCATTTTACCGTTTATTCCAAAGCTTCATCAGCGATTGGGGAAGAAGAAATTACTAAACTATGCATTATTACTGAATATAATCGGCCTCCTAGCTTTACTGTTTGTTCCGCCAAGTAATATATACCTCATACTCTTCTTTCGATTAATCGCTGCTGCTGGAAGCCTCACTGCCGGGGGATATATGTGGGCGCTCATTCCTGAAACAATAGAATATGGAGAGTATAGGACTGGGAAAAGAATGGGCGGGCTCATATACGCGATCATCGGATTTTTCTTTAAATTTGGCATGGCCTTGGGAGGGGTTGTACCGGGATTGGTTCTTGATAAGTTTGGATATGTGGCAAACCAGGCACAAACGCCCGAGGCATTAACTGGAATTTTAATTACAACAACCATTATTCCCGCGATTTTGCTTGTTTTAGCCATGATCGATATTCATTTCTATAACTTAGATGAGAAAAAATATAAAAATATGCTTCGAGAATTAGAGAATAGAGACAAAGTTTATTTGGATCATATTGATGATTTCAAAGCTTAAAAAAGGAAATAAACTGAGGAGGAGTCCCAAATGAAGATTATCAATCCAGTACTTAAAGGATTCAATCCCGATCCAAGTATTTGTAGGGTAGGAGAGGATTATTATATCGCTGTATCTACATTTGAGTGGTTTCCAGGAGTACAGATACATCACTCAAAAGATTTAGTGAATTGGCACTTAGTTGCACATCCATTACAGAGAGTTTCACAATTAGACATGAAAGGAAACCCTAACTCAGGTGGGGTTTGGGCGCCATGTTTAAGTTATAGCGACGGAAGGTTTTGGCTGGTCTATACGGATGTTAAGGTCGTAGATGGCGCTTGGAAAGATTGTCACAATTATTTGGTGACTTGTGAAACGGTTAATGGTGACTGGGGAGAACCGATTACATTAAATAGCTCGGGGTTTGATGCATCTTTATTTCATGATACAGATGGGAAAAAATATTTATTAAATATGTTATGGGATCAGCGTATTGACCGGCACTCTTTCGGAGGAATAGTTATACAAGAGTATTCTGATAAGGCGCAAACATTAATTGGTAAACCGAAAGTTATATTTAAAGGAACGAATAGAAAACTGACAGAAGCTCCGCACCTTTATCGTATCGGGAACTATTATTATTTATTAACTGCAGAAGGAGGAACACGGTTCGAACACGCTGCTACAATTGCCCGTTCTGCAAATATTGAAGGGCCATATGAAGTTCATCCCGATAATCCACTCTTAACGTCGTGGCATGACCCAGAAAATCCGCTGCAAAAATGTGGACATGCCTCCATTGTTCAAACACATACAGGTGAGTGGTATGTAGCTCATTTAACAGGGCGTCCTATACATCCTGACGATGATTCCATTTTTCAGCAGAGAGGATATTGTCCTTTGGGCAGAGAAACAGCTATTCAAAAACTCTATTGGAAAGATGAATGGCCTTATGTAGCAGGTGGAAAAGAAGGAAGCTTGGAGGTAGAAGCCCCGGCTGTATCAGAAAAGGTGTTTCCAGCAACCTACCCGGAAGTTGATGAATTCGTAGATCCAACATTAAATATTCATTTTCAAACGTTAAGGATCCCGTTTACAAATGAACTAGGCTCGTTGACTCAAGTGCCAAATCATTTGCGATTATACGGTCATGAATCATTAACCTCGACATTTACTCAGGCATTTGTCGCCAGACGCTGGCAAAGTCTCCATTTTGAAGCAGAAACTGCAGTTGAGTTTTATCCGGAGAATTTTCAACAAGCCGCCGGATTGGTGAACTACTACAATACCGAAAACTGGACGGCTCTTCAAGTCACGCATGATGAAGAACTTGGCCGTATTCTTGAATTAACAATATGTGATAACTTCTCTTTTTCACAGCCGTTGAAAAATAAAATTGTGATTCCCCATGAGGTAAAGTATATCTATCTAAGAGTAAGCGTTGAAAAGGAAAACTATTATTATTTCTATTCGTTTAACAAAGAAGATTGGAGAAAAATTGACATTGCATTGGAATCGAAAAAATTATCAGATGATTATATTCGTGGAGGAGGCTTCTTCACAGGTGCTTTTGTAGGAATGCAATGTCAAGATACCAGCGGAAACCATATTCCGGCCGACTTTAGATATTTTCGTTATAAAGAAAAATAATATACACCTGAAAAAGGAGACTTCTAGTGAAGAACTCCTTTTTCATAGGAGAAGGTATCCTTAATAAAATGGTCTTATTCATGAAATCAGCAAAACAAAAACTCATCTTCGAAAGATGAGCATAGAACATAGCGTGTTGTACAATTCATCATGTAACGATATCTAGAAAATGTTCAATCACAATAGAAGACATTCCTAATGCCGGTGCACTCTTTCCTAAGGAAGATGGCAATAACTCATAGCTATTGGCTAATTGGGAATAACCCCTGGATGACACTTCACTTCTAATTGAATGTAAAACCATTGGATGCGATTCAATTATGGTGTTTCTTAAAATGATGGCTTGTGGGTTGAACGTATTTAAAATATTGGTAAGGCCTATGCCTAAATAGAATCCAAAATTTTGTAGCGCGTTTAAAGTTCCAATATCATTCAGATGGGCGCGGTCTATGATATCTTGAGTGGACACTTTTTTCTCTTTCGTCTGAAGAGATGTTAATAAAGCCTTCTCCGATGCATACAATTCCCAGCAGCCTCGGTTTCCGCAACTGCATTTAGGGCCATTAAAGTCTATTGTCATATGTCCCATTTCTCCAGAGAATCCGCTTACCCCTCTATATAAATGATTGTTGATAATGACACCGATCCCTATTCCTGTACTAATACTTGCATAAATAATGTTTTCGTGATTTTTTGCAGCACCGAATACTTTTTCTCCATATGCACCGGCATTTGCCTCATTTTCAATAAAAACAGGAACATTGAACGTCTCTTGAATGAAAGGTTTTAAGTCAATATTTCTCCAGTTGGAGTTCGGAGTGAAAACAATTTTTTGATTTTCATCAATGAGCCCAGGAACGCATATGCCTATACCAATAAGCCCGTACGGAGATTGTGGCATATGTGTTATAAAGTGATGAATCATATTCACTAGAATGTCTTTCGTTATTTCTGGAGAATGACATTCCAAATGGTGGTGTTGATCCAGGACGATCGTCCCTTCAAGGTCTGTTAAAATGCCATTAATATAATCCACACCAACGTCTATCCCTACGGAGTATCCCGCCTTTTGATTAAAAACAAGCATGACAGGTCTTCTGCCGCCGCTTGATTGGCCCTGGCCGATTTCAAATACAAGGTTTTCTTTCATTAATGTGTTTACCTGTGATGAAACAGTTGATTTATTTAATCCAGTCTTTTCAGATAATTTCGCTCTTGAAATAGGTGAGTTCTTAAGTATTTCTTTTAATAATAATTTTTGATTTACTTTTTTGACAAAGGTTTGATCTGCGATAACCACTTCATCCACTCCATTTGTATAACCTATAAATTAAGTTGACATTTTATGTGTTCAGTATGAAACATGGTACATATCGAATCTTACCCTTATTATATCTAATGTGTTCATAAAAAACGAAAAAAATATTGAAAATACGGATGAGGTTATATAAGATGAAAATAAGTTAGTTTGTTTAGTCAACAAACTAATAAACAGCTTACTTACCATATGACATAAAATGCGCCTGAATTTATTTTTAAGGGGGAAATCACATGGTTCAATCTCATTCTAGTTCAGTTAACTATTTTGAAAGCGTAAACAAAGTGGTTTACGAAGGGACAGAATCCACTAATCCTTTAGCATTTAAATATTATAATGCTAAAGAAGTAATTGGCGGAAAAACGATGAGAGAGCATTTACGTTTTTCGATTGCTTATTGGCATACATTTACCGCTGATGGCACAGACGTTTTTGGAGCGGCTACGATGCAAAGACCGTGGGATCAGTATAAAGGAATGGATCTGGCCAAGGCGAGAGTAGATGCAGCATTTGAGCTTTTTGAAAAACTGGATGCACCATATTTTGCTTTTCATGACCGAGATATTGCACCGGAAGGAAGTACGTTAAAAGAGACGAATCAAAATGTAGACAGTATCGTGAGCATGTTGAAAGAATACATGAGAACCAGCAACGTTAAGCTATTATGGAATACTGCAAACATGTTCACGAATCCCCGTTTCGTTCATGGTGCCGCGACTTCCTGCAATGCAGATGTGTTTGCGTATGCTGCAGCACAAGTAAAAAAAGGGCTAGAAACAGCAAAAGAACTTGGCGCTGAGAATTATGTGTTTTGGGGCGGCCGTGAAGGATACGAAACACTGTTAAATACCGATTTGAAATTTGAGCTTGATAATTTGGCCAGATTTATGCATATGGCAGTGGATTATGCGAAGGAAATCGGATATACAGGGCAGTTTTTGATTGAACCAAAACCAAAAGAGCCGACCACTCATCAATATGATACAGATGCAGCAACAACCATTGCCTTTTTAAAGCAATATGGCTTAGACAGTCATTTTAAATTAAATCTCGAAGCCAATCATGCCACATTAGCCGGGCATACATTTGAACATGAATTACGCATAGCAAGAGTACATGGTCTGCTTGGCTCTGTTGACGCGAACCAAGGTCATCCTCTTTTAGGCTGGGACACGGATGAATTTCCGACAGATTTATATTCTACGACATTAGCGATGTACGAGATCCTGCAAAATGGCGGCCTTGGTAGCGGTGGATTAAACTTTGACGCGAAGGTCAGCAGATCGTCTTTTGAGCCTGATGATTTAGTGCATGCCCATATTGCGGGGATGGATGCATTTGCAAGAGGGTTGAGAGTAGCTCATAAATTAATCGAAGATCGTGTGTTTGATGATGTGATTCAACATCGTTATCGCAGCTTTACTGAAGGAATTGGTCTTGAAATTACAGAAGGAAGAGCTAATTTCCATACTCTTGAGCAATATGCGCTAAATCATAAAGCGATTAAAAACGAATCAGGAAGACAGGAGCGATTAAAAGCTATATTGAACCAATACATTTTAGAAGTATAACAGATTAAGAGAACTGCTATAAAAAGGTTTAACATGATAGCCAATACTTGAGACTACCCGTCATGATTCCTTAACTATTGCTTATTGTTATGACGGGTCATTTCTATAACTGGGCATTTATTTAGAGTGAATGGTTTTTATAAGGGTAAGAGGTGAAAACATGAAGTATGTCATTGGAATAGATCTTGGAACGAGTGCTGTTAAAACGATTTTAGTCAATCAAAACGGCAAGGTTTGTGCAGAAACGTCCAAAAGTTATCCGCTCATTCAAGAGAAGGCTGGATATAGTGAGCAAAATCCTGAAGACTGGGTGCAGCAAACAATTGTTGCATTGGCTGAATTGGTTTCTATATCTAACGTTGGAGCCAAGGACATTGACGGCATAAGCTATTCAGGACAAATGCATGGGTTGGTCCTGCTTGACCAAGATAAACAGGTGTTACGTCATGCCATTCTTTGGAATGATACCAGAACGACGCCTCAATGTAAGAGGATGACCGAGGAATGCGGCGATCTTCTGCTTGGCATCACAAAAAACCGTGTTCTGGAAGGGTTTACATTACCAAAAATGTTATGGGTGAAGGAACATGAACCTGAACTTTTTAAAAAAACTGCTGTTTTTTTACTTCCGAAGGACTATGTGAGATTCCGTATGACTGGTGCGATTCACACCGACTACTCCGATGCGGCAGGAACTTTACTTTTACATATGACTCGCAGGGAGTGGAGTGATGATATTTGTAACCAATTTGGTATTTCTGCAGCTATTTGTCCTCCGCTTGTTGAATCTCATGAATGTGTAGGATCGCTGCTTCCTAACGTTGCGGCGGAGACGGGGCTATTGGAAAAAACAAAAGTGTACGCTGGGGGAGCAGATAACGCTTGTGGTGCTATCGGAGCCGGTATCCTCTCATCAGAAAAAACACTATGCAGTATTGGGACGTCAGGGGTCATACTTTCCTGCGAAGAAGGCAATGAAAGAGATTTTAAAGGGAAAGTGCATTTTTTTCATCATGGAAAAAAGGATTCTTTTTATACGATGGGAGTCACGCTTGCTGCAGGATACAGCTTGGACTGGTTTAAAAGAACGTTTGCACCAAACGAATCGTTTGAGCAATTACTGCAGGGGGTGGAATCCATTCCGATAGGAGCAAATGGACTATTATACACTCCTTATTTGGTTGGTGAAAGAACGCCGCATGCGGATTCTTCTATTCGGGGAAGTTTTATCGGAATAGATGGAGCTCATAAAAGAGAGCATTTTGTGAGGGCAGTAATGGAAGGCATCACATTCTCTTTACATGAATCAATTGAGCTATTTCGCGAATCGGGAAAATCAATTCATACTGTTGTTTCTATCGGTGGGGGAGCTAAAAATGAATCGTGGCTTCAAATGCAGGCAGATATTTTCAATGTGAGGGTGATTCAGTTAGAAAATGAACAAGGCCCAGCCATGGGGGCCGCTATGTTAGCTGCTTTTGGAAGTAGGTGGTTTGAATCCCTTGAAGAATGTGCAGAGCAGTTCATCCGTGAGGCTGCTGTATTTTACCCAAAGGAACAAAATGTTCAAAAATATAAAACACTATTTGATTTGTATAAGAAAGTTTACAGCCAAACAAAGGATCTCAATTCGGCTTTGAAGAGCTTTCGAAAAGCAAAAGCCTAATGAGAAGTGCGGGACGTAAATAGTGTATTATGTTTACGCACAACACCCCTCACGTTAACGCAAGGGGTGTTTTCGCTGTTTCTATATCATTCAACAAGCTTAAAAAGCACGATTGACTCTATCTATAATGAGTTACTAAAACAGATAAAAAATATAGAGTATTATAAAACATCTACTAATCCCTTTTGATCATGAGACGCTGTATGTCTTAAATAAATTCAAGAAGATAAGCGTGCAGAAGCAGAAAAAACACACAACTAGGCAAGAGATCAGACAAGGAGAGCGGTCTTTATCGAGCGGAAACATTTCCTCGAAGATGAAGAAAACTTAGTTCTCGGATAAGTCTTTTTTCTTTGGATAGCAAACTTTGTGATGGTTTTTGCACAAAATCATGCCGGAAACGAAGGGGTGTACATGTAAAGAACGCAAAGAGCATTTTCGTTGTCGACACGATAAAAATACCATGAAAAATCAGTTCTTGACGTATATCAAACATTAATTGGGCGCATTACATGTAGGTTTTGGAAAAGTAAATTCCCCCGTTAGAATCTTGGTCAGCATAACGTGCAAAAAACGCAAGAAAACCCTACACGTACATTACTGGGGTTGATACCTTGAAAATCTCACCATCTCTTATATAAAAACGAGGGATGCGGCGGCTTAATGTTGACACCACTTCGTAGTTAATCGTATTAAGCATGTCAGCAACTTCATCAACGGTGATCTCAGCTCCTTTTTGCTGACCGTAAATCACGACTTCCTCTCCTTGTTTACCTTCACCGTCCTCACCTAAACTAACCATGATCATATCCATTGTCACTCTCCCCGCCACTCGCACTCGTCTTCCGCGATGAAGAACAATTCCGCGATTGGAAAGTTCACGGGAATAACCGTCAGCATAGCCGACCGGGAGTGTAGCGATGACTTCATCGGGTTCTGCGATGTATGTAGCCCCATAGCTAACGGTTCGGGGTTCTGTCCGCATGGTTTTTACATAAGCGATGCGCGCTTTTAAACTTAATGCAGGTTCAAGCTTCACGAGGCCTAGTTGTTTAATATAGTCTGAAGGGTATAAGCCATACATGCCGATGCCTAAACGAATCATATCAGCACTATATTCTGGAAAAGCGATCGCTGCAGCCGTGTTGCACATATGCACGGTAGGCAATTCAATTTCTTGTTTTTTTAAGAAGCTGAGAAAACTGATAAATGTATCGTGCTGCAGCTTGGTTAGTGTAGTGTCTGGTTCATCAGCTGTTGAAAAATGTGTATAGATGCCTGCCCATCTTAGGAGTTTACTTGCTGTTACTGCATTCACTACTGCTAAAAGTTTTTCTTTTGTGCGTACACCTAATCGTCCCATTCCGGTGTCTACATTAATATGAATACCCAATTGATTAGCACTATCTTCGTTTTCCAATATCTTGTTCGCGTTTTGAATCCAATCAGCCTGGAATGCGGTTAACTCTATATTCCAATCCGCTGATTTTTTCACACAACTAAGGGATGTAAAACCAAGCACAAGGATAGGTGCTGTAATGCCCGCTTTTCGTAAAACGATTCCCTCCTCTACGCTGGCAACAGCGAGCTCACTCGCTCCGTGCTCCAGAGCATGGCGCGCCACTTCTACAGCTCCATGGCCATAACCGTTTGCTTTTACGACAGCCATAATTTTGCTCTTATTAGGAATATGGCGGCGAATCGCTCGCAAGTTTTTTTTTATGGCATCAAGATTGACTTCGATCCAAACTTCTCGGCAAAGCTTTGTCATCAAGGTTTCCTTCTTTCTTATGGAATAATAAAAAACGCATATAGCGATAACATAAATTGTTAATTGTTGGATACGTTCAATTTTATTTTATTCAACTTCATTTGAAATCATTCAATAGTAAATCTATGATAGAGAAGAAGGTGCTTATCAATGCCGACGCTGGCTCCAGCAGGATTTCATTAATGGGAAATCCCCCATAAAGAGTAAGACTGGCTATTATTGATAAAAACCTGGAAAATACGGGGCGCCTTTTGTTACAGACGCGAAAATTTATGAAATGAGTATTCAGAAGAAAGAAGATCGGTATCAAATGGCAGTCGATTTCGTGTAAAAGGAACCTAACAATGGAGTAAATGTAAGAGAGGAGTATATATGTTAAGGGGAGTTCACTTTCAAATACCGAATGAATACGGTGTTTATTTATGGAGGATGCTTCAGCATTTTGACATATCTAATTATATGTGGCTTACGAGTGGAGAATCTTATTTTGTTATAGACGGAGAGCTAGATAATGAGGAGCTTTTTAATGATTACGCAATTGTT
This sequence comes from Bacillus sp. MSP13, assembly GCF_000815295.1. Taxonomy (NCBI): domain Bacteria; kingdom Bacillati; phylum Bacillota; class Bacilli; order Caryophanales; family Bacillaceae; genus Bacillus; species Bacillus sp. MSP13. Next base: position 221,494 of record NZ_JXAQ01000004.1, read on the forward strand.
GAAGGGACTGACTTTGCGAATCGGTTAGAAACAAATCAGTACTATACCATTTTCGTTGAACTGCAAGCATTTCCATTTGCGAAAGCAGTTGCGAACTTGTCCTATTGTTGGCAGATAGCAGCTATGTTGAAATATATTGCAAAGACAGAAATGCCATTGAAAAACTTTTCTCCAATGCTTTACAGAATAATTTTGAAGAAGCTCAATTGATAACTGAAGAAAACGGCACAAGAACAAGTCTTACCGTGTGGTAACTCAATAATCTTAAAGGAGTCATACAAATGACAATGCAAATAAAAATCAAATATCTAGATGAAACACAAACAAGAATCAGCAAAATTGAGCAAGGAGATTGGATTGATCTTCGAGCAGCTGAAGAGGTTGCAATGAAAAAAGGTGAATTTAAACTTGTCCCATTAGGTGTAGCTATGGAATTGCCCGAAGGCTATGAAGCACATGTCGTTCCCCGTTCAAGTACATATAAAAACTTTGGCGTTATTCAAACAAACTCAATGGGTGTTATCGATGAGTCATACAAGGGTGACGGCGATTTCTGGTTTTTCCCCGCTTATGCGTTACGGGATACTGAAATGAAAAAAGGAGATCGGATCTGCCAGTTCAGAATCATGAAAAAGATGCCGGCAGTTGAATTGATTGAAGTGGAGCATTTAGGCAATGTAGATAGAGGCGGACACGGTTCTACGGGAACGAAGTAAAAGCAATAACCTTGGCTGATTTTCTGAAGGAGGATTCATTTCATGGAGGGTTAGCCAAGGCACACCTTATCGTATTCAAAAATGAATAATGTATTATAATGTTAAAATGGGAAGTTTTGAAAAAGTAAAATCGTAATAACTAAAGTTGAAAAAGAACCTAAAGATGTCAAAGAAACAATTTTTCGGGTGCTTTGCGTTTTTGAAGGTTTATTTAGTTCATGGATCACTGCACCCCATAAAAGCATGGATGCTAATATGATAATACTCATATACATATCAACGCTTCCTTTCTTGAATATTCACATTTTTAATATTAATTTTTACCATTTTGTGATAAAAATGTCGATGGATTAAGCATCTCTACAAAATAATAGTTTTAAATAGTAGGGGTGGTTCACTAAATACTAGCAATAATACTAATTACAAGCTAAATTGTTAAATGAGATGTATTCTTTAGTCATTGAACTCATTGAGCCAAGTTCAACATACAAGATGAAATAATGCTAGACTGACCAATACATACTGATATCCTCGACAAATATCATAAAAAAAGCCCCGGTCTGTCACCGAGGAAGGAAATAGATGTGTAAGAGTTTTAGTGATATTTTTTATACGATTTGACATAATCATAATAATAATCATCGTCATCATAATATTTTTTGTCATAATGATAATCATGTTCATCACAATGCTTTTTGTCATGATCATAATGCTTTTTGTCGTGATCACAATACTTTTTGTCATGGTCATAATGCTTTTTGTCGTGATCACAATACTTTTTGTCATGGTCATAATGCTTTTTGTCGTGATCACAATGCTTTTTGTCATGGTCGTAATACTTTTTGTAATACTTTTTCTTCCAAGTGTAGTACTCTTCTTTATATTTTTTATAATACCCCACTTAAATTCCTCCTTTGATTATATTCGAAATTAATATATGTGGTTTAAATCAATTGGTATGGTCAAATTTAATACTAGTTTACAAATAGGGCTGTTTCTGATACATCTGTTACTAATTAGTTAGGAGAACGGATTCCATCACAATGAATGGGAGTAATATTAGAAGAAGGGTTTTCTTTATTTCAAGAGATTGACGAACAATCCTTAGTGAGTATGCTGTCATGCTAATCAAGAAAACTGGCAGGAAAAATTGTAGGAGGTATTGGAACATTGGCGAACATAAGTAAAGGTATGTTTGTTGCTGATCATTGAATAAAAGGAGATGTGGTTTGAATTTGAGCTGCCATTGACAGTAGTGACTGCGATGGAACAGCAGAGGAAGTGTAGAAGCTTTATACTTAATGCAATAGAGTTGAATCTGTCATTTAAGAAAAATGTACAAGGGTGAATGTAACTGACATGCTTGCTGTAAACCTAATGTGTTACAATACAAAATTGGAGATAAAGGCAGCACAAACCTATGTTAAGATAATGGCATCACATAGCTGATAACGGTTAAAGGAAGGGTAAACATGACACAATTCGACAAACAATACAATTCAATTATAAAGGATATTATGAACGATGGAATCTCAGATGAAGAATATAATGTAAGAACCAAGTGGGACTCTGATGGAACACCTGCTTACACACTAAGCATCATCAGCAAGCAAATGAGATTCGACAACTCAGAAGTTCCTATTTTAACAACAAAAAAAGTTGCCTGGAAAACAGCGATTAAAGAGCTGCTCTGGATTTGGCAGCTGAAATCGAATGATGTTACAGAATTAAACAAAATGGGCGTACATATCTGGGATCAATGGAAACAAGAAGACGGCACCATCGGACAAGCCTATGGATTCCAGCTGGGCAAGAAAAACAGAAATCTAAATGGAGAAAAGGTGGATCAGGTTGATTATCTTCTACATCAATTGAAAAACAACCCATCTTCACGGAGACATATTACAATGCTGTGGAATCCTGATGAATTAGATTCAATGGCTTTAACACCATGTGTATACGAGACACAATGGTATGTGAAGCAAGGTAAACTTCACCTTGAGGTAAGAGCACGGAGCAATGATATGGCGTTGGGAAATCCATTCAATGTATTTCAGTATAATGTGTTGCAGCGCATGATTGCTCAGGTGACTGGTTATGAGCTTGGTGAATATATCTTTAACATTGGTGATGGCCATGTGTATACACGCCATATCGACAATTTGAAAGTTCAAATGGAAAGAGAGCAGTTTGAAGCCCCTGAATTATGGATCAATCCCGAAGTCAAAGATTTTTATGACTTTACCATTGATGATTTCAAGTTAATCGACTATAAGCATGGCGACAAGCTTTTATTTGAGGTAGCGGTTTAATGCTGCCTCTTTATTAATTACTGATTGGTTTGGTGCGAACCTTCATTTTAGTAAGAAAGACATCATGAAGCTGAATAAGATTGAGCAAAAAGATAATACATATATTTTAAAAACTCATTATAAAAAAGATTAACGTTGTAAGCTAATCTTTTTTATTCAGAAGAAAGTATCCTAATTTTGTAACTAGATACAGGGTAAAAGCGATCATTAAAGTTCTTGATATCACAATTCCGTGAATAGCCAGATCATACCCAGCAGGTATCAACGCTTTTGTGTTAAACAGAAAATATATTGAGATTAAAAGAGCTATAATAACCAAAATCATTCCAATAGGACCTGTTTTTCCAAATTTCATACCAATTTCCACCCTATAATATAATGAGATAAGCAAACACAAGAGCTGTAAATTCTGATGATTATTACGAATATGCTGAGCAAAACCGCCTGGCAATGCCGGCGGTCTTTTCTTCGTTTATTTATTAAGAGAAATCGTCACATTATTTCCTGAAACGACAACCTTTGCGAAATCCTGTGTATCTACTACAGGTGTGACTGCTTTATTGTCGATTGTGATGTTATTGAAAGCTGTCGAAAAGGTTGCTTTGATGGCAGAACGCTGACTTTCATACGAAACAGCCGCGGTAGCAAGAGTTTTCCATTTTGAGATTGTGCCGATATTGGTTCCTTGGATTTCTGTGATAATCCGGCCCGTATACCCGTCATTGTTCGTTCCCCAAAGGGTCATGCGTGTATTGCCGTTCAAATTTTTATAAATTGTCATTTGGACTGTGCTACCAGGGCGGAAACCTTTGGTATATGTGAATTTGTCTTTTCCTTCGATATACGTTTCATTATTTTTGGATCCGACCTTCATGAGAGGTTTCCAGACATTGTATTGTTTGCTGTACTGAAGCCCGAGATCTGCCTCAGTTCCGCTTTTTGCGCTAAATCCTGAATAAATATACGGAGTAGAGACCGAGTCATCATTTTTTACGGTGTCAGGAAGCTTGATTTTAGCTGTGAAAACAGCGCCTGTACTGTTCAGATAGGCGCGGCCGCCGATTCCCTTAGGCAGCTGGGAGGCTGCTTTTGCGACCTGAGTGTCTGCCGCGGGCAAACCTGGAATACCCGTTGATAGTGTTCCCAAAAGAACCGCTGTTCCTACTGCTCCTGCAATCAATACTTTTTTCAACACAATTCCCCCTTATTTGCAATGATTTCATCATTTATTATACCTTATTTTGGAACCTAATTTATGTATATAAATCGACAAATTTTTCATTTTATCACTATATTTTCCCATGGAGAAAAACTGTTTCTCTAGAAGGATTTACTCGCAGCTTTTTTAAATGAGTTGAAATCCTTCTCAACAAAAATACACAAATGAGGAAAGAAACGATAATCAAAAGTGTGACAGCGATCATTTCCCAGCTGGTAACGAAGAGCGGGCTATTCATATATGTTTGCCCCTGCAAAACGTCAGCGCTGTGTGTATATTATTTTCAGTTCCTCTTTAACATAGAACAAAATGAAAAGTAAGCAGGTCACATTGGCAATCGATCTTATGACCTATAATCTTTTCGTGGCAATTGATATAAATAGACAGAGAAAAATGAGATGAAATACTATGTTTTTAGAACAAAAATCTCACCTTTTATGGCTACAAAATTTTCTTTATAACTGCAAATACTTATAAACACTTTTATAAACTAATAAAACTATGTACTAAATATTCAATATGATTTTAAATTCTGTCATTAAGGCTAATTAAAGAAAGGAAATTTCAAATTATACCCCAATAGTAGATCAAAAAAACCCGGCATTCAGCCGGGGAACAAGTGAAAAATGAGGAGATGTTAATGGAGTTTAGTAATGTTTCTTATGCTTTTTATACTCTACAACATAATCATAGTCTTTTTTGTCGTGGTCATCATGTTTTTTATGGCAGTCATCATATTTTTTGTCATAGTCTTTTTTATCATGGTGATCACAGTATTTTTTATCATATTCGTAATACTTTTTATAATACGTTTTTTTGACCGTATAATACTCTTCTTTATATTTTTTGTAATAACCCATATATACTCCTCCTTTATTGTTAATACGCTATATTATATGGCGAATTGGTCGTGCGGCTTGGACAGTTACAACCATAGAAGAAAAAAAAGGCTGTCCAAAATCTTTAAAAGAAGAGGGGATGGAAACAGGTCAAAAACATCCGGTTTTTCATCGAGACATATCATTTTCTGAGATTAGTGGTCTTCTATGTTTCTGAATCACTTTTTCTACACCGCAGGGCGAAATGAAATCGATGCCTTCTAAAGCGAAGGCTGTCTCCCAGACTTTCTGAAAAGGCGCTTTCAGAGTAATGTTTTTCGTATTTTACGATTAAGATCCATTCGTTTACCTCTTGACACATGATGTTTTACCAATTATGTCATATAATAGTAATTAATAAGATCATGCCCGCCGTTTACATGATTTATTGTGCATTCTGTCGATGAACATTCTGTTAAAGGGGGAGTACTGCATGTATGAGAAAGAAAATACAGTGAGAGAGTGGAAAGTGTATATTTTCGTCTTTTTATTTATGATTGTTTGTGCAGCTGCAATTGTTATTGTTGAAAAAGAAATCCAGTTCAGCCAACTTGTTCTGCGCGGATTTGATGGGTTTATCAGTTTTGTTTTATTAGCCAACGTACTGTTTTTCTGGAGGCGGAGCAAAGGGATCGCATTTTTTTCAGGAGTTTTAGCCGTACTCAATTTCATGATGGCCCTATCTCTGAGTTAGAATCTAAAACAGGGGGGGTTTTATGCTAGGAAAAATCAAAGCAGCCATTGATAACAGCCCGGGAAAACCGGCCAGGATTGTAGTCAGCGAAAAAGCGTTTCAGCAACTAGAGAAAGAGATGCGCTTTGTTTACGTTTCTAAACCGAAAACGATTATGGGAATACCTGTGGAAGTGTCAGATCAGGCAGAAAGCTTCAAGCTGGAATTTTAATTGATTCTGAATGGCGAAAAGGCTCATGCTGCGCTTTTTTTATTATATGAAAGTTAAGATTCGTTATCATTTTAAACAAGCGCTTGCAAACATGGTTCAGTTTTTTATACTTAAGTGGAGTATTTCTGCTTTACTAAAATGCTGAGAACATGGGAGGAAGCAATGCGCGAACATAAAAGCAACAGCTTTAAAACTCTGATAGAAATTTTTATTATTTCAACAAGACTTGGATTTACATCATTCGGAGGTCCCATTGCTCATCTGGGCTATTTCTATGAAGAATATATTCGCAAAAGAAAATGGCTCGATGAAAAAAGCTATGCCGATTTGGTTGCATTGTGCCAGTTCTTGCCTGGTCCAGCGAGCAGCCAAGTTGGGATAGGGATTGGTGTGATGCGTGGCGGGTTACTTGGCGGAATCGTTTCATTTCTCGGCTTTACGCTGCCCTCTGTTTTGGCATTGATTATATTTGCTCTTATGTTACAACATATCAATGTAGAGCAAGCCGGCTGGATTCATGGTTTGAAAATCGTAGCGGTCGCTGTTGTTGCCCACGCTATAGCGGGAATGGCTCAAAAACTGACGCCCGATGCCAAACGAAAAACGATTGCATTGTTTGCATTGATTGTTGCACTCTTATGGCAAACCGCGTATACGCAAGCTGGCATTATCATCCTTGCGGCGGCAATTGGTTTTCTAATGTTTAAAGAGTCTGCCGGCAAAAAAGAATCAGCTGTCCGTTTTCCAATTTCTAAGACATTCGGAACAGTGTGTCTTTCTGTATTTTTCGGGTTGCTTGTTCTTCTGCCCGTCCTTCGAGAAGCTGCGGACTTGCGGTGGCTTTCAATGTTTGACAGCTTTTACAGGGCTGGTTCCTTGGTTTTTGGCGGGGGACATGTTGTTTTGCCGTTATTGGAACAGGAATTTGTACCGGCCGGAATGGTCAGTAAAGAAGCATTTTTAGCAGGATATGGCGCAGCACAGGCTGTGCCGGGGCCATTATTTACATTCGCCGCCTATCTTGGTGCGGTCATGGGCGGCTGGCAGGGCGGCATGTTAGCTGCTATTGCCATCTTCCTGCCTGCTTTTTTGCTGATTTTAGGTGCGCTGCCCTATTGGGATGTTTTGCGGAGGAATCCTCATCTAAAAGGAGCTCTTGCAGGAGTGAATGCAGCGGTAGTCGGAATTTTAATTTCAGCTTTTTATTTTCCGATTTGGACAAGTGCGATTTTGAATCCAATTGATTTTGCGTTTGCGGCCGTATTGTTCAGTATGCTTGCTTATTGGAAACTGCCTCCGTGGGTTGTCGTAGTCACGGGTGTGATTGGCGGCTTTCTTTTGAGCCTTCTTTAACCTTGATATCTCTAAAGCGTGATGAAACATTCATCACGTTTTTTTATTGTGAAAAAGATGAACATAAAAAAGAGATGTACGGGAAAAATAATCCTATTAGAGGGAAAGGAATTGACAGATGGATAATATGATATCAACACTTACTGACTGGACAGTATGGCTTCAAGCGTTAGTTGTATTCCTCGTTCCATATGCAATCAATAAGGTATTTACTTGGATTGATATATAAGAAGGTGCAATTATGAGATGGCGGAACCATCAGTACATAACACAGAAGCAGCATCAAGGCTCAGATCAATCAAAAGCTGAAACGCCGGACCAAGAAGTATTATCCGGTCATTTCGGGGATGACATTGAACTAGTGAAAAGAAAAATCGGGCATAACGGAGACGTTCATATCCGGGAATTTGAAATCAATCATTCACATGTGAAATCGGCATTGATCTTTGTTGACGGACTGTCTGATCAGGATTTGATTAATAAAGGGATATCAGCTTTAGTCATGAATCAGTCTCATCAGGCAAGAGAGGACATTTCTCAACCCGGTAAAGACAAATTTACTTCGCAGGATATCAAGAATCAAATCGGATCAATTTGTGATGTCGCAGAATCGGAAAAAATCAGTGCTATCGTGTTGAATGTTTTCATGGGTTCCACAGCGCTTCTTATCGATGGAATGCCGCAGGCCTTTCTTCTGGGAACCGTAAAAAAACAAAATCGAAGCATTGAGGAGCCGCTTTCAGAAGCGCTTGTCAGAGGGCCGCGGACGGGCTTTACAGAAGAGTTGAGTACGAATACAGCTCTTTTAAGGCAGCAAGGGAAAAATGATCAGTTGACATTTCAGAAATTTGAAGTAGGGACACGGCTAAAAAAGGATTTAATCATCGCTTACATGAATGACATAGCAGATCCAGAAGTGGTCGAGGAAGTAAAAAAAGAGTGAAAGGAATCGAGATCGACCATCTGCCGGAATCTGGCTATGTTGAACAGCTAATCGAGGACAATTATCTCAGTCCCTTTCCGCAAGTACAAGGTACAGAACGGCCTGATCGCGTCATCAGCGGATTAATGGAAGGGAGAGTAGCCATTCTGCTTGATGGCACTCCGTTTGCTTTGCTTGTTCCGGTTACTTTCAGCATGGTGCTTCAATCGCCTGAAGATTATTATGAAAGGTGGTTCCCAAGCTCGTTCATCAGATTGTTGAGGTTCATTGCGGCAATCATAACCTTATTTGCACCGGCTTTATATATATCATTTATTTCTTTTCATCCGGGGTTAATTCCGACCAAACTGGCCATTTCAATTTCCGGAACGCGTCAGGGCGTTCCGTTTCCCTCACTCATTGAAGCTTTATTTATGGAAATTGCGATCGAAATTTTACGGGAAGCGGGGCTTCGTCTGCCAAAGCCCATCGGACCTGCAATAGGCATCGTTGGCGGGTTAATTATTGGGGAAGCAGCTGTGCAAGCGGGTATTGTCAGCCCAATCATGGTCATTGTCGTTGCGCTCACAGCCATTTCTTCATTTGCCATTCCGCATTACAGCACAGGCATTGCGCTTCGGGTGCTTCGGTTTGGCGCGATGTTTTGCGCGGCGGTGTTTGGGTTATTTGGTGTCATTATGTATTATTTGCTGTTAAGCAGCCATGTTGTAAAATTGAAAAGCTTTGGCCTTCCATACGCAAGCCCGGCGGTCCCTTATTATGTGAAAGATTGGAAGGATTTTATCATCAGAATGCCTCTCTTAGTCATGAAGCGCAGGCCGAAAATCATGAATACAGATAATGCAAAACGGGTGAAATGATGACCTCGACAGGATGGTGCTAAGCTTATGTCCAGCCCAAAGAGTAAAATTACTACCGCACAAGCAACGGTGATCATCATTAATTATATGCTCGCTGCAGGAGTTCTTACGCTCCCTCGGACAGTGACAGAACAAACAAAATCCCCTGATGGATGGATGTCCGTTTTATTAGGCGGGGGTATCGCGATCATTGCCGGAATAGTCATCGTCAAATTAAGCCAGCAGTATCCTAAGGAGACGTTTTATGAATATTCCGGCCATATTGTGGGCAAATGGCTCGGTGCTTTCATCAGTCTCATTTTCATTACTTATTTTTTAACTCTCAGTGCCTTTGAAGTGAGAGTGATGTCAGAAATTGTTGTGTTTTTTCTCCTTGAAGGGACTCCATCGTGGGCCATTGTCATGACGGTTCTTTGGATCGGGCTATATTCGATTACACAAGGTCTTGATCCAATTGCCCGGCTGTTTGAAATGATCTTTCCGGTTACGGTCATCATCTTTTTAACTGTAGCTCTTATGAGTATAGGCATATTTGAGGTCAACAATTTACGCCCTGTATTAGGAGATGGAATCATGCCGGTTCTCAAAGGAGTGAAAACAACGGCCCTTTCGTTTACATGTTCTGAAATTATGCTCATTTTAGTAGCGTTTATGAAGAAACCGAAAAAAGCAGTGAAAGCGGTTATAATCGGGACAGGCGTTGTGACATGTTTTTATATTATTACCGTGGTTATGGTTATCGGTGCCATATCTGTTGATGGTGTTGTAACGAGAACATGGCCGGCGCTTGACCTGATGAGAAGCTTTGAAATATCTGGTTTAATATTTGAGCGGTTCGAATCATTCCTTCTGGTCATTTGGATTATGCAGCTTTTCGCCACGTTCACTATCACTTTTTATGCAGCTTCCTTGGGTGTCTCGCAAGTTTTCAAAAAGAAACCGATTTCTTGTATGTTTGGACTGCTTCCTGTTGTTTTTATTCTCTCTTGTATGCCCAAAAATGAAAATGATGTATTTATTTTGGGCGATTTGGTCAGTAATCTAGCTTTATATATTTTTGGCGCTTTGCCGATCTTGCTTTTAGTCATATCGAAATGGAGGAAAAGAGGTGAAACGTAAACTCAAACACCTAGTGGCCGCTATTGTCATAGTATGTTCGCTGATGATTTTTGCAACAGGGTGCTGGAGCAGCCGGGAAATAGAACAGCTAGGTCTCACATTCGCTATCGCAATCGATAAAGGAAAAGAAACAAATGTTGAGAAAGAGCTAAAAGAAGAGGGGGGAGCTACCCGAAAAAAGACAACATGACGCTGACTTATCAATTTGTTAATGAAAAAGTAGCCGGCGCGGGACAGAGCGGAGGAGGCAGTGGCGGACAAGGAACGCAAAAAGCGTATCAAAATATAAGTGAAACAGGGGATTCCTTACAACAGATTGGGAGTGAGGTTGCGTTAAGAAGGGACCGCGAAGTGTTCAGCCCGCATTTAAAAGTGGTTGTGATGAGTGAAGATGTATTGCGTACATACCCGATGGACAAAATGCTGGATCAATTTGTTCGTGATAATGAAATTAGGCTGAGCTGTCTTGTTTTATCTGCAAAAGGGAAGGCGAGAGATGCCCTCCAGCTGAAAGAGAGTAGTGAAATTCCGGCATTTCGGCTGACTGGATTAGCTGAGAATGAACATAAAGTTTCCAGAATACTGCGCCCTGTAACACTTGCGAAGCTAATCGGCAAACTGCATTCTGGCAGCAGTTTTTTACTGCAAAATGTGGTCTCGGCAAATGGAGCGGTCAAGTATTCCGGAGCAGCGGTCATTAATGGGAAATCAAAAAAAATGATCGGTTCTTTAAATGAGTATGAAACGGAGGGGATTACATGGATAGCCGGGGAAGGCAAAGGCGGGGTTGTCAAAGCCCATGATAAAAAGAGCGGGCAGATTATTGCGTACGATATCAATGATATAAAAAGTAAAATCAAGCCTATTGTAAAAGGAACAGATATCTCATTCCATGTTGACATTGAATCAGAAGGGGACTTGGTTGAAAACTGGAAAACCAATGAAACGTTAGACACCCAGTTTATAGAACGCATTGAGACCAATATTGAAAACGAAGTGAAAAAAATAGTCGGCCATGTATTAAAAAAAATCCAGAAAGAGTATAAAGCTGATGTTGCGGGTTTTGACGAATCATTAAGACTGGAACATCCTGACTTATGGAAAAAGGTGAAAAAGAACTGGGAAGACACCTTCAGTAAGGCTGCGATCACGTACAGCGTCAACGTCACAATTGCTCATTATGGAACGGTTAAAACCCAGTAATGGATCACATAGCTCTTTAAAAAGAAGAGAAGAAAACATCTCTTCTTTTTCTTATGCATTTTTCAGGATGAAAATACTTTTTTGGGGATATATCCCTTTTTTAAAAGGATCAATATGCTAATATAGAATTGCTTGAAATAGAAGGGAGGAGGGGCTGTGAGACAGAGACAGAAACCGATTTATGTAGAAATCGAAATGAGATCTGATCTGGATAAGCTCTGGGAATATACGCAAACCCCAGCACTGCATAAAGAATGGGATCTCCGGTTTTCAAATATCACATATTTGCCTAAGCAGCCAGACGAAAAGCAGAAGTTTCTTTACGAAACAAGGGTAGGCTTTGGGGTAAAGGTATCGGGTACAGGAGAAACAGTCGGTGTTTTCGACAAATGTTCATCTGAAAGAGTGTCCTCACTGGCTTTTGGCTCTGATCATTCGTTATCCCTGATTCGGCGCGGGAATGGCTACTGGAAGTATATACAGAGAGACAACGGGAAAATGACATTTTTAACACAGTACCAGTACAAAACAGCCTACGGACTGCCTGGAAGATGGATTGATCGTTTGTTTTTTCGGCCGCTGCTTGGCTGGGCGACTGCATGGAGCTTTGACGCATTAAGGCTTTGGATTGAGCAAAATAAACATCCGAAACACTTCATCCGATCTGCTATTGTCTATGTTTTGATGTGTTTAATTTTTAGTCTGTTTTGGTTTTATCAGGGCTTTACGGGTTTTGAAACTAGTATTTTTACAGGAACAGCGAAGATAGGATTGGGTATTTTGTGGCTCATTCCCTTAAAGAGAAAATGGATCCTTCATGCTGTCCAGGCTGGTCTCTTTGCTGGATTCGCTTTTTTACATTCCGAGGTATTATTATCAATCCTGTTGAGTGTGTGTTCTGCGGCAAGCGGCGTTCTTAGTGTTCAGCTTCCCAGTGCCCGTCACACAAAACGAAAAAGAAAGAAGTGACATTGTGAGCTCGATTTATGAAAAAACGATCAAGAACTATCATTTGCTGCATCCCAAATTGCAAAAACGATATCAATTAGACGAATCTCATACATTCAGCGGGACAGGAACGATGTCAGAAATAAGCGGAGGCTCTTTTCTGGTCAGAATGCTGTTAAAGCTGGGTGTTTTTTTCAGGTGCTTCTTTTCAGAAAGAGGCAAAGACATCCCTTTTACGATACAAAATAAAGCTAGTCTTCTGTATCGGGACACCGTCGGAATAGAATGGAACCGTACATTTTTCTTTAAAGGCAAAAAACGTTTCTTTGATGCGATCATGGTATATGACGAAAAAGACGACAGAATACTTGATTTCTTCGGCAGTCCTCATCTTTTGCTCTCTGTTTTAGCGTTTGAGGCTGCTCTTGACGGCTCTCTGACAATTACATCGGGAAAGCAATGGCTGTTGTTATGCGGAAAACGAATACCGCTGCCAAAATGGCTGACGGGGACATCTGTTGTTTCCGAATCGTTTGATGAAAGCAAGAATTGCTTCACCATTCAAGTACATGTGCAAAATACAATTCTCGGCACTCTTTTCTTTTATAAAGGAACATTTCAGGGAGAAGCGAATAAATCATGTTAAAACGAAATGGCATGATCAGTACGCTTTTCTTTATAGGATTTCTTGCTGTGGAAGCACCCGATTTATCAGTGGCTGAGGCACTTGTATTGTTATCCATCCTATTTTTTGTGCCGGGAGTTTTTCCTTTTGTCTTTCAACAATCGCCGCTTAAGGCTGTTCAATTTCTGGAATGTGGCTTCGTGCGATGCTATCCGGCATCCGCTTTCTTTGCGGTGCTGGCTCTAGTGACAGACGTCGGGTGGTTCGCTCTGGTCTGGTGGATCTACACCGTTTTATTGGCGTTGTACGCGCTCCTTCGATTACGGGATACAAAAATACATAGAATCGAAGAGACATCAATTTTGTTCGGGCTTATCTATTTGGCGGGCGGAGGGTTTTGGTTTTTTGCTTATGCTGCACAATTGCAAATCATGCAATTTAGCCCTCTCATCATTTTGCTGACTGCTGTCCACTTCCACTATTCAGCTTTTCTGATCCCGATCTTTAATGGCTTGCTCGGGAGAATCACCAGAAAAAATCGGCTGTTGTACAGTTGGATGACATGGGTGATTTTGTTTTCGCCCATTCTTATCGCGCTTGGGATTTCATATTCCAAAATACTTGATATCATTGCAGTTGGCCTCTATATGGCGGCGCTTTATCTTCAAGCATATTTGGTGCTCACCACAGCTTTTCGCAGTAAGACGGGGAAAATCCTTATTCGGCTTTCTTCTGCCGTTTTAATGGTGACAATCACATTCTCGATGATTTATTCACTCGGTGTATTTCGACAGGAAGTGACACTGACCATCAATCAGATGATTTGGATTCACGGTTTTGTCAACGCATTTGCCGTGATATTGCCTGCACTAATCGGATGGAGAATAGAAGGCCCGAAGCCTTTTGATGCAGTCAGTGTAAAGACATTCAGTCGAATCTACGGAAAAAGAAAGATTGGAAAAGACTTTTTAGCTCATATTCAAGCTGAAAATAACGTCCAATACAGAGGGCTTGTGGATGATATGAGAAGCCTTCGCTCAAAAGATTTTTCACCTGAAAAACTGGCGCCGTTCATTCTATCGTTTTATGAACAAACCGTTGAGTATGATGTGAAGGCAAAAGTGGCGTGGAGCACGTGGTTTCGGCCGCTTGCTGTTGTTTACGAGTGGTTTAGCAAAAGAACCGGACAAATTCATTTATCGACGAACCCTGATTGGTATAAAATGTACAGCACGATAAAGGGTGTTCATTCGAAAAAAGACGGCAGAAAAAGAGTGCGGGCCTGGATCAGAACAAACGAAAAAAACGAAACCATTTTTACCGCGTTGTATTCTGTGTATCGCTCAAATGAAGAGGGATATATGAACATCTCTCTCCCGCTCCCATTCAGCAGCATGACAGGCATTTTAAAGCCTTATCATCATCAGGAAAAACTGGTTTTGACAAGCAAACGGAGAAAAAACAGAGCTGGGGATGAGGGGATTTATCTGCAAACCAGAGCGGGGACATGTCCGCTTCCATTATCTGAGACCTTTCTGATAGAAGCTGCACATGACAACAGATTAACCGCTGTTCATCACATGTGGCTGTTTGGATTAAAATTTTTAACTGTCCATTACATCATTACATATATTCGCCCAAAGGAAAGAACCTAACACCAGGAAGTGACTTCGTATGACAGCTGTTTAGCGATTCCATCAGTTACATTCCAATTCTGCGCCGCATCTGGACGGGAAAGGAAGGGATTAATGATGTTTTATATCAGTTTATTTTTGATTCTTTGGCTGGCTGCTGGATTTGCAGTGGGAATGAAACAAGTGTATGTCGATCAGCTGTTCGATCAAGATGTGATCGAAAGGCTGGAAAAAGAGAAGGGGGATCACAGGCGCGCTGGCCGATTTATCAAACGCCGCTTTCTTTACATCGCAGCAGTAACTTTAAGCGGGTTTATCGCTGTTTATTATGAAGTGAAAACAATCCCGCAAAGGCGAAAAATAAGAAAAATCGAAAAAAACATTATGAAATTGAATAAAGCAAAGAAACGAAGAAGCGATAGAAAATAAAAAATGCACAAGCCAAGAGCAGGTGCGTTTTTTTTATGTTAGATATGGGAATTGGGAAACAAGCGGGGCCAATTCCTTTTCATAAATTCAGAAATGGGAAGAACAGCGCCCGGGCTAATGGTATATAATATTGTGAATTTAACAAAAATTTAATAAGGAGGACGAGAGAATTCGTGCGAAAGCCTCAAAGAAACCGACATCCTGTTGATTTGGACTTAGAGGCGGAGTAGATGAAACCGGCCAAAGTATCCCTGCTCCGCCGTGTGCTCCATTGCTTGAAGCATGTTGATTGTAACATAGTCAAACGTTTCCCATCAACTTTTAAAATTGTTAAATTATTGATTGTTTTTGTGATGTTCATTCCCATTTCTTCACTTTACGCTAAAGATGTCTATCAGAATTTTGAGGAATTAAAAAACAATGAAGAGCCTTCAGATTACCGTATTGTAACGAAAGAAGCCGGACACCCTGTCCTTGTGTTAGCCATTCATGGAGGAGGGATTGAAGGCGGAACAAGTGAAGTAGCCAGAGAGCTGAGCAAAGAGTATTCGATGTATGTATTTGAAGGCTTAAAATCGTCAGGGAATTTTGCGCTGCATATTACGAGCACGCATTTTGATGAACCCAGAGCCTTGAGGATGACGAAAAACCACGAATATGTCATTTCATTGCACGGGTATGCAGAAGAAGATCAGCAGATTGAAGTTGGCGGTACAGATCGCGAAAGAGCTGCAGGTTTAGTTGAAGAACTGCAAAATGCAGGTTTTCCTGCTGTCTTGCTTAGTACGGACCACCCGCATGCAGGCGTTAGCCCGAATAACATTGCAAATAAATCAAAAACAGGGCTGAGTATCCAGATCGAAATGAGCACAGGTTTTAGAAGATCTTTGTTCGACATTTTTTCTTTAAAAAGCAGATCTGTTACTCAAAATGAGAGATTTTATGATTTTACAGAAGTAATGTCCCGTTTTCTGAAAAGTAACTACTGAAAAATAGGAGGCGATAAGTCGGCCTCCTATTCCTCATGCTTCTCGTTTGTAACGTCAGGATACATCTCATCAGCGGCTTCTGTTTGATATTGTAGAGTGTTATCTCTGGCTGTCAGTTCATTTCGGAATGTTTCATCCAGCACATTCTTCAGTAAATACCGATGAAAAAAGTATTCAAAAACAGTTAGGCAGACAGCGGAAAGAAGGGCGGCTGCAAACGGTGAAAAATCATTTCTTGTTTGGGTTAAAGCAAAGACCCAAATCAAAACGAATGAAAGTCCAAAGTCAGCTAATGAAGCTGTAATATTGTTTGTTCTTGGAAGAACGAGCATGTCACCGGAAAGATATGAGACAAAACCTAAGAAAATCGCAATCAACATCACACTTAAAAACGATGCGTAGTAGACCCTGTCTAATATCACATATAAAAGGGCGAGAGTGAAAGCAATCTTTGAGGATAGTGCAATGATATGTTTCATTTGATCACCTACATTGTTATTTTTAAGAAAAAACCTTTACAGTAAATGAATGATAAACACATTAAGCCATTTAGTTGAACCCATTTAACAGTCATTATTTTAAACAATCCGATTTTGTTTACACTGGTATTTTTTGCTTGTTGCATGAAACTTTCTTGGTGCAAAAACGTACATATGGTTGATCAGCCTTAGAGGGGGATTTTATTGTGGTGATACAAGGAATCAATCATTTGTTATTTTCTGTTTCTCATTTGGACAAATCGATCGATTTTTATTGCAAAGTGTTTGATGCCAAGCTGCTGGTCAAGGGAAGAACAACAGCATATTTTGATTTGAATGGCATCTGGCTTGCACTTAATGAAGAGCCTGACATTCCGAGAAATGACATCAAGGCATCTTATACACATATTGCTTTTACTATTCAAGATCGCGAATTTGAAGACATATTAGCAAAATTAAAAAGGCTTCATGTCAATATTCTGCCTGGCAGAGAACGAAATGAACGCGATCGAAAGTCTATTTATTTTACCGACCCTGACGGCCATAAATTTGAATTTCATACTGGAACCCTTCAAGACAGACTTCAGTTTTATATACAGGAAAAAACACACATGAAATTTTATGATTGAAGCGTCCTCGAGATTTCCCAAAGAACATATACATAAACGTGAGGAAAGAGTAAAATATGGTAAGGAAGGGGTTTGATTGAAAATGAAAATAGTGGTTTTAACGGCAGTTTTGGCGTGTTTTTTAGGCATTTGTACAGATGCGTCAGCATTAGAGTTTGATCACAAAACCGACTTTACTTTAAATGACAACACTAAGTCGTTTGTTTTGGAAAACATCAGTGATGTTCCGGCTATCGAGTATTTTTTAGGCTATCAGTTTACGATCTTGGGAGCTAAAAGTTGTTCGGTTGAGTTTAAACTTCAACGGATGGGGCTTACCGGGCAATATACCACGCTGAGCACGAAACAATTCAGAGGCAACTGGTTTGATTTTAGTGCTCAAGATAAGATTTCAATTGATCCATTTCATCGATACCGTATCTTTGCGGAAGAACATTCGGAAAACTGTACAAAAGTTCGGGTAAAAGGGAGTTATGGTATTCAATATTTTCATTTTGATTGAATTGAAGCTCATGATCATACGGTGAGCTGTTTTTTTTACATTAAGAAGAACTAACTATACTATGTACTAAATTTTCCATATAAATTTAATCGCCGCGCTCCCTCGATAATATCTGAGGCCATATCATTCCCCGACCTAAACATGAAACCTTTTTAAGCAGATTACGTCTAAATTTGATAGACAGCATTTTGATAAAAAGTTTCCTGAGGGAAAGAATATTTCTTGACTTCAACAATCAATTGATGGATAATTGTGGTGTAAACATGATGTTCTTTTTCCTCCTATTCAGGCTCGCCCCTATAATTCAGGGCGAGCCTGCTTTTTTTTATACAAGAACCCCCCTCTTCATCAAGGAAGAGGGGGGTATTTCATCATTTGATAGTTCAATAGATTAATGGACGGTTCTGAACACGCCAATCACTTTCCCTAGAATACTGACATTCTGTAAGATGATCGGTGCCATCGTTGGGTTTTCAGGCTGTAAGCGAATGTGAGTATTCTCTTTATAGAAACGTTTTACCGTAGCCTCATCATCTTCTGTCATCGCAACGACAATTTCCCCGTTGTTCGCTGTGTTTTGCTGTTTAACGATGACATAATCCCTATCGAGAATACCTGCATCAATCATACTGTCTCCCATAATCTCAAGCATAAACACATGCTCGTCTGGGGGAACCATACGGTCGGGAAGCGGAAAATATTCTTCAATATTTTCTACTGCTGTAATAGGAGATCCCGCCGTGACTTTCCCGATGACCGGTACATTAACGACCTGGCTTTGCGGAATGTCTACTTCTTCATCAAGAATTTCTATTGCTCTTGGTTTTGTCGGATCTCGTCTAATCAGCCCTTTTGTTTCCAAACGGGCCAAGTGGCCGTGGACAGTTGAGCTGGACGCAAGCCCGACAGCCTCTCCGATCTCTCTTACGGAAGGCGGATATCCTTTTGATTTAACCTCTGCTTTAATGAAACTGAGGATATCAAGTTGCCTTTTTGATAGCTTCGTCATTTTTCGCACCTCAAAACGTCGATTTTAAGAAGATTATAGCATGATTTTCCTGACAGTACAAACATAGGTTCGAAAAAAACAATTGACAGAAACATTTGTTCGTATATACTGAAGTTATAAAAAAGCGAACAAACATTCCTGTTGGAGGTTATGATCATGGGTAAAGAATCTATTATTTTTGTCGGTCTGTTCACAGTGATTTTGAGCGCGATTATCCTTTTGCTGTCATATACAAGCAGCGGCCAGGAGCTTGATCAGTATGTTAAAATAGAAGTCCAGCAAGGCGATACACTTTGGTCTATAGCTGACCAGGTAACAGATAAAAAGAAAATGAACAAACAAGATTTTATTGAATGGGTAGCTGATAAGAATTATCTTCAGACGACTGATATCCAGGCGGGAGATGAATTGGTGATTCCGTTGAAAAAAAAGCATCAGGATGCATATGAATTGGCAACTGTAAGATAGAGAGGAAAGATAGGAAAAATGAAAGCACTCATTTATGCCCGCGTAAGCACAAATAAAGAACAGCAGGAGACGTCATTAAAGCGGCAGGAGGAGGAGCTTACGGCCATTGCGGCCGAGAACGGTATGGAAGTCGTCAAAGTGATTTCCGAAAAAGCAAGCGGATATGAAATGGATCGGGATGGTGTATTTGGGCTGCTTGATGAGATCAAGAATTTTGAAATTGATGTCATTTTGGTTCAGGATGAAACTAGGCTCGGACGGGGAAATGCAAAAATCGCACTGCTTCATTGCATCTATAGAGAAGGTGTGAAAGTCTATACAACCGCTCACAAAGGCGAACTGGAGTTATCGGAGGCTGATTCGATGGTGCTGGAGATCGTCAGCATTGTGGAAGAGTACCAGCGGAAAATTCACAACATGAAAATCAAGCGGGGCATGAAACGTGCAGTGAAAAACGGTTTTAAACCGCAAAAAAACCTGAAAAACCAACATGAAAACAGCGGAAAAGAAAGAATAGAGGTGCCCATCTCAGAAATTGTCCGCTTAAGGGCGAATAAACTGACGTTCTCAGAAATTGCGGCTACGCTCAGAGGGTTTGGCTATGATGTGTCTAAAGCGACAGTCCACCGGCGGTTTCAGGAATACATAGAGAATGATGATACAGCCGATTGAATCAGTTGTAAAACTCTTTTTGATCTAGTAGTATATAGGCAAAATGCAATAAAGGAGTTTAACATGATTTCAAACGAAAAAATTGCCAGAATTAATGAACTTGCTGCCAAGGCCAAAGCTGGCGTTATAACAGAAGAAGAAAAAGCCGAACAGCAAAAGCTTCGTCAAGAG
Organism: Bacillus sp. MSP13; assembly: GCF_000815295.1. Lineage (NCBI taxonomy): Bacteria > Bacillati > Bacillota > Bacilli > Caryophanales > Bacillaceae > Bacillus > Bacillus sp. MSP13. The sequence goes on from NZ_JXAQ01000004.1 coordinate 241,557, forward strand.
TACCTGAAAGGTTTTCGCTCTTCTATGAAAAACACTTTAAAAAGTGTGAAAATCATTGACCCAGAAGGCAATGATGTTACACCAGAAAAACTTAAAAAAGAAAAAAGACATAATAAACTTCACTAATATAGGAGGAATACGGCAATAACGTATTCCTCTTTTGCATATACTATAAGCAAAACTTTTATGTTACAAATTTCAACAAGTTTCTCTCAATTTTAAGCTGAAACAGTTGAGAAAAAGTCGTCAGACATTTATGATGTAAGGGTACAACACATAAGGAAGGGGATTATTATGGATACAATTGAAAAGAAATCGGTTGCTACCATTCGCACACTCTCAATAGACGCTATTGAAAAAGCAAATTCTGGTCACCCAGGTATGCCAATGGGGACAGCTCCAATGGCATACACACTATGGACAAAATTTTTGAACGTAAGTCCGTCAAACCCTGGCTGGTTTAACCGTGACCGTTTTGTTTTATCTGCCGGACATGGATCAGCACTTTTATACAGCATGCTTCATTTAAGCGGGTTTGATTTGAGCATCGAAGATCTTAAGGGATTCCGCCAGTGGGGCAGCAAAACACCTGGACATCCGGAATTCGGACATACTGCCGGTGTTGATGCGACAACAGGTCCGCTCGGCCAGGGAATTGCCATGGCTGTCGGAATGGCTATCGCTGAACGCCATTTAGCGGAAACTTACAACCGCGATTCATTTAACGTAGTCGATCATTATACATACAGTATCTGCGGTGATGGTGATTTAATGGAAGGTATTTCTTCTGAAGCAGCTTCACTTGCAGGCCACCTTCAGCTTGGCCGTCTGATCGTATTATACGATTCTAATGATATTTCTCTTGATGGAGATCTCGACCGTTCATTCTCTGAAAATGTGAAGCAGCGTTTTGAAGCAATGAATTGGGAAGTTCTATATGTTGAGGATGGAAACAATATTGAAGAATTAACAGCGGCTATTGAAAAAGCACGCCAAAATGAAAAGAAACCTACATTAATCGAAGTGAAAACAACGATCGGATTTGGTTCACCTAACCGTGCCGGCACATCCGGTGTTCACGGTGCTCCGCTTGGTAAAGAGGAAAGCAAATTAACAAAAGAAGCATACGCGTGGACGTATGAAGAAGATTTTTACGTTCCTTCAGAAGTTTATGAGCATTTCGCTGAAGCGGTTAAAGAGTCAGGCGAGAAAAAGGAACAAGAATGGAATGCCCAATTCAATAAATATAAAGAAGTTTATCCTGAACTTGCTGAACAGCTTGAACTGGCAATCAAAGGAGAGCTTCCGAATGATTGGGATCAAGAGGTTCCTGTTTATGAAAAAGGAAGCAGCTTGGCATCCCGTGCATCTTCCGGTGAAGTTCTTAACGGACTTGCGAAAAAAATTCCTTTCTTTGTTGGAGGATCTGCTGACCTGGCGGGTTCAAACAAAACAACAATTAAAAATGAAGGTGATTTTACAGCGGTTGATTACTCAGGCAAGAACTTCTGGTTTGGTGTTCGTGAATTTGCGATGGGTGCAGCATTAAATGGCATGGCGCTCCATGGCGGACTTCGTGTATTCGGCGGGACTTTCTTCGTCTTCTCTGACTACCTGCGTCCGGCGATTCGCCTTGCAGCATTAATGGGTCTTCCTGTCACATATGTCTTCACACATGACAGTATTGCGGTTGGTGAAGACGGCCCGACACACGAGCCTGTTGAACAGCTTGCTTCACTCCGTGCAATGCCTAATCTTTCCTTGATCCGTCCTGCAGATGGCAATGAGACAGCGGCAGCATGGAAGCTCGCGGTGCAAAGCACTGAACAGCCAACAGCGCTAGTATTGACACGCCAAAACCTTCCGACAATTGACCAAACATCTGAAGAAGCATTGGCAGGAGTAGAAAAAGGTGCGTATGTCGTTTCTAAACCTAAAAACGAAACACCTGACGCTCTTCTCATCGCTTCAGGCTCTGAGGTAGGTCTTGCGATTGAAGCGCAGGCTGAATTGGCAAAAGAAAATATCGATGTTTCTGTTGTCAGCATGCCATCAATGGACCGTTTTGACAAACAATCAATTGAATATAAGAACGCCGTCCTTCCTGCAGATGTGAAAAAACGTCTTGCAATTGAAATGGGCGCATCATTCGGATGGGGCAAATACACAGGACTTGAGGGAGATGTGCTCGGCATAGACCGCTTCGGTGCATCCGCTCCTGGTGAAACCATCATCAATGAATACGGCTTCTCAGTTCCAAACGTAGTGAACCGAGTCAAAGCACTACTCAATAAGTAAGTCTTTCAAAGAGGATGAGTCAAATCATCCTCTTTTTCTTGTATATCCGACAAAAATAGTATTGGCTGTTTAACAGTAATAGACAATTCTTTCTTTTCTTCTTTTGTATAATAGAGTGCAAATCACTTGCTGCTGAAAAGGGGATGAAAAGATGGAACGTCACTACTATACGTACCTGATAAAAGAGGAATTTGCCAACCACTATTTCGGACGGGAATCGATTATATTTGAGCTGTTTCAAGACTATCATTGGACAAGCCTAACAAAGCAGCGGTATGAAATGACAGAGAAACAGATTCAATATATTACACAGCCAATCCCGATTTTACATATGCATCAGCGGTTAAAAATGAATTTAAGCAATGTGGATTACAGGCAGCTGGATTATATTTATAGATTAGCTTTGCCAAAAGCAAAAGGCCACGCGACGTTAATGATGAAAGAGAACATGATAGAAATTGTGGCTTCGGGACATTACGAGGCAGAAACGATTTTCTTTGAAGTGTTGAGAAAAATAAGTCCGTGCTTTCTGGCAATGGATTTCAATTCGAAGCGTTATGGATGGCTAAATCCGGTGAAAGAAAGAAATTTTGTCTAAAACCGAAGAAAAAGAGATGTAAATGTTGTATAATAGCTTTTGGTTTAGTACACTTTAAACTAGACAACATGAAGGAGGAAATAAAATGACTTTATGGGTTGGCATCCTAGTGGGCGTTGTTGCATTGCTCATAGGTGTTGCACTCGGGTTTTTTATTGCTCGTAAATATATGATGAGCTATCTTAAAAAGAATCCGCCTATTAATGAACAAATGTTACGCATGATGATGATGCAAATGGGAATGAAACCTTCTCAAAAGAAAATCAATCAAATGATGAAAGCCATGAATAATCAAACGAAATAATACGTAAAGATTATGATATAGAGAAACATGGTTATAAAATAAAAACCCTTAACGGGTTTTTATTTTGCAATCATTCGTCACCCGCTACTGCTCGAAGGCGCTGCTTTTGATATTGTATGAGAAGATGGTCAAGCTCCTGACTGAGCTCTATCGTAATATGAGATGTCATTCCGTTCGCCATGACAATTTGCAGCAGCTCTGCTCTTTTTTTTTCGATTTCATTTAATAGATGCTCTTTAATCACAGGGATGTATCCTTTCATACATTAGATCTTCAAAGTGAATGTTTATATTATATCCATTTTTATACTAATTTTCAAATGAGAAGGAGTACAATATCTCAATGTCAAATTAAATTATATAAGTTTTTTCTAAAAATAGAAATCCTTCAAGTGAAAGTGTTAAAAAAATGAAATGATTTTGTCATTTGAAGGAGTGTCAAATCGTGAAGGGATGATGACATGGGAGACGTGAATTATTTTTTGACATTCGGAGCGGGATTTTTATCTTTTATTTCGCCTTGCTGCCTGCCGCTTTATCCAGCTTTCTTGTCATATATTACAGGGGTCAGCATGGATGATGTGAAAACAGAAAAGCTGCTGCTCCAGAGAAGAAGCTTGTTTCATACTTTGTGTTTTTTGCTTGGTTTTTCAGTCATTTTTATTGCTTTAGGCTATGGAACATCGTTTATTGGCAGCCTGTTTAGGGATTATCACGATGCGATTCGGCAAATTGGCGCGTTGCTTATTATTTTGTTCGGTTTCATTACACTTGGCGTGTTCCGGCCTGAGGCGATGATGAAAGAGCGGAGAATCCATTTTAAGCATAAGCCAGGCGGGTTTTTAGGTTCCATCTTAATCGGAATGGCATTTGCGGCGGGATGGACGCCATGTACCGGTCCGATATTAGCGGCCGTTATCACGCTTGCAAACACAAATCCAGACTCAGCGGTGCCGTACATGATGTTATATGTACTCGGTTTTGCTCTTCCGTTTCTTTTAATGTCTTTTTTTATCACAAAGCTGAAATGGATAAGAAAGAACCAGCTTTTGATCATGAAAGCAGGCGGCGTCTTGATGATTGTGATCGGGGTGCTATTATTCTTCAATTGGATGAGCCTGATCATTATTTTGCTGTCGGATCTATTTGGAGGATTTACTGGTTTTTGAGATAAATTACTTTCGCACTACTACTCATGCTGTTGTTTTTGGTACAATAAGACTATTATCTATGGAAATCGAGTTTTGGAGGGGAATATGACAAGAGTTTTAGTTGTAGACGACGCCAAGTTCATGAGAGTGAAACTCAGAGAGATCTTGGAAGAGGCAAATTACATAATCGCAGGCGAAGCGGCGGACGGCGAGCAAGCAGCGAACCTGTATAAAACACTGCGGCCAGACATCGTGACAATGGATGTTACAATGCCAGTGAAAAATGGCATTAAGTCGCTTCGTGATATCTTAACCTTCGATCCAAAAGCGAAGGTTATCATGTGCACCGCTATGCGCCAGCAAAGAATTGTAACGGAAGCGATTGAACTAGGGGCAAAAGATTTTATTGTCAAGCCGTTTGAGGAAACAAAAGTGCTAGAAGCTGTCAGCCGTGTTATGGGACATTAACGTCATTTCTTTTCAAATGGTTTTTTTTATTGTTTTGGAGTATAGTATATAGTATCAACACTCCTAGAAATAAAGGAATGATAAATATGATGATTATAGTTTCATCGATCCTTGCTGTGTTAATGGCTGTAGCTGTGATGGTGGTCAGAATAAAGTCTTCTGATAAGCCCGTTTCGCCGAAAAAGATCATTCTTCCGCCGATTTTTATGAGCACGGGGGCGTTAATGTTTTTATTTCCGGTATTTTGGGTAACTGGAGCAGAATTTTTAGAATCAATCACTTTAGGCGTGATTTTCTCTATTTTTCTCATTAAAACGTCTAAATTTGAAATTAAAAATAATGAAATTTACATGAAACGCTCGAAAGCATTTGTATTTATATTGGTCGGCCTTTTGGTGATCAGAATCGTCATGAAATCGATCTTGAGCACATCAATTGATTACGGCGCCCTGAGCGGAATGTTCTGGATTCTGGCTTTCGGTATGATTGTGCCATGGAGAATCGCCATGTACTTGTCATACCGAAAACTTCATAATGAGCTGCAGTCAGCTAATATTCAAATGCATTAAAAAACCTTTCCTCTATTCAGGAAAGGTTTCAGATAGATGACAAAGTCCTAAAACGTTTTTTGTTTTAGGACTTTGTCATCTTTTCAGCGTGATTGAAAACCCTTGAAGTCTAGGAAGGACGAGCATTGGAGCGGAGCGAATGTTATGATTCGTGAGCACCAACGCGCAGGACTGACAACGAATGCGAGGGTTTGTCGACACGCTGAAACCTTTCCTCCAGGAAAGGTTTTTATTTAAGAAGAGCTTGATATGGTTCGAGATCAATTTTTTTGTCTCTCAGATGTCTTTTTAAGAAGGTGTGGTCTCTTTTAGGAGTTGCGAGAATATAGCCTCTGATCATAAGCTGCTGATCAATCTTTGCTGCCTTTTCTTTTAATACAAGCTCACCGATTTTACCCGCGATTTTGGCTTTTGCTGCATCTCTGAACAGCTCCGGAACCGGAGAAACCAATTCATTAAGAAATTGTTTGTTTTCATTGCTCCACAGGTCCCTGCTCTTTTCGATATAGTAATCCTGCCAATCGAGCTCTGACCTGCCGTCTTCTTTTGGCAAACGCTTTAAAAACTTTCGAAACATAAAAAAGCCGCCGATTGATAATAAGACAACCATCGTGATCACCCAAAACAGAATAAACCACAAAAACCAGCCTTCCAGCATCAATCATACCCCCTTATTCTAACCATATTGTATACGAAGAGAGATTAGAAGAACACAGGAAAAAAAGAATAGAAAAAAGTGATAGACGTCTAGTCAAAAGAGATAGTAGATCATACTCTATTGTATAGTGAATCTGCTATTTGGCCATGGGAGAGGCACTAGAGGGTATTTGACGATAAACGGACGGAAAAAAAGTCACTTTCATAATAGGGGATGAAAGTGACTTTTTATGTTAGCTAAGAGGAAATTGAAGAGAAAAAGAAGAATCCTTTTCTGTTTCTTTATTAACGGCAACTGTGAGTATTTGGTTTTCGCATTCAGTTTGAATGGTTTTGTCATGTAAATAAAAAGGAAGCATCATTTGTTTTTCAAAGGTCTGTCCTGATGATTTAACCTTTAAGATGAACTCGCATCCAGACAGGGTAATGGTTACTTGTGTCGGCTGCAAGAAAGTCAAATCCGCTTCGATAATATATTGCTGACTTGTTTCATATAAATCAATAGGCAATGTTTCGTCGTACCAGGCGAAGGGATCTTCAAAGAATATCCGAAGCCATTCATCCATACTATCGAAATCATTAGCGTCATTACGTTTCGAATGGGTCATGGAAGCATTCCTCCACATATCAACCTTGCTTTCCATCATATGCGGCGGATCAGAAATGGGTGAACACATAAAAAAACAGACACTGAGGTCTGCTTTTTTTACATATCGTGGCTTGAATTGTGCTTCTGTCTGGTATGGTTCCGGTTCTTCACTTTTTTGCTTCCGCTAAGTGGCTCCGGCTGGCCTGGATTGTGTCCTTTAGGGGCGTTCTTATGCATATCTTTACTAGTATTTTTATTGGTCATAAAATGAGAACCTCCTGAAAAGAGTTCGTTGTTATTGATTGGTTTTTCTTTTCTTATTATTTTGGCGTTCCGCTTCAGTCAGTACAAGCTGGTCGTTTTCGACGTAGCCGGCGCCTTTGCCTTGGCTTTTTGCGTCATTCATTCCGTTAATGACGTGATTCGCTTTTCTTTTGACCACCATTATCACCTCCGTCATAATATGGCTTCTTTTGTTGCGTTCTATGAGAGATCATAAACAGCAATAATTACCGGTACATTTGTCCGATAAGGCCAACTTATTGTATTTGATAAAAACATTGATATTTACTTATGTATGATTTTGTTTTAATATGAAATTGTGAGAAAATTGTGATGGAATTTACGTTCATCTGAGAATGATCTGATCTGAAGGGGGATTTTGGAGAATGGCAAACGAGCAAAAAACTGCGGCAAAAGACGTTTTCCAAGCGAGAAAAACGTTTACTACAAATGGGAAAACATATCATTATTACTCTTTAAAAGCATTGGAAGATGCAGGGGTCGGGAAGGTTTCGAAGCTTCCTTATTCCATCAAAGTTCTTTTAGAATCTGTATTGCGTCAAGTTGACGGATTCGTGATCAAACAAGAACATGTGGAAAATTTGGCAAAATGGGGAACTGCCGAATTAAAGGAAATCGACGTTCCGTTTAAACCATCTCGTGTTATTTTACAAGACTTTACAGGGGTTCCGGCGGTAGTAGACCTCGCTTCACTGCGTAAAGCGATGGCAGCCGTCGGGGGAGATCCTGATAAAATCAATCCTGAAATTCCTGTTGATCTTGTTATCGACCACTCTGTACAGGTTGATAAAGCCGGCACGGAAGATTCGTTAGCGATTAACATGGACTTAGAATTCGAAAGAAATGCAGAGCGCTACAAATTTTTGAGCTGGGCAAAGAAAGCGTTTAATAATTATCAGGCAGTGCCGCCTGCAACAGGTATCGTCCACCAGGTAAACCTTGAGTTCCTGGCAAGTGTCGTCCATGCCATTGAAGAAGACGGCGAGCTTGTCACGTATCCTGATACGCTTGTCGGAACAGATTCACATACAACAATGATTAACGGTATCGGTGTTCTCGGATGGGGTGTCGGCGGAATTGAGGCTGAAGCGGGAATGCTTGGACAGCCTTCTTACTTCCCTGTTCCTGAGGTAATCGGCGCGAAACTTGTCGGAAAGCTTCCGAACGGAACAACGGCTACTGACTTGGCGTTAAAAGTGACCCAGGTGCTGCGTGAAAAAGGTGTTGTCGGCAAGTTTGTTGAATTCTTCGGACCGGGAGTTGCTGAATTGCCGCTTGCAGACCGTGCAACAATTGCGAACATGGCTCCGGAGTACGGGGCGACATGTGGATTCTTCCCAGTGGATGAAGAAGCGCTCAACTACATGCGCCTGACAGGCCGCGATCCTGAACATATTGATGTCGTCGAAGCATATTGCAGAAGCAATGGCTTGTTCTACACTCCTGATGCGGAAGAACCTTCATTTACTGATGTGGTTGAAATTGACCTGTCTCAAATTGAAGCAAACTTATCAGGTCCAAAGCGCCCTCAGGATTTAATCCCGCTTTCTGCTATGCAGGAAACGTTCAAAAAACATTTGGTCAGCCCTGCGGGTAACCAAGGATTCGGTTTACAAGCTGAAGAAGAAGACAAAGAAATTCAGTTTAAACTCCTTAACGGTGAAGAAACAATGATGAAAACGGGTGCGATTGCCATTGCCGCAATTACAAGCTGTACGAATACATCAAACCCGTACGTTCTGATCGGAGCCGGACTCGTGGCGAAAAAAGCGGTTGAATTAGGGCTTAAGGTGCCTAATTACGTGAAAACGTCACTTGCACCGGGTTCTAAAGTCGTTACAGGATATCTTGTGAATTCAGGCCTTCTTCCATATATGAAAGAGCTTGGTTTTAACCTTGTTGGGTATGGATGTACAACATGTATCGGAAACTCAGGTCCGCTTTCACCAGAAATCGAAGAAGCGGTTGCGAAAAACGATCTTCTGATTACATCGGTCCTATCCGGAAACCGTAACTTTGAAGGACGTATTCACCCGCTTGTTAAAGGCAACTATCTTGCTTCTCCGCCGCTTGTTGTGGCATACGCGCTGGCTGGAACGGTGAATATTAACCTGAAAACCGATCCGATCGGTGTGGGCAAAGATGGTCAAAACGTCTACTTTAACGATATTTGGCCGTCAATGGACGAAATCAATTCACTTGTTAAGCAAACTGTGACACCTGAGCTCTTCCGCAAAGAGTATGAAACGGTATTTGACGACAACAAGCGCTGGAATGAAATTGAAACGACAGATGAAGCGTTATATAAATGGGATAATGAGTCAACATACATTCAGAACCCGCCATTCTTCGAAGAAATGTCTGTTGAACCAGGCAAGGTTGAACCATTGAAAGGTATGCGTGTTGTCGGTAAATTTGGCGATTCCGTCACAACGGACCATATTTCTCCTGCGGGGGCAATCGGAAAAGACACGCCTGCCGGTAAGTACTTGCAAGAGAAAGGGGTTTCTCCTCGTGACTTTAACTCCTACGGCTCCCGCCGCGGAAACCATGAAGTCATGATGAGAGGAACATTTGCCAACATCCGCATCAAAAACCAAATCGCGCCGGGTACCGAAGGCGGATTTACAACGTACTGGCCGACTGGTGAAGTAGCATCAATCTATGATGCGTGCATGAGATACAAAGAAGATAAAACCGGTCTTGTCGTATTAGCTGGAAAAGACTACGGTATGGGATCTTCGCGTGACTGGGCGGCAAAAGGAACAAATCTTCTCGGCATCAGAACAGTTATTGCTGAGAGCTTTGAAAGAATTCACAGAAGCAACCTCGTATTCATGGGTGTGCTGCCGCTTCAGTTTAAACAAGGTGAAAATGCGGAAACTCTCGGCTTAACCGGTAAAGAAGTGATCGAGGTAGATGTTGATGAAAGCGTACGTCCTCGTGATATCGTTACGGTAAGAGCGATTGATGAAGATGGAAATGTAAAAACATTTAAAGCACTTGTCCGCTTTGATAGTGAAGTTGAAATTGATTACTATCGCCATGGCGGCATCCTGCAAATGGTGCTTCGTGAAAAAATGAAACAGTCCTGATGAATTGATAGGAAGAGAAGGCATGTCGCTTTCTCTTCTTTTTATGACAAAGTGTGCTGCGGAGGTGGCATATGATGAAAAAATGGCTCGCAGGGATCTTGCTCATTGTGCTTGCCGGTTATACGGGGTGGAATTTGTATCAAACATACAGCAAAAAAGAAGTCGGAATTGAAGAGGGACAGCAAGCACCCGATTTTTCTTTGAAAACGTTATCAGGAGAGAGAAGCTCTTTACAAGACACAAAAGGCAAAAAAGTCCTCCTTAATTTTTGGGCAACTTGGTGTAAACCTTGCCGTCAGGAAATGCCAGCGATGGAACAGCTGCAAAAAGAACACGCTGACGAACTATCAGTTGTTGCGGTTAATTTCACTTCAGCTGAGAAAAGCGAGAAACAGGTTCAGGCATTTGCTGATACGTATGAATTAACATTTCCTATTCTGATTGATAAAAAAGGGATCAATGCTGACTATAACGTGATGTCATACCCAACAACATATATCTTAGATGAAAATGGCATGATTCAAGACATCCATATCGGCACCATGACAAAAAAAGAAATGAAACAAAAACTGGATCTTGATTAGATTCAGTTTTTTTATGTTCAGGTATGCTTACAAGTTTTCAGAATTGGAAAAAATAAATGAATATGCGGAGGTGAGAAGAGTGAAGAAGATGAGAAAGCGTTCGTTTCATGAGCTCGTCATGGAAAACAAAAAAGAGCTGATGACCAATACAGAGTATTTACATCAGCTTGAAGAAAAGCTTGAACAGCGATTTAAGCAAAAATAACCTTTAAATTGTATTCATGTTTACCCCTCCTTTTGAGAATCCTATCTATTGAGGAGGGATAAACATGGGAAACAACAAGAAAAACGGTCAGCCTCAATTTGCTCCAAGCCACTTGGGTACGAAGCCTGTAAAATATAGAGCCAATAAAGGGGAAAAAATGCAGGATAAGTCCGGACAGCAGCCGATCATCATGCAGACAAAAGGCGAGTAACGCGAATCGAGTATATATTTAGGAGGTTCATCCACATGACAAAAAACCGAAATCAATATCAGCACCCTAATCCTGATGATCGTTCTGATAATGTAGAAAAACTGCAGGATATGGTTCAAAATACAATCGAAAACATGGAAGAAGCAGAAGCATCAATGGAATTTGCTTCAGGAGACGACAAGCAGCACATCAAAGAAAAAAATGCTAGACGCGAACAGAGCATTGAAGCGTTTCGCAATGAAATTCAAGACGAATCCGCAGCGAGACAAAACGGATACCGTTCATAAAAACCAGGGAAACCTGGTTTTTTTCTTTCTGATTTGATTATGGTAAAATGAGGCTAAATTGACGTTAAGGGAGCAGAGTAATCTTGCAGGTATCAAAAAAAGAAATAGAAGTGCGTTATGCAGAAACAGATCAAATGGGGATTGTCTATCACGCAAATTATCTTGTGTGGATGGAGGTCGGCAGAACGGCTCTCATTAAAGATTTAGGCTTTTTGTACAGTGATATGGAAAAGAGAGGCGTTCTCTCACCAGTCGTTGATATCAATATTTCCTATAAAAAGCCGCTTCATTACGGAGAAACCGCGGTTGTGCATACATGGATAGAGGAATACAACGGGTTTAAAACCGTCTATGGTTATCATATTTATAATCCGGCCGGTGAGCTTTCTATAGAAGCCACCTCATCTCATATTTGTGTGGATAAAGAAAGCTTTAAGCCTATTCAGTTCCGTAAAGCTTTTCCTGATTGGCACGCAGCATATGAAAAGGCCAGAAAATAGGGAAGTGAACGAAATATGGCGTTTGGTGTGAAGCGGGAGGAACTCAACCGGTGGAAACAAGCAGTGAAAAGAGGAGACATCGCATTTTTAACACATTACTGGCTGGATGACCGGTTCCCGGAAGCAAAGACTGTGACAAAAGCAGGCTGTGCAGATATTGATAAGCTGATTCAATGGGGAGCGGCGTACGGTTTAAAAAAAGAATGGATACATAAAAAAAGTGAATTTCCTCACTTTGATTTGCTGGGTGAAACACAGAAGTATATCTTGGAACAAGAGAACCTGACCGATCATCTTAAAAGATTTCATTTATAAAAAAAGGAACGCACGTGATGTGCGTTCCTTTTTTATTGGTATTCAAAAACCGGTTCGTCAGCGTCCTCTGAGTAGCTGACTAGAAGGTCGTGGTTATCGAAGTACCATAGATCACTCTCTTCAATAAAGAAGGTAATGCCGCCGGCTTCTGCAGTGGCTCCAGCCTCTTGTGGAGCATCTTTCGCCACACCGAGGGAAAACCCCTTTTGTACATTGCTGCAGCCGCCGTAGCGGACGAAAAAGCGAACCTGGTCTCCGCTTTCTAAATCAAGCTCTTCTTTATACCAGTTCAGTGCGTCTTCTTTAATTGTCATATTCATAACAGAACACCCCTTTGTTCTTCTTTTGAATTTTCTCTATTATAAACGTATTAGGCTATTCTGTGTCAAAAGAGAAGGTTTTTACGTTTATAACCACTTTACTTTAGGTTCTGTTTTATTGATAATTCGTTTAATGTTCGCCCGGTGTCTGTATATCACAAAAATAGTGAGCAGGGTAACAACAATCAATAAATACTTGTCATGGACAAAGAGACTATATATCACAGTATAGATTCCTGTTAACATCGATGACAGGGAAACAAATTTAGTCAAGTATAAAAAGATGAAAAATACCGCGACCATCGTGATAAATAACAAAGGTGCGTAAAATAGCAAAACGCCTCCGGACGTTGCCACGGCTTTGCCGCCTTTAAATTTGGCGAAAATAGGAAACACATGGCCTAAAACTGCAAACACTCCTGCAAGAAGCGGATGAATATCAACATGCATGAGATGAGGCAATGCAGTTGCCAGCGTCCCTTTCAATATATCTCCGGCGATGACGACGGAACCAGCTTTTACGCCCAGCGTACGGAATGCGTTGGTTGCGCCTAGGTTGCCGCTGCCGTGTTCCCGAATATCGATTCCCTTGGCAAGCTTGCCCACAATTAAGCCAGATGGAATGCTGCCTATCAGGTAGGCCAAAATAATCAATAAAGCAATTAACATCTACATTTCTCCTTTTTCAAAGTCCCTTCTTTTTATTTTAACACGAGATGTCATGATCTGATGACAAGTTTTTTGTAAAGTTTGCTTACAAATCCACACAAACATACATCATCTTTTGATTTCTTTCATTTTGATCGTGTAAAATAGATAAAAAAGGAGTGGTACAGGATGCAAAACCCTACCAAAGCGGAAATAAAAGAGATTCTTGATAGAAGCAAGCGAATAGCGGTAGTCGGGCTTTCAGACCGGCCGGATAGAACGTCTCATATGGTTTCAAAAGCGATGCAGGATGCGGGCTATGACATCATTCCTGTCAACCCGACAATTGATGAGGCGCTTGGTGTCAAAGCCGTCTCTTCTTTAAAAGAGATTGACGGTCCTGTTGACATCGTCAATGTATTCCGGCGCTCAGAACAGCTGCCAGGCGTTGCGGAAGAGTTTTTGGAGACAGATGCTCCGGTATTTTGGGCACAGCAAGGGCTGGTCAACGACGAAGCTTACAAGATGCTAAAGGAAAAAGACAGAACCGTTATCATGGATCTGTGCATAAAAGTGGCGCACGCAGTAACAAAATAGGTGCAGAACTGCAAAAATCCTTGTGAATTCAAGGATTTTTGCTTTTTAATTTTAAGATATTGTTTGCGTATTGCGATGAAACAGATACAATAAAGCTTGAACAGCTTTTTTTGAATACCTTGTCTAACTGGGTTTCGACCGTTCAATTTGTGAAGGTCTGCTGCTTTATATATAATAAACAAACATACGTTCTCATGGTGTGAAAACAGCACTTACTGATGTTTTGCAAACTGATTCGTTGGCTTTATGTTGCGATCGCAAACATATTGGTTATAATGAGGAGTCCAAGCAGTACCGGCTTAAGATAAGGTTTTATAAAACATATTTTATACAATTGATGCGCAACACTGAAAAAAAGAGAAAGACAATGTAGTTTTTGAAAGGGGTTTGTACGTTTGGCTAGAAAACAGCAATTTGATTACAACGAAGATGCCATACAGGTGCTCGAAGGCCTTGAGGCCGTCAGGAAAAGGCCGGGTATGTATATTGGTTCTACTGACGCGCGGGGCTTGCACCACTTGGTTTATGAAATCGTAGATAACTCTGTCGACGAGGTGCTTGCGGGCCATGGAGATCACATCATCGTCAAAATACATAAAGACAACAGTATTTCCGTACAGGATAGAGGCCGCGGCATGCCAACTGGAATGCATAAGCTCGGCAAACCAACCCCTGAAGTGATTTTAACGGTGCTTCATGCCGGAGGAAAGTTCGGCCAAGGCGGCTATAAGACGAGCGGAGGGCTGCACGGAGTTGGTGCATCAGTCGTAAACGCTTTATCTGAATGGCTGACGGTAACCATTGAGCGGGACGGTTTCATTTATCAGCAGCGGTTTGAAAATGGAGGAAAACCGGTTACATCTCTCGAAAAAATCGGCAAAACAAAAAAGACAGGAACGCTTACGCATTTTAAGCCAGATCCAACGATGTTCAGTGCAACAACTTATAATTTTGAGACGCTTTCTGAGCGCTTAAGAGAATCTGCGTTTTTGTTAAAAGGATTAAAAATTGAGCTGATTGACGAGCGCAATGACCAGCATGAGGTCTTTTATTACGAAAACGGCATAGAAGCGTTTGTCGCTTACTTAAATGAAGAAAAAGACGCCTTGTCTGAAGTGGTTTCTTTTGAGGGGGAACATCATTCAATAGAAGTCGACTTTGCGTTCCAGTTTAATGACGGTTATTCTGAAAACATCTTGTCATTTGTAAACAACGTCAGAACAAAAGACGGCGGTACTCATGAGTCTGGTGCAAAAACAGCGATGACACGTGCATTTAATGAATATGCGAGAAAAGTGGCTTTGCTGAAAGAAAAAGATAAGAACCTTGAAGGAACGGATATAAGGGAAGGGCTTTCAGCCATTATCTCTGTCCGCATTCCCGAAGAGCTACTTCAATTTGAAGGACAAACAAAAGGAAAGCTAGGTACAAGTGAAGCGAGGTCAGCGGTTGATGCGATTGTTTCAGAGAAGCTTGCTTACTTTTTAGAGGAAAATCGGGATACCGCAACACTCCTTGTTAAAAAAGCCATCAAAGCGAGCCAGGCGCGCGAAGCGGCCCGCAAAGCCCGTGAAGAAGCAAGAAGCGGCAAAAAACGCAAAAAATCCGAAGCGACATTAAGCGGAAAGCTGACGCCTGCTGGTTCGAGAAACCCGGCAAAAAATGAGTTGTATCTTGTTGAGGGAGATTCTGCAGGCGGATCAGCCAAACAGGGGAGAGACCGCAGATTTCAAGCGGTTCTGCCTTTACGCGGTAAAGTCATTAATACGGAAAAAGCGAAACTTGCTGATATATTTAAAAATGAAGAGATCAATACGATCATTCATGCGATCGGCGGCGGAGTTGGAGCGGATTTCTCAATCGATGACATCAACTACGACAAAATCATCATTATGACCGACGCTGATACGGATGGCGCTCATATCCAAGTGCTGCTTCTCACCTTTTTCTATCGCTATATGAAGCCGCTTATTGAGCATGGCAAGGTGTTCATTGCGCTGCCTCCTTTATATAAGGTCAGCAAAGGAAGCGGGAAAAAGGAAATCATTGAATACGCATGGTCTGATGAAGAGATGGATGATGTCCTGAAAAAAGTTGGCAAAGGCTATACCATTCAGCGATACAAGGGTCTTGGAGAGATGAACGCAGACCAGCTGTGGGAGACAACGATGAATCCTGAGTCCCGCACGCTTGTAAGGGTTAAAATCGACGATGCGGCGCGCGTAGAGAGACGTGTGACGACGTTAATGGGAGACAAAGTGGAACCGCGCAGAAAGTGGATTGAGAAAAACGTCGCTTTCGGCTTAGATGAAGAAAGCAATATTTTAGAAAATGAAAATTTATCGGTCGCTGAGGAGGTTTAATGATTGTCACAGCCAGAATTATTTCATGATTTACCATTAGAAGAGGTGATCGGCGACCGTTTTGGGCGCTATAGTAAATATATTATTCAAGACAGGGCGCTTCCGGATGCGAGAGACGGCTTAAAGCCGGTACAGCGCAGAATTTTGTATGCGATGCATACGGATGGAAACACGTTTGATAAAAACTTCAGAAAAGCGGCCAAAACGGTCGGTAACGTCATCGGTAACTATCATCCGCACGGTGACAGTTCGGTTTATGAAGCAATGGTGCGGATGAGCCAGGATTGGAAAGTGCGAAATGTGTTAATCGAAATGCATGGAAACAACGGAAGCATCGATGGAGATCCTCCGGCAGCCATGCGTTATACAGAGGCGAGATTATCTCCGATTGCATCTGAGCTTCTTCGGGATATTGACAAAAATACGGTTGAGTTCGTCCCGAACTTCGATGATACAAGCAAGGAGCCTGTCGTCCTTCCAGCGATGTTTCCTAACCTATTGGTCAACGGATCTACCGGGATTTCAGCGGGATATGCGACCGACATTCCCCCTCATCATCTCGGAGAAGTCATTGATGCTGTTATCAAACGCATCCAAATGCCATCCTGTTCTGTTGATGAACTTATGGAAGTCATAAAAGGGCCTGATTTTCCGACAGGCGGTATTATTCAAGGTGTTGACGGCATAAGAAAAGCTTACGAAACCGGAAAAGGAAAAATCATTATCCGCGGTAAAGCTGAAATAGAAGGAATCAGAGGCGGACGTGAACAAATTGTCATTACCGAGATTCCATATGAAGTAAACAAAGCGAACCTTGTGAAAAAAATGGACGAGTTCCGCATTGATAAAAAGGTTGAGGGCATTTCAGAGGTTCGCGATGAAACAGACCGAACAGGGCTGAGAGTGGTTATTGAACTGAAAAAAGAAGCGGATGCCAAGGGCATTTTACATTTCTTATATAAAAATACCGATTTACAGATCACTTATAACTTTAATATGGTGGCCATTCATAACCGCCGTCCGATGCTGATGACTCTGCCTGCTATTTTGGATGCATATATCGGCCACCAAAAGGAAGTTGTTACAAACCGGTCCGTTTATGAGCTTCAAAAAGCAAAAGACAGACATCACATTGTAGAAGGGCTTATGAAAGCTTTATCCATTTTGGATGAGGTCATTGCAACAATCCGCTCTTCAAGCGACAAACGTGACGCTAAAAACAATTTGATAGAGAAATATGAATTTACAGAGCCTCAGGCTGAAGCGATCGTGTCATTGCAGTTGTATCGTTTAACCAATACAGATATCACAGCGCTAAAGGAAGAGGCGGAAGAGCTAGATAAAAAAATTGAAGAGCTCGAATCCATTCTGAGCAATGATAAAAAGCTCTTAAAAGTGATCACAAACAGCTTAAAAGCACTGAAAAAGAAATATGCAGATACACGGCGCTCTGTGATTGAAGAGAAAATTGAGGAAATTAAAATTAACCTTGAAGTCATGGTTGCGTCTGAAGATGTATATGTGACCGTTACGAAGGATGGGTACCTAAAACGGACGAGCCAGCGCTCATTTGCCGCTTCCAATGGCCAGGATTTTGGAATGAAGGATACGGATAGGATACTGCATCAATTCGAAATGAATACGACGGATGTACTGCTGCTCTTTACGAACAAAGGCAGCTATATTTACTGTCCGGTTCACCAGCTGCCTGATATCAGATGGAAGGACATGGGCCAGCATTTTTCAAATGTGATTAGCATTGATGGTGATGAAACGATTGTAAAAGCAATACCGATAAAAGAATTTGATCCATCGGCGTATCTTTTGTTCTTTACGAAAAACGGTATGGTGAAGAAGACAGAACTCACCCATTATAAAGCACAGCGTTATTCTAAAGCGCTTGTGGCATTAAATCTGAAGGGTGAAGATGAACTGATCAATGTACATGTAACAAATGGGAAAAGCCAGATCTTTATAG
Organism: Bacillus sp. MSP13; assembly: GCF_000815295.1. Lineage (NCBI taxonomy): Bacteria > Bacillati > Bacillota > Bacilli > Caryophanales > Bacillaceae > Bacillus > Bacillus sp. MSP13. The sequence goes on from NZ_JXAQ01000004.1 coordinate 259,596, forward strand.
CCACTCAGCTTGGGTACGGCCTATGGTTTGGAGAAGATGAAGTAAATGTAGTTGGCGCGCGTGCGGCAGGTGTCAAAGGGATTAACTTAAAAGAAGATGACTTTGTGGTTTCCGGAGAGATCCTTCAGGAATCTGATTCCATTGTATTGTTCACACAACGGGGAGCGGTTAAACGCATGAGTCTTGCCGAGTTTGAAAAAACGTCCCGTGCAAAACGCGGTGTTGTGATGCTGAGGGAATTGAAGAAGAACCCTCACCGTGTCGTATCAGTATTCACTTGTGGTTTGGATCAGCGGCTGATGGCGGAAACGGAAAAAGGCGACAGAAAGGAACTTCAGGCAAAAGACTTGCGGACAAACGACAGATACAGCAATGGCTCTTTCTTTATTGATGAAGAGGAATCAGGCAGGGTCACAGCTGTTTGGCGCCTTCAAACAGAATAAATCATCAAAAAACCCGCTCACATGATGCGAGCGGGTTTCGTTTGTTTTCAATTAGCTTTCATGGCTTGTGAAAAGATCTGTAAAGGCATGAACAAATTCAATTCCTTGCCATACAAATAAATTCAGTGCTGTGAAAGAAAATAAGCCTAAAATCACCATTCTTACGATAAACAACATGTTTAACAGCCTCCTCATATTTTCGTTATATAATCGGGTGATGTTGAACATGAAGTTTGCCGAAATAAGACGATTGATAAAATTTGGCCAGGATAAAGCTTTTTTTCCGCTGGCGCCTGCGGGAGTCACCCGTATCTTTGCTTTCAGCGGTCAGAAGCAGAACAGCCATTGCCCATAAAGCAATCAGCGCGATTGCTCCTGTGATGGATTTCTTCTCATCATCAGCATTTTGGCCGGTTTTCAACTCATGCATTTCCTGCTGGTCGGCTACGGCTTTATAATGATGGCCGATATCAAAGGCGTGGGGAATTGAGAACAAATGAAAACTGGCAATCGCCAAGAATAAGATGGACGCTTTCAGTATCGTTACTTTTTTCAAATGATCTCCCCCCTTTAATATTACTGAATATTCTTATAATAATACCCTAACCCAATCTGAAAGTAAACCTGATTTTTTAAATTTAAAAATAAATTTCACTTTGTTAAGTATATATCTTTTTGCTTACTTTTGAAAGAGAAATTGCTTTTATTAGTGTATGTATACCCGTTCTGAGATGTGAATAAAAACACATTTTAAATGATATGGTCGGTGTTTAGGATTTATCACTTTATTTATAAAAGTGTCAAGATAACATTCTTACTTTTTAATAGAGAACACTTTTTCTATGAAAGTTTATCATAAATTTTTTTATTCATAGGAAAATAATAGAAAGGAGGAACGAGAGAGTAAGTATCAATCTAAACAATAATCTTCACGAAAAAACTTCCTAATTCGACATATTGTGATATAATAAGACTCAGCATGTTAAAAAATCTAACATCAAAATTGAATTTACTAAGAATTGATGAAACGGGAGGGCAATATGGAGTCTTTATTCAATAACTTAATCAATATTCCAAGTGCTTTTATTTGGAAATATTTATTTTATATTTTAGTAGGGCTTGGTTTATTTTTCACACTTCGTTTTGGTTTTATCCAATTCCGTTACTTTATTGAAATGTTCAGAATAGTAGGAGAGAAGCCTGATGGAAATAAAGGTGTCTCATCTATGCAGGCGTTTTTTATCTCGGCGGCATCCCGAGTCGGTACAGGGAATTTGACAGGTGTAGCCTTAGCCATTGCGACGGGCGGCCCAGGGGCTGTCTTTTGGATGTGGGTTGTAGCTGCTGTAGGCATGGCTTCAAGCTTTGTTGAGAGTACGTTGGCACAGCTTTATAAAGTGAAGGACGGAGACGATTTCCGCGGCGGTCCGGCCTACTATATTCAAAAAGGCCTTGGAGTCAGATGGCTTGGGATCGTATTCGCTGTCTTAATTACCGTATCATTCGGATTAATTTTTAACGCTGTTCAATCCAATACAATTGCAGGAGCGTTAGAAGGCGCTTTTCATGTAAATAAAATTGTTGTCGCCATTGTTCTTGCTGTTTTAACAGCCTTTATTATTTTTGGCGGTTTAAAACGTGTTGTCGCTGTGACACAATTGATTGTTCCGGTCATGGCTGGACTGTATATTTTAATTGCGCTATATGTTGTATTCGCAAATATTTCTGCATTCCCAAGTGTTATTGCGATTATTGTTAAAAACGCTTTAGGAATTGATCAAGTTGTCGGCGGAGGACTGGGAGCTATCATCGTCATTGGTGCCCAGCGCGGACTTTTCTCTAACGAAGCGGGAATGGGTAGCGCGCCAAACGCTGCTGCGATAGCTCATGTTTCGCATCCGGCAAAACAAGGCTTTATTCAGACATTAGGCGTGTTTTTCGATACATTTATCGTATGTACGTCTACTGCGTTTATCATTTTACTGTACAGTGTAACACCAAAGGGTGACGGCATACAGATTACACAGGCTGCTCTGAGCCACCATATTGGAGGCTGGGCTCCTAGTTTCATAGCCATCGCTATGTTCTTGTTCGCTTTTAGTTCAGTTGTCGGAAACTACTATTATGGTGAGACAAATATTGAATTTATTAAAACAAGCAAAACATGGCTGAACATTTACCGTATCGCGGTTGTTGCTATGGTTGTCTTTGGGTGTGTAGCAGGGTTCCAGATTGTGTGGGACATGGCGGATCTCTTTATGGGAATTATGGCGCTGATTAACTTAGTTGTGATCACGCTCTTGTCAAACGTAGCTTATAAAACGTATAAAGATTACGCGAAACAGCGTAAACAAGGACTTGATCCTGTATTCAAATCGAAGAACATCCCAGGTCTGAAAAACGCTGAAACATGGGAAGATGAGAGACAAGAAGCATAAAAACACGGCTGCATTCACTTCAATGAATGCAGCTTTTTATTTGCCTAAAAGAAGCGGAATATTTTGATTTGATAAAATAATCATGTGTAAAGTCCTGATTATATGCTTTTATCTTTGTTCCCCCATGTGTCAGCAGTATCTGACATAACTCGAAAAGAGCAAATAGACAGGCTTTTAAGCCGGCTAAAAACAAGAAATTAGGTTGATAGACAAACATGAGAAAGCTTTTTACAATGAGTCCGTGGTACAAAAGCGAAGGGAGGAGAGCAGTAAGATACTAGGCATTGTTTTTACATAACGATTGAAGGAGGAAAAAGTGTCTGATATGAAACGTTCAGTCTCTATTTTAACCGTATGTTTATTCATTGCATTACTAGCAACCGGCGGCTTAACGGCTCCAAAAGCATCTGCAAAAGGGGCAAAAACGCCAGTATCAATCAATGGCCAGCTAAGCATAAAAGGCACGCAGCTAGTCAATCAAGACGGCAAAACGGTGCAGCTGAAGGGAATCAGCTCACACGGATTGCAATGGTTTGGCGATTTTGTCAATAAAGACAGCTTAAAATGGCTGAGAGACGATTGGGGCATTACCGTATTCCGAGCGGCGATGTATACGGCAGACGGCGGTTATATTGATAATCCGTCTGTGAAAAACAAGGTGAAAGAAGCGGTTGAAGCGGCAAAAGAGCTTGGGATATATGTCATCATTGACTGGCATATCTTAAATGACGGCAACCCAAATCAAAATAAAGAGAAAGCAAAAGAATTCTTTAAGGAAATGTCAAGCCTTTATGGAAACACGCCAAACGTCATTTATGAAATTGCGAACGAACCAAACGGCGATGTGAACTGGAAGCGTGATATTAAACCATATGCGGAAGAAGTCATTTCCGTCATCCGTAAAAACGATCCCAATAACATCATCATTGTCGGAACAGGTACATGGAGCCAGGATGTGAATGATGCTGCCGATGATCAGCTTGCGGATCAGAATACCATGTACGCGCTTCATTTTTATGCCGGCACACACGGCCAGTTTTTACGTGATAAAGCAAACTATGCCCTCAGCAAAGGAGCGCCTATTTTTGTAACGGAATGGGGGACAAGCGATGCTTCGGGAAATGGCGGAGTATTTCTAGACCAGTCCCGGGAATGGCTGAATTATCTCGACAGCAAGCACATCAGCTGGGTCAACTGGAATCTTTCTGATAAGCAGGAATCATCTTCAGCATTAAAGCCGGGAGCGTCTAAAACAGGCGGCTGGCCGTTGTCAGATTTATCTGCTTCAGGAACATTTGTAAGAGAAAACATTCTCGGCAGCAAAGATTCGGTGAAGGACAGACCTGAAACGCCGATTCAAGATCAACCGATACAGGAAAAAGGCCTCTCTGTGCAATACAGAGCAGGGGATGGAAGTGTGAATGGCAACCAAATCCGCCCGCAGCTTCACATCAAAAATAATGGCAACAATGCGGTTGATTTACAAGATGTCACTGTGCGTTACTGGTATAACGCGAAAAACAAAGGCCAAAACTTCGACTGTGACTACGCGCAGATCGGATGCGAAAATGTGACCCACAAGTTTATGGCGCTGCATAAACCTAAGAAAGGCGCAGATACCTATCTGCAAGTAGGGTTTAAAACCGGAACGCTGTCACCGGGAGCAAGCACAGGGGAGATTCAGATTCGTCTTCACAACGATGACTGGAGCAATTATGCGCAAGGCGGAGATTATTCCTTTTTCCAATCAAATACGTTTAAAACAACGAAAAAAATCACATTATATAATCACGGAAAACTGATTTGGGGAACAGAACCCAAATAGTTTAGCTTTTGGCGGGCATCAGCAATGATGTCCGTTTTCATCATCTCATAAAGGAAAACAAGGAGGTTTAGGTTGTGGATGAAACACTGAAGCAATATATGATGCTGTTCAAAAAAATAAATAATGCGGTAAATGGTCCGGACTATCCAGAGAAGGAAACAGATATTCAACATCAAAAAGAACAGCTCGAATCTTACGAAACAAAGCTGCAGCAACGTTTTTCTACGGATTATGACTACGATGTATTTGCTGATTCAGTTATCAAATGCGCATATGGCGATTTGACGCTCGAAGATTTAGAAGCAGTTTATGATGAATTGACTACGCCATTTTTTTGATTAAACCTCCAACAGTAAAATTCTCATTTCTGTCTCACTAACTTAAGTATACTTTGTGATTGAGACAGGAATTTATTGATTTCATGTACTTCCTAGAATATATATTATGTAAACTAAGAAATCGAACGACATCATTAGTCATCTTCCCTTGTGACCATTCGGCCTTTATGCAGCGTGCTTCAGACAAAAAAGCGATTTCCCGATCGGAAAATCGCTCAGTTTCAACGCGGTACGCTTGCCTTAGGTGCCTTTAACGATTTACGACAAATGTTGTCACACTTTGAGCTGGAAGATGCGCCCAAAAATGATTGCCCGTTACATTAAGATTCGTTCCAGGTTGAAGATTGCTGTTGCTACTCGTGATCCATCTAGATACACGGGAAGCAGATCCATTCTGCAAAACAAAGTTTTGGTTGACCCCTGTGTTGCTTTTGTTAATGGCAACAATCACAACCTTGTTGTCACCTTTATAAGCTGATACGTAAACGTTCGGATTAGGATTTTTCGTGGCATCAACCCTTACATAGCCGGGGCGCACAAACTTCGAGAAATGAGCCATGTTGTAACCGCGTTTGCTGATTGTACCGTCTTCTTTCATAGGACCGTATGATCTGCGGATGTACCACCAAACATAAGCTTGAAAATCTCCCTCTACCATTGAATGGTGAATATGCTCTGAAACGCCTAATGCCTCGGGCCAGCGATCCGCAGAGTTATTGTCACTGTTCGGGTAGTATACTTCCGTCATCCATAGCTCTTTCCCTGCTCCTTTTTGTTTGAAAAGAGGATAAGGAAACTGACTGACCTGAGTACCGTACAGGTGAGTGCCGAGAATATCCATGTTCCTAAGCGCCTGCGGATCGTTCAAAATCGGATCCGATATATTTTTAAAGTATTGAAATGACTCAGGCGCGATGACACGGGTATTAATCGAGCCAGCGTTTTCTCTCATAAAGCGAAGTATTTCTTGCGGTGTCCACCACGTCCATTCGTGTGCATAATCAGGCTCGTTTTGGACAGAAATCGCATAAAGATTCACGCCATGATTCTTCATGTAGGTAACAAAATCGTTAAGATGCTGCGCGTATGCGGCGTACTTATCGTATCTCAGCCGTTTAGCGGATGTGTCACCATTACGATTGAAGGTTTCAACCATATCGCTTGGCGGATTCCAGGGAGACGCAAAAACGATCGCCCCATGTTTGATCGCACTCTTTGCCGTCTCTACTTCTTTGTACCAATTATTTCTATTTTCGTCCACATGAATTCTTAACATTGAAAAACCTAACTGATTTTGCCCATTTCCAAAAGCGGTTTCTCTTTGAGCTGCTGTCAAATCTCCAATCCAAGCTGGGTGGTTCATTCCTCCAAAACCGCGAATCACTTGTTTTTCAGCAGATACATTAACTGTTATATCACTTGCTGCCAAAACTTCAGTAGCACCTGGCCCGGTAAACATGACTGACAGCGCAGTGAAACATACCATTAATACACAAATTGTTTTTTTTACGCATGAAATCATTTTTTTCCTCTCCCTTATATGGTTTTTACGGTACTGTCACTTTTTATGTTGCAAATGAAAGGTTTTCTCCTACCTTTGCGTAAACTGCCAGTAATCAAAATTAAACAAATTTCCTGAACCAGTTCCGGTAAATACAAAGAAAACGTTGTGCACACCGGTTGCGCCGCTTACCGCAGTTTCTATTTCTCTCCAGCTTTGTGCTCCACCTGTTGAAGGTACATTCAGGGTTCCTGCAAGCTTACCGTTTGGACTATCGAGACGCACTTCTATTTTCCCGCCTATAGCCGATGCTACATGTGCTTTAAACGTCTTGGCACCGCCTGACCCGAAGTCTGCATTTCCTACAGCAATCCAGTCTCCGTTATGAATGCTTGTGACATGTTGATTATTGACCGGCCCGCCGGGTGCAGAGGATACCTCGGTCAAAATGCGTCCATTCCAGGCAAACGTTTCAGCTTCTACCCTGTTATAGGGATTCAAATTGGAAAGCTGTGTTACACCTGCATAATTTGCCGCAACCTCTTGAATGGAGCCATCTGCATGATGCACCAGCTTATTAATATGGGGAGAACGGTATCCTTTGCCAGCCCCGAACAAAGCGGAACTGACAGTTTGAGCATGGTACACTACATACCACTCATTTTTAAAATTGAAAACAGCATGATGGTTGTTTCCGCCACCTCCGAAAAATGCACCCGGATTTTTCAGGAAGTGCCCTCTATATGTAAAGGGACCCATGGGATTTGAGCTGGTCATGTAGCCGATTTCACCTGGGGGTTTATCGGCCGGGTGTGTGCCGCCGAAATTGATGCAATAGGAATAGTAATATGTTCCGTTATACTTGTGCAATCCCGAATCTTCAAACATGAAAGGCGCATCAATTGTAGATGCACTTCCCTCAACACTCGTCATATCAGGCCCCAATTTTATGACTCTTGCCGTTTTAGGATTGGCCCATTGTCCCTGCGTGGGATTTGAACCGCCCGGAACGCCTCCTCCGGCATACAGGTAACCTGTGCCATCATCATCTACAAATGCTGCCGGATCAAAAAGCCATACAACACCAGCCATTCCTGGTGTACTTGGCGTGACGAGCGCTTTTCCGATTGGATCGGTCCATGGACCAATCGGGCTGTCTGCGGTGAGAACGCCGATACCTCCGCCGCTGTTTGCGAAATAGAGAAAGAATTTATCCTTGCCATTGATTTTTTTAACTGCGATTGACGGGGCCCAGGACGCACCTGCCCATTTTGCAATTCCACGGCCTCCATTAGCTCCATTGGCACCTGCTACCGGAATCGCTCCGTGATCTGTCCAGTTCACCATATCCGCTGAAGATATGACGAATATTTTATTCAAATTGGCAAATGAATTATCTTTAATCGTACCGTCGCTATTATATTCATAGTCATCGCTTGACATATAGATGTAGACTCTTCCTTTATAAGTCAGCGCAAAGGGATCGGCTCCCAAATGATGGTCGATAAGCGGGTTTGAATTCCCTATATATTTTGCAATTGTAGGACTGGCAGCATACGCAGACTTCCCAATGAAGCAACTCAATAATAAAGCAAGAACCCATAAACATACGCTACACTTTTTAAACATCACTTCACATCCTCCTTTTTTCTTAAAATGAAAGGTGCTTTTGGAATTTGCTAACAACAGGTCATGAAGATCGCACCGCTTATTTCTACATGATCAATCTAGAAAATTTCCCCCATGCCTAGCGACCATTGTCCAGATAATAAAATGGCAGGATTGTTCATGAGCCCCCTCTACTTCCGTTGAACAGAGATGTATTTTTATCCAAAATATCCCTTTATCTAACATCCTACATCATGAAAAAAATTGTGCATAGGATATTTTGGAGGAATTTGAGTTCGATTCTACAAAGGAACTGGATACATTTATTCATTGATAAGATGGGGCTGACATAGCCGGCTGTTACCGACTCCGCTCCCTCGATTCTCGGTGTTTTAGAGCTATTGCAATAATTAGACATCTCTGCTGATAAGGAATCAAGGCTTGAAACTTCTCAATCTATTGAATTCCGGCTGCTTTTTCTCCTGATTTGTTTACATTGTTCTCTTCTTTGTCAGACATTTCGTTATCATTCCGCCCTCCCCCTTCGGAGAACTCTTCTATTTTCGCACCCTTATATAAAGAGAGTTTTCAGGCAGGCTCCAAAAAAACAGCCGTTCAATACATCTGTTTTTTAAAAGAGTATAAGAACAATTGAGCAGTATGCCTGCTTTTTCATGTTTTGTTCTTATTTTAGTAATTGTTTATTCAACATTGTCCGGTAAAGTAATCCATATCAACAAATATGACAGCCATCCTCATCTTTTATGAAGGGGTAAAGATGAATATCGTCGCGTCGGGGATCACCTTTTTGCTGCTTTATTTGTTTCAAAAAGGCGGTTGTTCGCTTTTGGTGAGTAAGCTCGCCGCCACTGTCGGCGGAATGATGGTGAATTTTAGCGGAAGCCGAATCTGGGTATTTGGAGATTCGCTGAAAAACATATAGGATCAGGAGTGAAGATGCATGAGAAAAAAAGTGAGAAAAGCGGACATTCCCGCAGCGGGTTTAGGAACAAGATTTTCTGCCGGCGACAAAGGCGCAGCCGAAAGAAATGCTCCCGATCGTCGACAAACCAGCAATCCAATAATACATTGTAGAAGAGGCCGCAGAGTCAGGAATTGAAGATATACTGATTATTACAGGGAGAAACAAACGCTCGATTGAAGATCATTTTGACCGGTCGGCGGAATTGGAATTCAATTTGCGGGAAAAAGGCAAGACGGAGACGCTTAAAGAAAGCAGCAGATTGCCGATTTGGCCAACATTCATTACATCCGCCAGAAAGAACCGCTCGGATTAGGCCATGCGGTGCTGTGTGCGGAGCATTTTATCGGCGATGAGCCTTTCGCCGTTCTCTTAGGCGATGATATTATGGTGTCTGAAAAACCAGCTCTTCGGCAACTAATGGATGTATACAATGCTTACGGCACAGAAGTTGTCGGTGTCCAGTCGGTTCTCCCTGAGGATGTCAGCAAATATGGTATGATAAATACATCTGGAACTCATGGGCATGTGTATGAGGTCAAGGATGTAGTGGAAAAGCCTTCACTTGATGAAGCGCCTTCCGAAAACGCCGTAATCGGACGTTATGTGCTGAATTCATCAATCTTCCTCGTTTTGAAGTTAATTGGCAGAGGTGCGGGAAACGAAATTCAGCTTACAGATGCGCTTCGTGAGGTTTGCTGTAAGCAGCCGTCCATGCCCGGATGCTGGAAGGAAATCGATATGACATTGGCGATAAGCTGGGCTGTTTTAAAGCGAGCACTGAAATCCGCTTAATGCGCCCCGATATGCGATCTCAGCTTTTGGCTTATGTAGAAGATGTGATCAAACGGGAAACAAAAGACATGCCGCGATAAAAAAATTGTAACCATCTTGCTCGTCAATCAGTCATATAATAGTGAAAAAGATGAGGACAGGTTGTGAAGAATGTGGGCAGTTTGATAAGCGAAATGTTAGCATGGCTGACGAATATGGGATATGCGGGCATTGCGATTGGCTTAATGATTGAAATCATTCCGAGTGAAATTGTATTGGCCTATGGCGGCTACATGGTATCGGAGGGCACGATTGGATTTATTGGCGCCATCATTGCGGGTGTTATCGGCGGCACCATTGCCCAGATCTTTATTTATTGGATCGGGCGCTATGGCGGCAGACCGTTTTTGGACAAATACGGAAAGTACCTATTGATTAAAAAGCATCATATTGACATGTCAGAAAACTGGTTTCAAAAGTACGGCACGGGGGTTGTCTTCTCGGCACGGTTTATCCCAGTTGTCAGACATGCGATATCTATTCCCGCAGGCATTGCGAAAATGCCGTTTCTCAAATTTGTGGTACTGACTGTACTTGCGATCATTCCGTGGTCTATTCTGTTTGTTTATTTAGGCATTCAGCTCGGAAGCCAGTGGGATGACGTTGAGAACATTGCGGGCACTTATACAACGCCGATTATGATACTGGCTATTGTCGTGATTGCCCTTTACTTTGTGATTAAAAAACGTGCAGTTATCTTTAAACGATAACTAGCTGATATGCATAGGGATGGTTGATTCTCCCCTATGCATATTTTTTATCTGCGATGCTGGTTTGCCAGCTTCAAATGCGACAAATCCTTCATCACGCACAAGAGATGCTGCATAATTTCTTTTGATAAACCATTCTGCTTCTTTAAAAGATGCGAATTTCTTCCTGTGTTTCTCCGTTGATTTGGGTATTCCACACTCCACACTACGTAAAAAAATTATTACGTACGGAATGATACACATAACTTCTAATTGTTATTATTGATGATCACTAAACCTTTTTAACATGCAAAAAAATGTATCAATCATCAACATGGTGATTGATACATTTTTATTTTTTACAGTTAAAGGTATTATCGGAGCGATCCCTTCCGATGAAGAGATAATCTCAATTAGCATTTCTTTTTCTTTGTACTAACAGCAGCATTGATAGCACCGATCATTTCACCGTTATCTACACCAAACTCGTCGGCTGTTACGTGAACAAAGGTTATGCCCTGCTTGTTTACCATTGCATAATTCAAATAGCTCTCAGGCAATGGATCACCAGGCTTATGTCCAAAATTGAGCTCGGAGCTCGGTGCATAATAAAGGTGCTTGTCTTGATCAAATACCAGCTTTCATGTATGGGACAGAAGTAATAAAAGCTTCTACTTTATTCAAAAGCATTATTATTTACTTCGTATTTGTAAAGCCACCATCGATACGAATGACTTCACCATTTATATAGTTAGTTTTAGAAGTTAATAAGAATGTAACTAGTTCTGCTACTTCTTCTGGTGTTCCAAGACGTTTTTGCGGAATACCACTAGTTGCATTTTCTTTCATTTTAGGGTTTGCTTCATAAAATTCTTTTACCATTGGTGTTTCTGTTGGACCTGGTGCGATAGCATTCACACGCAAACCATTTTTTGCATATTCTGCCACCATACTTTTCGTAATACCAACAATAGCATGTTTAGTAGCAGAATATGTGACAACAGAATCTTGTCCAATAACACCAGCACTTGATGAAGTGTTGACGATAGATCCTCCACCATTTTTAAGCATTACTTCTGCTACATAACGAACGCCATATAATGCACCAAATAAATTAATTTCTACAATTTTCTCAATTTCTTCAATGTCTGTATCTAAAAAGTATTTTCCGCTACCAGAAATTCCAGCATTGTTAAAGAAATAATCAATTGTGCCAAAGTGTTCGACTGTTTTATCTACGTAATTTTTAACATCTGCCGCTTTGGAAACATCTGCTTTCACAAAAATGGCATCTACACCTTGCCCTTTTAATTGTTCTACAGCTTTAGCTCCTGCTTCTTCATTGACGTCTACGACAGAAATATTCACTCCTTCCTGAGCCAATCTGTTCGCCGTTGCTAGTCCAAGACCACTTGCTCCACCTGTAATAATTGCTGTTTTACTCATTGTTGCATCCCTCCATCGTATTAGGTTTTAATGACTAACTATGTTGCCTATTTATAATAACTCCTTATTTGAATTAAATGAAAATAATATGACTTAAAATATGAAAAAAGTGTCGAAAATTCTTACATAGACAGTTTTTTTGCTAAAAAATAGACATTTTCATTTGAATAACGTGCAGCTTTTGTTGCTCAAAAATAATGTAATGGACTCTGCCTCAACATTTTCAACAAAACCATTGTTAAAAAACTTAAATTGCAACTCGTTATTAAATTCAAATGCCTTAGAGACGAGAATATTCATTTCTTCAATTTGTTGTTCATCTAAGGATGGCTTTTCAATTTTTAATAACATCAATCAAATCTTGTTTTAGCTGCGTTAAATGTTCAGGAAGCATTAGCGATGTCCGCTCAATAGTTCTGCAATCTCTAAGCAATTCGACTCACTCCTTTGTTGACCTAATATTAACGGAACAAACGTTCTTTATTCAACATATAAGAATAAAAGTTATATGTAAATAGTGGGAATATAGGTCCCCTCCACTTATTATGAGGATGAGTAATAAGCTATTGCCCCTGCAGCGGGAAAGTACTAACTGATTTGTCAGAAAACTGGTTTCAAAAATACGGCACGGGGGTTGTTTTCTTGGCACGGTTTACCCCAGTTGTCAGACACGCGATATCCATTCCCGCAGAGATTGCGAAAATGCCGTTTCTCAAATTTGTCGTATTGACTGTACTTGCGATCATTCCGTGGTCTGTTCTGTTTGTTTATTTAGGCATTCAGCTCGAAAGCCAGTGGGATGACGTTGAGAGCATTGCGGGCACTTATACAACGCCGATTATGATACTGGCTATTGTCGTGATTGCCCTTTACTTTGTGATTAAAAAACGTGCAGTTATCTTTAAACGATAGCTAGCTGATATGCATAGGGATGGTTGATTCCCTATGCATATTTTTTATCTGCGATGCTGGTTTGCCAGCTTCAAATGCTCCGCTAAAAATGCGACAAATCTTTCATCACGCACGAGTGATGCCGCATAATTTCTTTTGATAAACCATTCTGCTTCTTCAAAAGATGCGAATGTTTCTTCCTGTGTTTCCCCGTTAATCTGGATATTCCACTCGTTATCTAAAGGAAACAGAAAAAATCTCATTTGTGCGCGATTTTCATACAGTGATCCGTTCGCCGATCCCTTTAGATTATAGATATTACGAAAAGCATCTGGTCGGACAGGATCGATTCGGAATGCTTCAGCAACGAACAATTCGTATACTTCATCGGTGATGGAACAGCCGGACGCCTTAGCATGCCCGCCGCCTCCGTATCGGCCGGCGATTTCTGACACATCGATGTCATCATGGATGGTGCGCAGGCTGACCCGCTTTGACCCCATGCTTAAAATCGCAATGTAATCAAGATGCGGATTTTCTTTTCCAAGCCTGTTACCAAGCTCAGAATGATAAGATTCTGCGTGAACGATGCCCACACAGTGTTCGTGAACAAACGTTTGCACCAATTCCCTTTTCTTCCTGCGTAGGTAGCGCTCGATTTTAGCATCTTCTAAATCAAGCAGTTTCTCTTCGAAATCATCAAAGAAAAATTCATCATGCGCAGAAAGACGCTCAATCATTTTTTGTTCAAATTCATCAATTGACAGCAGGAAGAAAAGATCATTAAGCCGCTTCGCTTGTTTTTGATCATACCGCTCCCACTCCCATGTATCATATTGGCGGACGAGTTCTGTAAATTGATCTAAGGCATTTGTCGGTTTCATGAAACCATTCTCAACAAGATAGCCATATAAAAGCGATGTGGCCGATGAGAGCCTTCCATCATCGTATTCCACTTGGACAAATCCCCATTCATGCTCATTCAAATGAAGCGCTGTTTTATGATGGTCAATCAGCTTTACTTTTCCGCCCGCATGAACATACTCATTTAATCTCTCTTCGTTTTCTTCGTTGACAGCAAGATCAGTGATGAATAATGCGTCTTGTCTCTTGTTCTCTTTCGCTTTTTCTAAAAAGTACTGCACTTGAGCGTTTAAGCCGTTGATAGAGTTATACCGGACCTCAACATCTTTTGCGAATGCCAATTTTGCTACGATTCCGCACCCTACTCCGTCTAAGTCGTTATGTGAATATAAATGATACATCATGTAGGCCCCTTTTTATGATGAACTGACAATTGCCGCTAGAGAAGCGGCAGCCTTTATTTACTATTCTAAAAAACATCGCGTTTTATGCAAAGTTGACTAGTTAACATAATGCTATTATTGTTAATAAATAAAAGGAACGCTTTTTTGCGCTCCCTAAAGTCCTTGCTTTTTTATACCGGATAAACCGGATGCTTTCGATTCGTAAATGTCATTTCCTTTGTCATGTATGCTTTGAGCCGTTTGGCCAGCTCATCGCGCAGCGAATTGGCCGGGATCACGGCATCGATGATCATTTCTGAAGCCAGGCGGTATATATTGATGTCCTCTTTGTATTCCTCCCGTTTGCTGCTGATAAACGGCGCCCTCTCTTCTTTCGGCAACTCGGCAATTTTTTTTGCATAGACGGCGTTTACAGCTGCTTCTGGGCCCATGACGGCGATTTGGGCGGTTGGGAGCGCCAGGCAGCAATCCGGTTCAAATGCCGGCCCTGCCATTGCATACAACCCCGCTCCGTACGCTTTTCGGACAATGACAGAGAGCTTAGGAACAGTTGCCTCTGACATCGCTGAAATCATTTTAGCGCCGTGCCTGATAATGCCCGCTTGTTCTACCTTTGTGCCGATCATAAAGCCGGGGATATCTGCTAAAAACAGCAATGGGATATGAAACGCGTCACATAAGGTAATAAACTTAGCCGCTTTGTCTGCCGAATCGTGGAATAAGACGCCGCCTTTTATGTTCGGCTGATTGGCAACAATGCCGACAGGCTGCCCGTGAATTCGCGCGAGGCCCGTTATTAATTCAGGTGCGAATAAAGCTTTGATTTCAAAAAAAGACCCTTCATCAATGACCCGCTCTATGAGCTCATACATATCAAAAGGCGCATTTTGGTTTTGCGGAATGATGTCGGCAAGCTGGGAGTCGAAGTGTTTTGGCGGGCGTTTCTTTTGCATAGGTGCTTTTTCTTGATAATTTGCCGGGAAGTAAGACAAATAAGTCCGTGCCAGACGTATGGCTTCTTTCTCTGTTTCTGCTAGAATATCTCCGCAACCGGAAATTGAGCAATGCATACGGGCGCCGCCCATTTCTTCGAGAGTCACTTTTTCGCCGATAACCATTTCCGCCATCCGCGGTGAGCCTAAATACATGGAGGCGTTACCGTCTACCATGACGACAATGTCACAGAAGGCCGGGATATAAGCGCCCCCTGCCGCAGATGGCCCGAAAAGCAGGCAGATTTGCGGAATGCGTCCTGATAATTTGACTTGATTGTAAAAAATCCTTCCCGCACCTCTCCGCCCTGGAAATACATTGATTTGGTCGGTGATTCTGGCGCCTGCTGAATCGACTAAATAAAGGAGCGGACAGTTTAATTTTTCCGCTGTTTCTTGAATTCTGATGATTTTTTCAACGGTTTTTGCTCCCCATGATCCTGCTTTTACCGTTGAGTCATTGGCCATGGCGCAAACGGTTTGGCCGCCGATTTTTCCGATGGCTGTAATGACTCCGTCAGCGGGAAGCCCGTCTGACATGCATTCCGCAAAAAAAGCGTCTTCAAGCTCGATGTCATCGTCAAACAAAAGAGCAAGCCGCTCTCTGACAAAGAGCTTGCCTTTTTCTTGGTTGCTGTGATGATACTTTTCCGCCCCGCCTTTTCGAATCCGTTCGGCCCGTTCTGTTCGTTCCTTTTCATAATCCATGAACATTGCCTCCTTTATATGCCCTTATATACGGCCCGTCTTTTTTCTTGAAACGCTTCAAGCCCTTCTCTTCTGTCTTTTGTCGGAATGGTATGTTCATATGCTGTTTGTTCAATCGCCAGACCTGTAGCAAGATCTGTCTCCATCCCTTTATTGATCGCGAATTTAGCCTGGCGGACGGCGATCGGCCCGTTGGCAGAGATGGCTGCGGCCAGTTCCTCTGCTTTTGGCATGAGGTCACAGGGAGTTGTGACATGCTCTACAAGGCCAATTTCTTTTGCTTCGTGTGAGGTGACGCGGCAGCCTGTATATATTAATTCTTTTGCTTTTCCTCTGCCAATCAGCCGGGGCAGCCTTTGGGTCCCTCCAGCGCCTGGGATAATAGCTAACCCTGTTTCCGGAAGGCCCAGCACAGTTGATTCAACTGCGATTCGAAGGTCACATGCCAATGCCAATTCAAGCCCGCCGCCTAATGCAATTCCGTTTATCGCAGCTATGACTGGCTGCGGCAGGGCTTCAAGTAAAGCCGCCGTTCTTTGAATGAGAGATACATGTTCCAGAACCTGATCTTCTTTCAGTTTTATCCGTTCTTTCAGGTCTGCCCCCGCGCAAAACGCTTTTTCACCGGTACCTGTGAGGATGACGCAGCGGATGTTCGCGTTGAATTCAATTTCCTGAAGAATCAATTGCAGATTTCGAAGCATTTCCGCTGAAAGAGCATTTGCCGCCTCAGGCCTGTTTAAGGTGATCAACGCAATATGTTCATGTTGGACAGTAAAAAGAATCGATTCTCCCATTGTATTTGCCCTCTCTTTTATGAAGATGATTTAAATACCTGTAAATTTCGGCTTGGCAGCTGTTTGCCCATTTTTTCTTCTATCCATTTGGCTGCGGACAGCAGTTTATCAAGATTGACATTTGTGTTGATGTCCATCTGTTCAAGCATGTATACGATATCCTCAGTTGCGGCGTTTCCTGATGACCCTGGGGCATATGGACAGCCTCCAAGCCCGCCTGCCGAGCCGTCGAACACAGTGATGCCCATTTGGAGAGCTGTGACCATGTTGGCCAGAGCGGTTCCTCTCGTATCATGAAAATGCAAGGCCAATTGATTGGCCGAAAATCGTGCCAAAAGAGCTTCAAGCACGGTTTCAACTTGGGCGGGATTGGCTGCCCCGATCGTATCTCCAAGCGATAGTTCAGAAATCCCGAATTCAAATAGGGCTTCTGAAAGGCGAATCACTTGTTCAATGGGAACATCTTTTTCATACGGACAGCCGAAAACGGTTGAGAGGTAGGCTCTTGTTGTGAGGTTTGCTTGTATTGCGTCTTCGTTTACTTGTTTGAGAATGTGAAGAGTATCAGAAGTGGACTTGTTGATGTTTTTTCTATTGTGCGTCTCGCTGGCGGACATAAAGACGCAAGCTTCGTCAATGCCTCCTTCAAGCGCATTCTCCAATCCCTTTTGATTCGGGACAAGTGCTGCATACGTTACGTCCTTTACACGATCGATGCCTTTTGCGACGTGTATAGCATCTCGAAGCGCGGGAATCCATTTCGGGTGAACGAAGGATGTGATTTCGATGTAAGAAAGCCCTGACTTGGAAAGCTGGTTGATCCAAGCGGTTTTATCTTCTGTTTGTATCCATATGGGCTCGTTTTGTAAGCCGTCGCGCGGGCCGACTTCTTTGATGGTCACTTTTTTAGGATATGACATGGTCTGCCTCCCCATCATTAAATGGAATCACTTAGTTCGAGCAGCACATCTCCTTCATTTACAAAATCCCCCTCTTGTTTTTTGACCTCTTTTACGGTTCCGCTTCTGTCTGCAACGATCGGGATTTCCATTTTCATTGATTCCAAAATGGCAACTTCCTGGCCTTTTTCAATGTGATCGCCGGCTTTAACATGGACTTTCCACAGGTTTCCCGCCATTTGTATCATAACCGTCATAGCAACTGCCTCCTTTATAGGTGCTGTTTCAAAAAGTCAGTCGTGATATCCCCTTCCTTAAATGCTTTTGATCTCGCAGCCTGTATGAGAAGCGGTAGATTTGTTTTGATTCCTTCTATCCGATAGTCGCAGAGCGCTGACTCCAGCTTTGCAATGGCTTCCGCTCTGGTTTGGCCTTTGACAATCATTTTGGCGATCATCGGGTCATAAAAAGGGGTCACGGTGCTGTCTTTTTCTACCGCGCATTCGTGTCTCACCCCTTTTTGGTCAGGGAGTGAAAACGCAGTGATCGTACCTGGTGACGGAAAGAAGGTCTTCGGATCTTCCGCGTATATTCTGACCTCTATCGCATGCCCGTTTCGTTCGATCTCTTTTTGGGAGAGTGTAAGAGTCTGGCCCGCGGCAATCCGTAACTGCTGCTCCACTAAGTCCAGGCCTGTTATTTCTTCAGTCACGGGGTGTTCAACTTGCAATCTCGTATTCATTTCGAGAAAATAAAAGTTTTGATTCTGGTCAACTAAAAATTCGATGGTGCCTGCGTTCGTATAACCGATCGCTTTTGCTGCCTTTACGGCTGTTTGCCCAATCTTCATTCTCAGTTCATCGTCTACAAATGGAGACGGCGCTTCCTCAATGACCTTTTGATGCCGTCTTTGAACTGAGCAATCGCGTTCAAACAGGTGTACTGTATGGCCATGCTGATCGGCCAAAAGCTGAACTTCAATGTGGCGGGCATGCTCAATGACTTTCTCCATATACATTGACCCATCGCCGAAAAAAGTTGCGGCGCGCTTTTTGTTTCCCTCGTACGCCTTTACTAATCCTTCCTCGTTTTGAACAAGCTGCATGCCGATGCCTCCCCCGCCCGCTGAAGCTTTCAGCATGACAGGATAGCCGAGTTGGCTTGCAGTGCGGCAGGCTGCCTGAATGTCTCCGAGGGATTCGGAAACACCGGGAACGACAGGGACACCTGCCGCTTCCATTGCTTTACGGGCTTCAATTTTGCTGCCCATCTTTGCGATGATATCGGGTGCAGGGCCGATAAACATGATGTTTTCTTGTTTGCAGCGTTCAGCAAATCGGCTGTTTTCTGATAATAACCCGTATCCCGGGTGGATGGCATCGGCGTTTGCTTTTTTCGCTGTTTCTATGATTCTCTCTCTATTTAAATAACTTTCACTGACTCTTGATTCCCCGATGAAATAAGCCTCTGTGGCAGCCTTTGTATGGGGCGCGTCTTTGTCTGCTTCTGAATAAATCGCGACCGTTTTGATGCCGAGGCGGCTGCACGTTCGGATAATTCTCATTGCGATTTCTCCGCGATTGGCGATCAGTACTTTTGTAAACATGAATTCACCTCATTGACATGATAAGTTGAACATTTCAATCGTTTGTTCACGCAGTTTATATTTTTGAATCTTGCCTGAAGCCGTCATCGGGTACTCGTCTGTAAAAATCACATAACGCGGAATTTTGTGGCGGGCGATTTTCCCTTTGCAATAAGATGTAAGCTCTTCAGATGAAACGCTTTTTTCGGCCTTCAGCTTAATCCAAGCTGCGGCCTCCTCTCCGAATTTAGTATCAGGCACACCAACGACCTGTACATCTAAAATAGCGGGATGCCGGTATAAAAATTCTTCGATCTCCCGCGGATAAATGTTTTCGCCGCCTCTGATGAGCATGTCTTTTAATCTTCCGGTGATGCGGCAGTACCCGTCTTCATCCATGACAGCAAGATCTCCGGTAAACAGCCATCCATCGGGATTGATTGCTTTTCTGGTCGCTTCTTCGTCTTTATAATAGCCTTTCATAACGTGATAGCCGCGGGTGCAAAGCTCTCCCTGCACGCCTCTTTGAACTTCTTGACATGTCCCGGGTTCTACAATTTTCACTTCTGCATGCGGCAGGGCGCGGCCGGTTGTTTCGACTCTCCTTAAGAAGGAATCATTTGCCCTCGTTTGCGTAATGACTGGTGAAGCTTCGGTTTGTCCATAGGCGATCGTAATGTCTTTCATGCCCATCTTTTCAATAACAGCTTTCATCACTTCGCTTGGGCAGGAAGAGCCTGCCATGATGCCTGTTCGAAGCATCGATAAATCATATGCATGAAAATCCGGATGATGCAGCTCGGCGATAAACATGGTCGGCACGCCGTGAAGCCCTGTGCATTTCTCTTTTTCGACTGTCTTAAGGACGGTAACGGGGTCAAATTCTTGTACAGGTATCATGGCTGCCCCGACGGACACACACGCCAAAACCCCAAGCACGCAGCCGAAGCAGTGAAAAAACGGGACCGGAATGCACAGGCGGTCTTGAGAAGTGAATGCCATACATTCAGCGATATTAGAAGCGTTATTGATGACATTAAAATGGGTCAGCATCACTCCTTTAGGAAAGCCTGTCGTTCCTGAAGTGTATTGCATGTTAATCACATCATCTTTTTCAAGGCTGTTCATTCTAGATTCCAGCTCAGCATCCGTCACTGTTTTCGCCAGTATCTCTGTATCGTTCCAATGATACATGCCCGGCAAACGTTTTTCGCCAATATAGATCAGCGTTTTTAAAAAGGGATAGCGGTCTGATGTCAGCTTTCCGGGCTCAGCGGTTTGCAGCTCTGGAATGAGGCTGTTTAAGATGTCTGTGTAAGAAGTGCCCCGGTAGGAATCCATGACAATAAGCGCAGCGGCATCCGATTGTTTTAACAAGTAATCGAGCTCGTGTGCTTGGTAATTGGTATTGACAGTCACGAGCACGGCCCCGATTTTTGCGGTGGCGAACTGAACGGCAAGCCATTCGGGAATATTCGAAGCCCATATGGCTACGTGGTCTCCTTTTTCGATCCCCATCCGCATGAGTCCTTTAGCGGTTTGACGGCACAGACTGTCAAATTGGGCGTACGTATAGCGGATATGTCTGTCTGGATAAACAACCGCTTCTTGGTCGGGATAGGTTGCAGCGGTTTGTTCAAGCAGTCTGCCGATTGTGGAATGGATGAGTTCTGCCATGCACTTTTCCACCTTTCTACGTAATGAGAAAGCGTTTACATTTTTATATTAAAAGCTGTCTGGCGATCACGATACGCTGAATTTCAGATGTGCCTTCACCGATTTCCATTAATTTTGCGTCCCGCAGCATCCGTTCCACCCCATATTCCTTCATGTAGCCTGAACCTCCGTGGATTTGAATGGCTTGATTGCATGCTCTTGTCGCCATTTCAGATGCAAACAGCTTGGCGTACGCCGCTTCTTTTGTGAACGGGCGGTGATGATCTTTCAGCCAAGCGGCTTTTAACACCATTTGTCTGGCGAGGTCAATTTCCATCGCCATGTCAGCAAGCTTAAATTGAATCGCCTGAAAGGAAGAAATCGGCTGTCCGAACTGCTTCCGTTCTTTCGCATATGCCAATGAGGCTTCAAGTGCCGCTTGAGCGATGCCGACTGCAAGAGCAGCAATGGAGATCCGCCCGCCGTCCAGCGTGTATAGAAACTGCTTAAACCCTTTTGTTGGGTCGCCGAGTAAGTTGCCCGCAGGCACTCTGACATCCTCAAGCAAAATTTCCGCTGTATTTGAACCGCGGACGCCCATTTTATCGTACGGGCTCGTAATCGTAAGTCCGGGTGTGTCAGTGGGCACGATCAAAGCGGAAATGATGTTTTTTCCGTCTTTGTTTTTGCCTGTTACTGCGGTTACAATCACTGTGCGTGCGTAGCTTGCATTCGTGATCCAGCATTTCTCGCCGTTGATGACATAATGGTCTCCATTTGTCATGGCTTTCGTTTGAGTGCCTCCTGCATCTGAGCCTGCATTTGGTTCCGTTAAGCCGAATGACCCGAGTGCTTTACCCGAAGCCAGCGGAGTCAAATGCGCCTGTTTTTGTTCTTCTGTTCCGAAGTAATAAAGCGGGCTTGCGCCGAGCGAGACCGCCGCTGCATAGCTCAATCCAGTACTGCCGCAGGCTTTGCCGATCTCTTCAACCGCTACGGCATATGAAATCGTGTCGCCCCCTGATCCGCCGTATTCTTCCGGAAATGGAATGCCCATTAGTCCGATGTCACCCATCTTTTTGAATGTTTGGATCGGGAACTCGCCTGTTTGATCTACATGTTCAGCGTGAGGAGCAATTTCTTTTTTCGCAAAATCCTTTACCATTTCACGTACCATTTGCTGTTCTTTTGTCAGCTCAAAATTCACATGGTTTCCTCCTTCACATCTTTGTAACATCCTATTAGGCGAGTTCTGTAATCATTCCCTGAGATAAGAAGTCTGAAAATTAAAAACCAAGTCGTTTTTATGCGGAAATATCAACGGGTTGATCAAATTTAGGCGGACATCATCCACATCGCAAACGCATTGATTTGCCTGTTGATCGTGTACGGGAAGATGAGAGTGATTTCAAGTGGGAAACGTGCAATTCAATCAACCGCAGCTCCCATAAACCGAGCAATATCAACGGAAAGCATAAAACCTATGCTGTACCGATTTGTTTCCGACTCGGACAAAAAATAGTGCAGCGCCTAAACCAGAATTCACTCCGCAATTGAGTGAGCTCCTCTGTCGGACATTGATATTCGAATCGTATTTGAAAAAGAAAGACTTATATGTAGTCATTCTTAAGAAGGCCATATATCTCTACATCAACAACTCCTTTCCCTGACCAATAGGTAGCCTGTCTGAGCAATCCTTCTTTTGTAAAATTGTTTTTTAAGAGGACGTTTTTTGAAGCTTCATTTTCAGGCATGACTTCAGCTTGAATTCTGTTTACATTGACGTTTTCAAATAAAAAAGCTGCAAGCATGCGGACGGACTCTGTAGCAAAGCCCTTCCTCCAGTATTCTTCAGCTAAGTAGTATCCAATTGTTACCATATTTGCTTTCTGGTTAAAATCCATCGCTTCTATAATCCCAACCAGTGCATTCTCTTGGCTCTTCGGAAACATTCCCCACTTGATCCTGCTTTTTTTCTTGTAATCCCGATCAAAATGGCCAATCATTTTATGTACTGTTTTTAAGTTATGTTTTGGGATAATCCCGCAGTATTCAAATACTTTGACATTATCATAGATCGAAAATACATCCTGTAGGTGCTCCTCATCAATTTTACTTAAAACTAGACCTTCAGATTCCAATACTGGGAAATGTCCGAAAACCGCTTCCATATTCATGTGAGTCTCTCCTTTGCTTTTTCTTTTCTTTAACCAATTCAGCGGCTTATGATAATGATCCTGTTTCAACATCGCTTTTTTAAAAAAAGGACGACTTTGAGAGCCGTCCTTCTCACTCCTTATTTTGTCTTTCGTTTGGAAGCCTTGCTTTCATTATGGAGCCGGTCTGCTGCCGTGACATAATACGTATACCTCTTGTTTGGGTCTGCCGTTTTATCTAAGAAGGTTTGCTGCTCATTTGTTTTTCGTGTGGTTGCCAGCAATGTTTTGTTCTTTTTCCCGTCAGCTCTGTATATCGCATAATAGGCTGTTTCTTTCAATTTTTGATTTGATGGGTGGTCTTGAATGTGCAGAAGATTGCCGTGATTGTCTCCGGTCACTTTCGTAAGCTTCGGTTTTTTTGGTGCGGTACTGTCAAGCCAAGGCGTTTGCGGAATGAGTGCCGGTTTGCTGTAAAGCTCGTTGATGAGTCTGTCTTTGATGCCAAGAGGATTTTTGTTGAGGTCTTTGAGGCTGAAGTGCATGCTTCCTTTTACAAGCTCAAGCTGCCGGTTTAAGGTGATTTGTCTTCCGTACTCCTCCGGGTCGGACCATGGCGGGTCAAAGTTGTTATTGATTTTATAGGCTGCTTGCCCAATGTATAAATGAACAGGCCTGTTTTTGACTTCATTGCTCCACCAATCAGCCAGCACATCGTAAGCGGCTGCGTGAAAGCCGATGCTCCAATAGATTTGCGGGGCAATATAATCAATATTCCCTTCTTGTATCCAATGTCTTGTGTCGGCGTATAGATCGTCATAGTTCCTGACGCCAGCTTTGGTATTTGATCCGGTCGGGTCATCTGCCGCGTTTCTCCATACACCAAAGGGACTGATGCCGAATTTGACGTAGGGCTTTCCGGCCTTAATCGTTTGGTTGATTTGTTTGACTAGCTGGTTCACATTATCACGCCGCCAGTCATCAATATTGGAAAATACGTCTTTTCCGTATTGTTCATATTGAACTTGATCAGGAAACTCCTGCCCCGCTATTTTATAAGGATAAAAATAATCATCCATATGAACGGCATCGATATCATAATGCTTTACGACTTCCTCAATGCCTTTGACGACAAAATCTCTCGCTTCAGGAATGCCCGGATGGTAATAAAGCTGGTTTCCGTAAGCGGCAACCCATTCTGGATGCTTTCGTGCCGGATGATCCTCAGATAATTGATTGAGGTCTGTATGATTCATCGTAATACGATAAGGATTAAACCATGCGTGAAATTCCAAATTTCGTTTATGGGTTTCTTCAATTAAAAACGCAAGCGGATCATAGCCCGGGTCTTTTCCTTGGACACCGGTTAAGTATTCAGACCACGGTCCGTAAGCGGATGGATAAAAGGCATCTGCCGCCGGTTTAATTTGAACAATAACGGCATTCATTCCCATTGTCTGTACATCGTCAAGCAGTTTCATATACTCTTGTTTTTGCTCTTCCGCTGATAACCCTTTTTTTGATGGCCAATCAAGGTTTAAGACGGAAGCGATCCATACGGCTCTCAGTTCCCTGTCAGGCTGTGCGTTAGCCATAAACGGAACGGAGATGACAAACGTTCCGATGATTAAACTGACAAGAAAGCGGACAATCGGCTTTTGGCGAACCTTCATTCTGATTCTTCTCCCCCATTACATCACTTTCACTTTTTGCTATTACGGTATTCCCGGGCTGTAAAAGGGTGCTTGTTCGGTTAGAAGAAATCAGGATTTATGTCTATATCACCAAAAAAAACGAAAAAAGCCCAAAGCATATTTGCGTTGCTTAGGACTTTTTATCATTTAACATCGTTTGCAGGCTCTTTAACACATCAATGAGTTTTACGCCGACACCGACAGCTGTTTCAAGAATCGCTTGTGCTCCTGCGATGGCTAAAATAAAGATGACTGGGATCGCAATACGAGGGAAAAAGAGATAGCCCAGTCCAATCAAGATCGCACACCAAACGCCGGCACACCAGTAGCAATTGAGCATGTATCCAAAATTAGAAGCCGGCACGTTTTTTTCATCTATATGACCATTTTGATCAACGATCCTTTTCTTTTTCATAAAAGGTTTTCGGATAAATTCCGTGATTTTATCGAATACAATTAAATGTGTCAGCCTGTAACTGGCTAGTATCAGCATAATAAAAGTAAGCAAAGAAAGACGATCCATGACAAGCCTCCAAGAAAAAGGATGATGTTATCATTCCCTAGTGTTCTTTATCCATTCTTGATGTAAAAAGAAAGACGGACAGAGAATGCCTCTGTCCGCTAAATCGCTTTATCGTTTGTGCAGCAGTGCTTTATTTGAAGTGATCTTGTCTAAAATGTCGAGGATAATGTCAGCGTTCTTTTCAGCATATGTGCCTTCCAGCATGTCTTTGTGAGCGCCAAAACCAGTGTATTCGCTGTAGTTTCCGCAGGCGGCGCGTTTCCATTTCGTTAAGCCTGTATGCCCGGTTTCGGTTTGAATTCCAGCTTCAATGAAATGAATGTTTGTTTTTACATGCCCTTCATTCAGTAGCTGGGCCCAATATGCTTGATAGTTTCTTTTTTTCTTCATCACCTTTTCTCTGACCGCTTCAGGCAAGTATGATGCAGATTCGTCATTTCCAGCATCGATAGGGACGGGCTGTTCTTTTAGATAAGCGTCCACGATCATGAAGTCACTGACTTCCAATCCTCTGCGCTCCATAGCCTGTACCACTTCAAAAGCCAGATTTCCGCCCGCGGAGTAGCCTAATAAAACGTAAGGGCCTTCAGGCTGTATGTCTGTGATGCTATTGACATATTGTTCAATGCGGGTGTCATCTTCAATAAAGTGAAAGCCGTATACGGACGCCTTGTCATTCAGCAATAATGCAAGATCTTTAAAATAAATGCCAAATCCAGATATCGGCGGAAAGCAGAAAAGGTTTTGCGCGCCTTGCTGATTTAATTTGATTACATGTTGTTCATCTGCCGCTGTCAGCTGTTTGGAATAAAGTTTTTCGGCAAGCTGAGCGATTGTCGGATATTCGAACAAGAGATCAATCGGTATGTCTATTTGCTGCTGATGCTTCAATTTGTGTATGACTTGCAGTGCTTTTAGTGAATGTCCGCCAAGAGCAAAGAAGTCATCATCAATACTGATGGTCTGGACATCGAGAACATGTTTCCAAATGTTCGCCAATTCTTCCTCAACCAAGTTTCTGGGCAGTGTGATGTTCTGGCGTTTGTCAGGTTCAGTTTTTGGAATAGTAAGGGCGCTGCGGTCTATTTTTCCGTTTCCGGTGAGCGGCATCTGGTCCACACGCACCCAGTGCTGCGGGATCATATAGTCAGGGAGAACTCGGGCCAAATCGGAACGGATCACCTTTTCTGTTCGTTTCCCATCGCTGACGTAATGAGTGTACAGCTCTGCCTCTCCATCTTTTTCTCTCAATGTCACTGCAGCTTCCTGCACGCCTTCTATTTCTAACAGCCGCGCTTCGATTTCGGCGGGCTCGATTCGTTTTCCGCGAATTTTCACCTGCCTGTCGATCCTGCCGATGTATTCTACATTTCCATCGGGCAGCCAGCGCGCCAAATCACCGGTTCGATAGATTGTTTCTCCAGACAAGAAAGGGTGAGGAGAAAAAACAGCATTTGTCAGGTCTTCTCTGTTCAAATAGCCTTTTGCAACCCCATCACCTCCGAGACAAAGCTCGCCGGGAACACCTATTGGCATAAGGCGTCCTTGTGTATCTAAGATGAATGCGGTGCTATTGCTAATTGGTTTTCCGATCGGAATCGGCCCTGCATAGTCTCTTTTTATCTTAAAAAATGTTGAAAATGTCGTGTTTTCCGTAGGTCCGTAAATATTATGAAGTGCCAGATCTGGACAGGCGTGTCTGACAGCATTGATAAGGGCGGGCGAGAGTGCTTCTCCGCCGACATATAACGTATGGAGCCCGCGAAACATGTCTGCTTGAGCTTGAGCCAGTTGATTAAAAAGAGCCGTTGTTAAAAAGAGCACTGTGGTGCCATTTTTAAGCAAATACGCCCCAAACCGATCAGGTGACAGCATTGTTGATTTATCGATGATATGAAGGCTTGCGCCATTTAAAAGCGCCCCGAACATTTCAAAGGTGACGGCGTCAAAGCTGATAGATCCAGTCAGAATAAACCGGTCATCAACGGACGCAGACGTGTAATTGCTGTTTTTGACAAGGGACACGACATTGCGATTGGTGATCATGACGCCTTTTGGCCGGCCTGTGGAGCCTGAGGTGTACATGATGTATGCAAGATCCTCCGGGCTGGAGCTGATGTTGATTGGGATATCATTCTCTTCCGTCAATGCCTGCGCATCTGAAATGATACTTGTCCCTGAGAACGCAGCGTTTTGCTCCAGTCCCTTTTGAATAATCAGCATTTTTGCCTGCGTTTCCTCAAGCATAAAGCAGACACGTTCAGACGGAAGCTCGACATCAAGCGGGAGGTATGCTCCCCCTGCTTTTAAAACGGCAAGCACACTGATGATGAATTCAGGAGAATGAGCAGCTAATATGCCGGCTGTCTCGTTCTTCCGAAACCCTTTTTGATCTAACGCTCTGGCGAGTGAATTAGAGCGTTGATCAAGTTCTTTATACGAAAAAGTCAAATTCCCACACACAAGTGCGATATGGTCTGGCGTCTTTTCTGCTTGTTCACGAAATAAATCGATAATTGTATGATTCTTTGGATATTCTGTTTTTGTATTGTTGAACTGTGTGACAATCAACTCTTTTTCTGTTGCATCAAGAAAAGAAAAATCAGCAATGGGAATGTCAGGGTGATGCGCCGCTGTGTCTAGCGCTTGTGTAAATTGTCTTTTGATACAGCTGATCCAGGCAGCATCGTAAATGAACGCATTATAGCTGAATTTGATGATCAGTTCTTCGCCGGGAGCAACGACAAGATTAAAGTGATATCCTGATTGCTCGGATACCTTCACTTGATCGATTTGCAGCGGTGAATCGGTTTGATCGGCGATTTTCTGCTGTATCGGGTAGTTTTCAAAAACGATAATGTGGTCAATCAGTTCCTGTTTTAAAGCGGTGTTTGCCTGAATATCAAATAAAGGCTGGCAGGTAAACGGCTCAGCTTCCAGCATTTCTTTCTGGCATCGTCTGACCAGCTCCTGAAACGTTTCGCCTTGAAATGTTTTAATGCGAACCGGAATGGTATTGATAAACAATCCTATCATTTGTTCCACACCCGGAATTTCTGACGGTCTGCCTGAGACAACCGCGCCAAATACAACGTCGTCAGTGCGGTTATATTGCTGCAGCATCAAACCCCATACTGCCTGAATAAAGGTGGCAAGCGTGACCCCATGTTGTTTGGCAGTCTCTTTGAGCTTGTCTGTCAGTGGTTTATTTAATGAAAATATCAAATCTTCACGTTGATAACCCTCTTTTGTTTCTTCATCAGACACACGAGGCAGCGGTGATGGGGTGCTGTAGTTCTTTAAATAGGAATCCCAGTACTCCGCCGCTGTTTCTTTGTCACGGTTTGTCAGCCAGGAAATATAGGTGCTGTACGGACGGACAGCGTCTAAAGAAAGCGGTCTTCCTGTATGAATCGATTGATAAATCCGCATAAATTCCTGAAGAACGATGCCAAGGCACCAGCCATCCATTAAAATGTGATGGTGGCTCCAGATGCAAACATGCTCCTCTTCAGCTGTTTTGAATAGATAGATCCGCATCAGCATGTCTTTTTGCAAATCAAAGCCTTTTTGCTTGTCCTTCTCCTTAAAGCATTCAATATACTCATTCTGGCCGTTTATTGGCAGGTGGGAAATGTCTTCGCTGTACAAATGGAATTCGCGTTCTGTCATCACGACTTGCCGAGGTCCTGACAAATGCGGGACATGCGGCAAAAACACGGTTCTGAAAATGTCATGGCGGTCGATGATGGTTTGAATGCTGCGCTGATACCATTCATAACTGAGGCTTCCTTTAATGGTGAAGAGCGACTGCTCAACGTATGCCCCCTCCTCTTTACGGAGGAAGGAATGAAACAGCATTCCCTCCTGCATATGACTCAGAGGATAAATGTTCTTGATTTTTTTGATGTTATCCATAGTGTCTGCACCTTTCTTCACGGATTCATTAGTGAAAACTGAGCATATCAGCAATCTCTTGAAGCGCGTCCTCGGTCAGTTCTTGATCATCAAAATCACTGATGGTCTTTTCTGTTTCGCTTTTGTTCTGGCAGTGTTCGATCAGCTGTAATAAAAATTGAAAACATGTTTCGCTAAGCTGTTCGATGGTTTTGCGCTGAAAGCGGGTATTGTCATAAGTCATGTTGACAGTCAGTTTTCCTTCTGCAGCGATTGCACTGATATCCAGCGACTGTTCACGATTCCAAGTTGTGCTGATATCATCTCCTGCACCCAGCGAAGAGAATGAGAAGGCCTCCTCCTCGGGTGCTTCAGTTGGGCTGACGTTTTCAAATTGCCCCAAATAATTGAAGCTGATTTCTGGCGCGCCTGTGAAATTGATGTCTTTTTTGTCAGGCGGCGTCAAATATTTGATGACACCGTAGCCGAATCCTTTGTCCGGTATGCGTCTCAGTGTATCTTTTGTTGTTTTTAGCACATGAACTATGCCTTCTTCCGAATCTGGCAAGTCTGCGTTCAGTTTAACCAATAACGGATAAATGGCGGTAAACCATCCAACCGTACGGCTCACATCAACTCCGTCTAATACATCCTCTCGTCCGTGGCTTTCTAATGACAGTTTGAAGGCGGATTGTTTGGTCCAATGGCGTAGCGCGAGAATGACAGAAGCGAGAAGCAAATCCTGAGTATCTGTGTTGTATGCGCTGTTGGCATCTTTTAAAAGCGCAGCTGTCTCTTTATCGTTTAATGTAAACGAAATGGTGGATCGTTTTCTCTCGTTTGCTATGGGTCCGTCGATTTGATCAAAAGGCAGTGCTTCTGTTTGATATTCTTCGGTTTCGCGCCAATACTTGAGCTGTTTTATAAGATGCTGGCTTTCTGCATAGCCAGAAAGCTTTTTCGCGTACGCTTTAAACGAGCTTGTTTTAGGCGGCAGTTTGATATCCTCCCCGCCAGCAGCTTGGCGATACCCTAAAGACAAATCTTCAAGCAGAACCCGCCATGAAATGCCGTCAACGACGAAGTGATGAGCCGATAAAAATAAGAAATCCCCGTCAGCTGTGCGGAAAAGACCGGCTTGCAGCAGCGGACCATTCTTCAGATCCATTTTCCGCTGAATATCACGTACATGGTGTTTGATAATAGGCTCATACGCTCTATTTCCGTCTGTGCAGTCTGTATGTTGCAAATCAACAATGTGAAGGCCATACAGCGCGTCGTCCGAATGACTGAGCGGCCGATTATATTGACCCCACTTTCCTTGCTCATTCTGTGTAAACACCATCCGCAGCGCATCATGATGACAGGTTATTGCTCTTAATGTTTTACGCAGTGCGTCCTCTTGTATAGGGGTTCCTCGATGCAGCATAATAGACTGATTAAAATGGTGTTTTTCTTTTATATCTTGAGAAAGAAACCATTTCTGAACAGGCGACCATTGTACGTCTCCGACAACCGGGGCTTGGATGGAACTTGTATTTGAATCCCGGATATAAGCTGCCAATTCTTGAATAGTTGGATGGTTAAACAAATCTTTTACTGCCATTTGCTTGCCTATCCGATGAAGCCGTGCTGATACCTGTAAGGCTTTGATCGAATCTCCACCAAGCTCAAAGAATGAATCAGCTGTTCCGATTTTTTCTGTCCCTAGTACTTCTTTCCATATATCCGAAAGTATTTGTTCCATCTTACTGGCTGGTGCGCGGAATGAACGTACAGCTCCGCCCTTGGATTCAGGTGTTGGAAGTGCTTTGCGATCCAACTTGCCGTTTGGCGACAATGGAAGTGAACCCAGTTTTTCAATAAACGCAGGGATCATAAACATCGGCAGCTTGTTTTGTAATTCTAAGCGTATCGTATTTGTGCTCAACGCTGATTCTGTCATAACATAAGCCCTTAACTCGGTTTGTCCCGATGCTGCTACATGAGCGAGTACTGCGGTATCTTTTACACCATTTATACAACGAATGACCGATTCAATTTCTTTCGTTTCTACACGATAGCCCCTTATTTTGACTTGTTCATCAATTCTTCCCTGATATTGAAGTGTTCCGTCGGCCATCCATCTGGCGGCGTCTCCTGTTCGGTACATTCGCGTTTCGGGTTGGTATGGGTTCTGGACGAATGACCTCTCTGTCAGTTCCGGAAGGTTGACATACCCTCTTGCAAGACCTGTTCCCGCAATACAAAGCTCACCGGTAACACCGATTGGCTGAAGCTGTTGATTGCCATTTAAAATCAGCACTTGGGTCCCGTCAATCGGCTGGCCGATGCTTATGTGTTTCTGCTTTTCCATATGTCTCATGACGGTGGTAGCCACACTGTTTTCTGTCGGTCCATATTCGTTGGCAAGTTCTGTATGCGGACATACGGCCAAGCTGCTGTCTGTCAATTGCCGATCAGCTGCTTCTCCCGCCAGAGTGACGATTCTAAGCGTCTTTACATCTTCCGGCTGCAATACGTCCAAAAGCGCTCGATATAAAACAGGCACAATAATCATATGTGTTATCCGGTGATGGGACAGCTGGTGTTTAATAGCCAGAATGTCCTTCGACTCCTCATCATTAAGCAAAACTGCTTTTGCACCTGATAAAAGCGGAGTAAACATACTTGTTAAAAAGCCGTCAAATGAAAAAGAAAAGAGCTGCAGAATGGTGTCTGTCTCGTTGAAAGCATAAGCGTTTCGCCGCCACTGAAGAGTGTTGGAAATGCCTTTATGCTCGATCATCACCCCTTTTGGACGGCCCGTCGTTCCTGATGTATAAATGATATAAGCCAAATGATGAGCAGACGATACTTGCGGCAGCGGTGATTTGTCGTATGCCTCCGCATTCTCTATGGTCAAGATCTCTCCTGCGAAATCAGCAAGCGCACCAAAATTGGCTTCATTTATTGTCATAAGCAGTTTCGTTCCGCTGTCGCTGAGGATATAGTGCTTCCGTTCCGCCGGGTATTCCGGATCAATAGGAACATAGCAGCCGCCTGCTTTCCAAACACCAAGTATGGCCGCTACCATGCAGAACGAACGAGGCATCATGATGCCTACTGGTGTGTCCGGTTTAACACCTCGGCTGCGTAATGTATGTGCGATGCCATTAGACCACTCATCCAACTCTTGATAAGTCAGTGTTTTGTCTCCGCTGACAAGTGCAGGGGCTTTTAGTGTTCGTGCAGCTTGCTGTTCAAACAATTGACTAATTGTTTGTTCTTCGTATTGATTTGCTTTCCTGATGTTACACTCATTGAGCAGTTGGTTGCGCTCTTCTTGAGTCAAGATGTCGATACGGTTGAGTGTCACCTCCGAGTTCTTTCCGATGATGCGAAGTACATTTGTCAAATGCGATGCCCAGCGTTCAATGGTGGTTTTCTCAAACAGTGCGGTAGAGTATTCAAAAAGAAAATGAATGTTCCCGTCACCCTCAGATGCTTGTAGTGTCAGGTCGAATTTAGAAACGAGATGAGAAACTTCTGCCGGCTTCATTTGTAAATCATGCAGATGTAATGGCTCGTAATCATTATTTTGGACAACTAACATGGTATCAAATAGCGGGTTTCTGCTCATATTCCGCGTCACTCCAAGCTTATCGACAAGCTCTTCGAACGGATAATCCTGATGCTCATAGGCCTCCAATGCAGTGGCGCGCACTTCCTGCAAATACTGCACAAACGGCTTCCTGCCCTCCGGGCGTGCCCGAAGCGCAAGCGTGTTCACAAACATGCCGAGTATCGGCTCAAGATCCTTGTGCGGCCGGCCGGCAATTGGCGAGCCGACGATGATTTCTTCCTGTCCGCTCAAGCGTGACAATAACGCTGTGTAAGCTGCCAGAAGCACCATGTACAGTGTGCTTCCATTCTCCCGTGCCAGCTTCTGAAGGCCTGATGCGGCCTTTTGATCAAGCGTAAACGAGACCTTGTCCCCCGCGAAGCTCCGCACCGGCGGGCGGGTATGATCAGCCGGCAGATCCAGCACCGGCAGCTCGCCCTCGAGCTGCTTCAGCCAGTACGCCTCCTGCGTCTGGTATGCATTCCCTTTTTTAAACCCTTCTTGCCATACGGCGTAGTCTTTGTATTGAATGGGAAGCGCCCGAAGGGTCCGGTTGTTGTACAGCGCCCCGAATTCCTGAATCAAAATGTTGACGGAAACACCGTCTGATATGATGTGGTGCATATCAACCAGCAACAGGTGCCGTTCATCTGATGCCTTTACAATTTGGGCGCGGAACAGCGGCGCTTGGCTGAGATCAAACGGTTTAATAAACGCGGCTGCGGCTTCCTGTTCAGTTTGTTCGCCGAGGACTGCTGTCTGTAATGCAAAAGGCACTTCGTCATGGATGCGCTGAACCGGATCGCCGCCTTCGTCCTGTTCGAAGGATGTCCGAAGCGACTCGTGGCGCTTGATCAGCTCTTTGAAAGCCCTGTCCAGCCTTTCGGGGTCAAGCTTTCCTTCCAGCTCTAACACAGCCGGCATATTATAGCCTGTTCCTCCGTCCTCCAGCTGCTGAAGGACATAAATCCGCTTTTGGGCAGATGAAACCGGATAGGTCTCACGCTGTTCCGCCGGTTTCATCGCTTCATATGGACTGTCCGTTCCTTCACGGATAACGGAAGCCAGCCCTTCTACCGTCGGATGGGCAAACACCTCTTTCAGCGGCACCTGTACATCGAATGCTTTGGCAATCCGGGACACAAGCGCCGTTGCTTTTAAAGAATGTCCTCCGCGGTCAAAAAAGTTGTCGTGAATCCCGACAGGGCCATTTTTCAGCACGTCCTCCCACAGCTGGGCAAGCTTCATCTCGGTCACATTTCTCGGCGCTGAGTAGGCCTTTTCATCTACCGCTCCGCCAGGAGCTGGCAGGGCGTTTCGATCCAGCTTTCCGCTCGGCGTAATCGGCCACTGTTCCATCTCTATCATATGGGCTGGGATCATGTAGCTCGGCAGCAGTCTCTCAAGCTGCGCCCTCACTTCGTTTCTCCGAAGCCCTTCTATATACGCGCATAATTCCGGGTCGCCGCTGTCTGTCCGTACGGTCACGGCTGCTTCCCTTATGCCTTCTATGCTTCTAAGCGCCGCTTCAATTTCTCCGGGCTCAATCCGGTAGCCGCGGATTTTCACTTGATCATCCAACCGGCCGAGGAATTCCATATTTCCGTCAGAGAGCCAGCGTGCCATATCCCCTGTTTTATACATGCGTTCGCCCGGGTAAAACGGGTCCTGGAGAAAGCGCTCTTCCGTTAAGGCCGGCCGATTCAAATAGCCCCTGGCAACACCCGCACCGGCGATATACAGTTCGCCGATACATCCGGCTGGCAGCATCCGCTGCTTCTGATTAAGAACATATAATCTGACATGATGAACAGGTTTTCCTATTGGAACCTGCTCAAGCTTTTCATGCTGCGGACAATCAAAGAACGCAGCTTCTACGGTTGCCTCCGTTGGTCCGTAAGAATTGGTTAATGTAACATTTTGAAGCAACTCGCGAAATCGGGAGACGAGATGGGTCCCCAGCTGCTCTCCCCCGGAAAACACCCGCTTGAGTCCGTTTGTCTTAAGCGGTACAGGGCGATATTTTATATTTTCTAAAAATGCATGAAGCATTGAAGGCACAAAATGCATAGCTGTGATCTTTTGTTCTTCTATGGCCTTTGCGATCATTTCGGGTTCTTTTTCGCCTCCCTGAGGAAGCAAATAAACAGAGGCACCGGCATAAGGCGACCAAAACAGTTCCCATATTGAAGCGTCAAATGAATAAGATGTTTTATGCATAATCACATCTGATTGGTTCAGTTGATAACGGGACTGAAGGGAATTCAAAAAATTCACCGCTGATCGATGTTCAACTTCAACACCCTTTGGTTTACCGGTAGAACCGGATGTATAGATGACGTAGGCTAAAGATTGCGGATGAACGTCCGCATTCGGATTGGCCAAATGATGTTCCAGCCTGTTATTTGTCTGATTGAGATAAACAATCTCTCCTGCAAATGCCGGAACAGGCAGGTCGGCAGGCTGAAGCAGGAGAATGTTTGTACCGCTGTCCTCCAGCAGAAAGCTGATTCGTTCTTCCGGATAATCCGGGTCAATGGGCAGATAAGCACAGCCAGCTTTAAGAATGCCATAAATGCCAATCAGCATTTCAGGCGAACGCCGTCCTATTATGGCAACGATTGTTTCCGACTTCACGCCTCGTCCGATGAGCTCCCAGGCGATGCGGTTAGCCTGTTCGTTCAATTCTTTATAGGTCATTCCTCCATCTTCAAAAATAACGGCCGGTTGATCAGGCGTTTTTGCAGCTTGCTTTTCGAGTGCATAATGGAGAGTTCGATTCACCGAATAGCCTGTATCCTGAAACGGATGGCATGATTCAATGAAGGCTTTCTCTTCTTCTTTTGTTAGGATCGCTATATCGTCCAATTCTGTTTTAGGGCTGACAGTTATATGTTCCACAAGCGTGGTGAAAAGATTGGCCCACCTTTGGATCGTTTCTTTCTTAAACAAAGCTGTGCTGTATTCAAACTGACAGAAAAGCACGGAATCGTGTTCTGTCACATACAGGGAAATATCAAATTTCGATATTGGATGCTGCAAATCGTCCCAATGAAGCTTTACCTCTTTCATTTTCAGCTTTTGCTGTTCCATATTCTGAAGGACAAGCGTTGTGTCAAACAATGGATTCCGGCTCATTTCCCGCTGTACGCCGATTTTATCCACGAGCTCTTCAAACGGATAATCCTGATGCTCATATGCTTCCAGTGCCGTCTGCCTGACTTCTTTCAGACACTCTTCAAATGTCTTATTGCCGGCCGGGCGTGTCCGGAGAGCCAATGTATTGACGAACATTCCGAGAACTGCTTCAAGATCGGCATGGGGCCGGCCGGCAATAGGCGAACCGATCACGATATCATCTTGACCGCTTACCCGAGACAAAAAGGCTGAATATAAAGCGAGTAGCGTCATATAAAGCGTGCTTCTGTTTTGACGGGCGATCCGCTTTATCCTGGCTGTAATCTTTTTATCCATCTGAAAAGTTACTTTTCCGCCTGTGAATTGCTGTTCTGCCGGGCGGTGTTTATCGGTCGGAAGCTCTAGGACAGGAAGGTTCCCGCTGAGCTGCTGCTGCCAGTAATTTTCCTGCTTTTGGTACGAGTCACCCTGTTTAAATTGCTGTTGCCAAACGGCATAATCTTTATACTGGATTCGCAAAGGCTTAAGTTGCCGGTTTGCATAAAGATCGGTGAATTCTCGGATTAAGAGCTGGACGGATACGCCATCTGAAATGATATGATGCATGTCCACCAGCAATACATGCTTCTCGTTTGCCACTTTTACAAGGCCCGCTCTAAATAACGGCGCCTGACTGAGATCAAAAGGACGGACAAAACCCTCGATAGCAGCCTCTTGGCTTAATGTAAACGGCACTTCGTCATGGATCCGCTGAACCGGCTCGCCATCGGCGCCAGATACAAAGGAAGTTCGAAGCGGCTCATGCCGACGGATCAGCTGTTTACATACAGCAGATAATTTAGCGACATCCAGTGCCCCTTCCAGATTTAAGACCGCAGGCATGTTGTAGGCGACACCCTCATCAAGCTGCTGAAGCACATAGATCCTTTTTTGAGCCGAAGATACAGGATATGTCTCCCTTGCTTCCGCTGGTTCAATTGCCGCATACGGATTTTCCTCTGCATCTCGAATGATTGAAGCCAATCCTTCTACTGTCGGATGGGCAAAGATGTCCTTGAGCGGAACTTGTACATGAAATTCTTTTGTGATCCGTGACATAAGTACCGTTGCTTTTAAAGAGTGGCCGCCAAGGTCAAAAAAGTTGTCATGGATGCCTATATGACCGTTATTCAGCACATCTGCAAATAGCTGCGAAAGCTTTGCTTCTACCAGATTACGAGGGGCAGTATACGGTGTCCCGATGATTGAAGCATCTGGCTCTGGAAGTGCTGATTGATCTACTTTTCCGTTTGGGGTAAGAGGTATGCTGTCAACCCATACCCATTTCGCCGGAATCATGTATGCTGGAAGCTCACTTGCCATATAGCGGCGTAAATCTGCTGCATTCAGCCCTTGTACACTGCAATAGTAAGCGCACAATTCATGATCACCGTTTGATTCTTGCCTGACGAGAATGGCAGCTTCTTTAATGTCTGGGTGATTCATTAATGTGACTTCGATTTCTTGGGGCTCAATTCGATACCCTCTGATTTTCACTTGATTGTCTGCCCGCTCGATATATTCGATGTTGCCGTCTTCAAGCCGTCTGGCCAAATCACCAGTACGGTACATGACCGCTCCGGCCCTGAATGGGTCGGGTGAAAATTTGTCGCGTGTCAGTTTATCGTGATTAACATACCCTCTGGAAACACTCGCGCCGGAAATATAGAGTTCACCTGGTACGCCGCAGGGCTGAAGCTGTTTTTGATGATTCAAAATATATAGATCAGTATAGTCTATCGGTTTACCGATAGGAGGAAACTCAGGAATAGGGTCTCCCGGATGAATGGTATACGTTGATACCACATGAGTTTCTGCAGGTCCGTAATGATTGTGCAGGTGAATGCTGCGTTTACGTAATACTTCTTGGAAAAGGCTTGAAATGATTAATTGTTCTCCAGCAGCAATCAGGTGTGTGACGACATCAGGAAACATGTCCGCAAATTGCCGCTCGCTGAAAATCATTTTGATAAAAGCCGTTGGGAGAAACACAATATTCGCCTGCTGCTTGTTTATAAATGCAAACAGCTGAGGCACATCTCTTTTTATGGCTTCTGGCACGATGTGCAGCGTGCCGCCTTTCAAAAGCGCAGAAAAAATTTCTTGATAACAGACGTCAAAGGCAGAAGTGGCAAATTGCAGAACATCTGCTTCAAAGTCAATGCCAGAGCGAGTATATTCGGACTTCAGCAAGTTCGCCATGTTTCGATGTTCAAATTGAACGCCCTTTGGTTTACCTGTTGTACCTGATGTATAAATGATATACAGCAGATCATCCGCATTGTTGACTGACTTCATGTTACTGCCGTCTTCCTTGCTTTCAATCTCTTCTACAAGAGTGATAAGGTAATTGCTTTCTAGAGATGCGGAAAGATGTGCTTGTGAAACAACATGCGAACAGCCGCAGTCATTTAGAATATAATGGATTCTGTCAGCTGGATAATGCGGGTCAATCGGAACAATGGCGCCGCCTGCCTTCAAGATACCAAGAACACCGGTGATAAACGCCGCAGAGCGCTCCATCATGATCGCGACAGGCTCCTGTCTCGCAACACCCTTCATTCTCAATTGCCGCGCCAATCTGTTTGCCGAGTTGTTCAATTCTCGGTACGTTAACGAGCAGGCTTGATCAATTACAGCATAAGCGTCCGGTGTTTTTTCCGCTTGTGCTTCAAACATAGCATGGATGGTTTCGTAAACTGGTGCATGATCTGCGATTTTTCCAATCATCTGCTGCTTTTCATCATCTGTTGTAATCTCTATTTCTGAGGGTCGAAGATTCGGATTATTTAAGATTTGTGATACGGCATTCAGAAGATGCCCCTTGACAGAAAGCACAAAAGACCGATCATGCTGCTCCGCATCATAGCTCATTTTGATATGGATTTCTTCCCCTGGCGCCACCATAAGGTAAAAGCTGTAGTTGGTTTCATCTGCCACAGTGAAGTTATCAATCTGAAAAAGATCAGAAGCATGCTCCTCTTGGTTCAGCATATGAATCTCTTGCTGTACCGGATAGTTTTCAAATACGAGAATATGATCGATTAATCCTTGCTTAATCGCCGAACGGGCTTGAATTTCATATAAAGGGTGGTAGCTGTATGTTTCAGCGGCAAGACGGTCTTTTTGCATGTCTTTTATGAGCTTAAGAAATGGCGTTTTTGTTCCCTGCACCCGAACTGGTATCGTGTTAATGAAAAGACCGACCATATGTTCAATGCCTTCGATTTCTGCAGGCCTTCCTGACATGACAGAACCAAATACGGCATCATCATTATGATTGTATTTTTGAAGCAGAATGCCCCAAATGGTATGAAAAATTGTACTGAGTGTTACTTCTTCTCTTGCCGCAAGCTCTGAAAGCCTGCTGCTTTCTTTCTTAGAAAATGAAAACGTAACGTGCTCCTGCCTGCTTCTCGCCTTTGTTTTTTTCTGCTTCGGGAGTATCGTTTGCTGTTCATGGCCAGATAAGTAATGTTCCCAATAAGAAACTGCCTGCTCTTTGTCTTGTTCCATCAGCCATTTGATATACGTTCCGTATGGCTGGACCGGCTCCAGTGCTATTGGAGATCCATATACATAAGATGCGTAAATATGGAGAAATTCCTTTAGCACAATACTGAGACACCAGCCGTCCATCATAATGTGGTGAAAGGTCCAAATACAAGTGTACTGGCCCTCTCCTGTTTGAATCAGAGTGATACGCATGAGCATATCTTTTTGCAAGTGAAACCCTTGAGCACGGTCCTCTTCTTTCCATTGCTTAATAAATTGTGATTGCCTCACATCGTTTAAATGTGTAATGTCTTTTTCCTGTACGATGACATTCCGTTCTCTCAGGACAACCTGTTGGGGAGAGGAAACATTTTGGCTGATAAAAATCGTTCTGAACATATCGTGTCTTGCTACAAGGGCGTTAATGCTGTTTTGAAAAAACTTCGGGGTGACTTTCCCTTCTATTGTAAAAGAAGCTTGCTCGACATATGCTTGTGAATCTTTTTGCAAGAGGGAATGGAAAAGCATCCCTTCCTGCATGTAAGACAGCGGATAAATATCCTGAATTGAATTCGTTTTTGTCATGTTCATGTCTCCCTGTCACGATTTTCTACAATTCTTCCACCAAGCTGGATATACTGTCCAAATCCTCTGCCGTTAATGATTCGCTGCTAAAATCGCTCAGTGTTTTTTCTGTATTTTGTTTACCAGCGCAGTGTGTCATGATGTCCAGCAAAAAGTGTTCGATCCTGTTGATGAGCTTCTTCATCGTGTTCCTATGAAAGCGTGTTGGCGGATAACTGAGATTGAAATGAAGCTTGTTCCCTGCTGCCATTGCACTCATCTCGATGATTTGTTCACGTTTCCATGTGTGAGTGATGTCCTTTCCGCTTCCAAGGCTTGATGGACGGAAGTTATCTTGTCTTTCTATGTCGTTAAACTGGCCTAAATAGTTGAAACTGATTTCGGATGTTTTTGAAAACGTAATGCTTTTGTTTTCAGGGTGTGTGACGTATTTCAGCATACCGTAACCCACCCCTTTGTTTGGTATCCGGCCCAGTGTATCTTTAACGGTTTTTACTGCGGTTCCAAGCTCATCCCCATGATGTTCAAAGCTTATGAGAGCTGGGTATATAGATGTAAACCAGCCAACCGTCCTGTTGATATCGAACTCCGGCAACACGTGTTCTCTCCCGTGTCCTTCCAGTGCAATGCGGATTTTGTTTCCGCCTGTCCACTCACGAATCGCCAAAGATGCCGCGGTTAACAGAATATCTTGTGTATCTGTACCATAGGCGTGGTTGACGTTTTGCAGCAAGGTGGCGGTATTTGCTTCAGTGAGTGAAAAGCTTACCGTGTCCCTCCTGCTGAAGTCCTTGTTCTCATGATGCGGCAGTTCATATGGCAGTTCCGCAGCTTGCTGTTCCTCTATACTTCGCCAATACGCCTCCTCGCGAATCAGCTTGCTGCTTTGGGCATAGTCCTGTAGCCGTCTTGCGTATTCCAGATAAGAATCAGTTTTAGGCGGAAGCTGGATCGCCTGGCCTGAAGACGCTTGTTGGTATCCGGCTGACAAATCCTCCAGCAAAATCCGCCATGACACACCGTCAACGACAAGATGATGGATCGCAATGAACAAGTAATCTCCGGTCACTGTTTGAAACCAAGCGGCATGTAGCAACGGTCCTTCCTGCAAATTGATGCTTTGCTGAAGATCTTCAATTTCTCGTTTGATTTGGGTTTCCCAACCGCTTTCTGACTGTGAAAGATCAGTTATTCTTAAACTGTATAGTTGTGATTCATGAATGCCTTGATTGATTTGTATCCATTGCCCGTCATCGTTACGATAAACCATCCGAAGCGCATCATGATGTTCCGCAAGTTTTTTTAAGGATGCTCTAAGAGCGTCTTCAGACAAACGACCAGAGTGGAAAAGCATGACAGACTGATTGAAATGATGTCGTTCTTCAATCTCTTGTGAAAGAAACCATCGCTGAACAGGTGTCCATGGAACATTTCCCTGAATGGGCCCTTGTTCGATGATTCTTTCTGTCTTACGAATACATCGTGATAGGTCCTTTATCTTAGGATGACGGAATAAATCACTTACCTGCAGGCTTAGCCCATGGCGTCCAAGGCGTGCGGAAACTTGAAGCGCTTTGATTGAATCTCCGCCCAATTCAAAAAATGAATCCTCTATTCCGATCCTCTGGATGCCGAGAACCTCCTGCCAGATCAACGCCAGCTGCTCTTCAAGGTCATTGCGAGGCGGGACGTACGTTTGTTTAGATGCAACATCTGGTTCAGGCAGTGCTTTCCGGTTCAATTTGCCGTTTGATGTGAGCGGAAGTGTATCCATTTCAATGATGTACGCCGGAATCATATAATTTGGCAGTGAACGCGCGAGAAGAGAGCGCACTTGTTCAGCATTCGTGCCTGCTTTCACACTGATGTAGCCAAACAGCTCTTTGCTCCCCGTTTGGCCTGTACGTGCCAACACAGCTGCTTCTTTGACTGCGTCTATTTTGCGAAGTGCTGATTCGATCTCACCCAGCTCCACTCGGTAGCCTCTGACTTTTACTTGATCATCAATACGGCCAACGTACTCAATTGTGCCATCGGGAAGCCAGCGCGCCAGATCACCTGTGCGGTACAGTCGATCGCCAGACGCAAATGGATTTGGGATAAATTTCTCTCTCGTTAAATCAGGACGGCCCAAATATCCTCTGGCGACGCCATCTCCGCCGACACAAAGTTCGCCAACAGCTCCGATCGGCTGCAGCATTCCCCATTTATTTAAGATATAAGCGGTGGAATGACCAATCGGTCGCCCGATTGGAATAGAAAGTTCATATGTTTTTTGAATGTGAAAGCACGTCGAAAAAGTTGTATTTTCGGTTGGCCCATAT
Organism: Bacillus sp. MSP13; assembly: GCF_000815295.1. Lineage (NCBI taxonomy): Bacteria > Bacillati > Bacillota > Bacilli > Caryophanales > Bacillaceae > Bacillus > Bacillus sp. MSP13. The sequence continues at coordinate 301,951 of NZ_JXAQ01000004.1, forward strand.
CCGTTCCATATCGAAACTTCCGGGCAGACATTTTTAATTCGATTGATGTGGCTCACCGACAAAGCTTCTCCGCCTATAATCAGATGGTTCAGCTGTGAAAATGTTGTCTCATTTTGCTCTGTCAAATGATTGAATAGAGAAGATGTCAGCCACATCGTTGTGATCCCGTGATGTTCTATGTATCTCTTAAGCTGATGGGGATCGAGAAATGCCTGTTTCTCGGACAGATGCAAAGCTGCCCCATTTAGCAGCGGTCCAAATATTTCAAATGTCGTACCATCAAAACCGATAGATGATGTCATGAGAAGACGGTCTGCAGGTGTAAATGCAATATAATTGCTGTTTTTAACAAGGCGAATGACACTTCGCTGCTCAATCATGACACCCTTTGGTTTACCGGTTGATCCAGAGGTATAAATGGTATAAGCGAGCGAATGCGGCCCTGCTGAAGATTCAATGTTATTTGTTTCTCCTTGCTTTTGAATGTCTTCGATTATGATTTGTTCACATTCAATGTCTAATAGCCGTTTGTCGACTTTTTCAGATTGAAGAAGGAATGTCGCTCCGCTGTCTGACAGGATGTAAGCTATTCGCTCAACAGGCAGATCAGAAGCGATAGGCAAATAGGCTCCTCCGGCTTTCAGAATACCCAGCATTCCGGCTATGAGTTCCGGTGTTCGTCCTGTCAACAAGGCTACAACACTCTCAGGCCCGACTCCCTTTCTCTGTAGAACAGAAGCGATTTGATTTGCCCGTCTGTTCAGGTCCGCGTAAGTTAACACTTGTGTATCGCTGACAATTGCTACGGCATTAGGCGTTTGTTCAGCCTGGACTTCAAAGAGCCTGCTGATGGTTTCATTTCTTGGATATTCTATTTTTGTACGATTCAGTTCATGGATAAGGTAATGGGTCTCATCCTCATTCAGTATATTTAATGATCCGAGAGCGGCTTTGTTGTCTTGGATGATGGAGAGTAACATATTGATGAAATAGTGAAGCCACTTTTCTATCGTTTTTTTCTTATATAAGTCCGTACTAAATTCCATTTGGAACGTCAGCAAACCGCGGGGCTGTTCGTGAGCATAGAGGGTTAAATCAAATTTTGACGTTTGATGCCCATTGTTTGCTGCAGGTTTGAGACGAAGTTCATCTAGCCGTATCGATTCCTGGTCCATATTTTGAAGAACAAACATCACGTCAAACAGCGGATTCCGGCTCATATCTCGCGTTAATTGCAGCTTGTCGACAAGCTCTTCGAACGGATAATCCTGATGCTCATAGGCCTCCAATGCAGTGGCGCGCACTTCCTGCAAATACTGCACAAACGGCTTCCCGCCCTCCGGGCGTGCCCGAAGCGCCAGCGTGTTCACAAACATGCCGAGTATCGGCTCAAGATCCTTGTGCGGCCGGCCGGCAATTGGCGAGCCGACGATGATTTCTTCCTGTCCGCTCAAGCGTGACAATAACGCTGTGTAAGCTGCCAGAAGCACCATGTACAGTGTGCTTCCATTCTCCCGTGCCAGCTTATGAAGGCCTGATGCAGTTTCTTGATCAAGCGTAAACGAGACCTTGTCCCCCGCAAAGCTCCGCACCGGCGGGCGGGTATGATCAGCCGGGAGATCCAGCACCGGCAGCTCGCCCTCGAGCTGCTTCAGCCAGTACGTCTCCTGCGTCTGGTACGCGTTCCCTTTTTTAAACCCTTCTTGCCATACGGCGTAGTCTTTGTATTGAATGGGAAGCGCCGGAAGGGTCCGGTTGTTGTACAGCTCCCCGAATTCCCGAATCAAAATGTTGACGGAAACACCGTCTGATATGATGTGGTGCATATCAACCAGCAACAGGTGCCGTTCATCTGATACCTTTACGATTTGGGCGCGAAACAGCGGTGCTCGGCTGAGATCAAACGGTTTGATAAACGCGGCTGCGGCTTCCTGTTCGGTTTGTTCGCCGAGGACGGCTGTCTGTAATGTAAACGGCATCTCGGCATGGATGCGCTGCACCGGCTCGCCGCCTTCGTCCTGTTCGAAGGATGTCCGAAGCGACTCGTGGCGCTTGATCAGCTCTTTGAAAGCCCTGTCCAGCCTTTCGGGGTCAAGCTTTCCTTCCAGCTCTAACACAGCCGGCATATTATAGCCTGTTCCTCCGTTCTCCAGCTGCTGAAGGACATAAATCCGCTTTTGGGCAGAGGAAACCGGATAGGTCTCACACTGTTCCGCCGGTTTCATCGCTTCATATGGACTGTCCGTTCCTTCACGGATAACGGAAGCCAGCCCTTCTACCGTCGGATGGGCAAACACCTCTTTCAGCGGCACCTGTACATCGAATGCTTTGGCAATCCGGGACACAAGCGCCGTTGCTTTTAGAGAATGTCCTCCGCGATCAAAAAAGTTGTCGTGAATCCCGACAGGGCCATTTTTCAGCACGTCCTCCCACAGCTGGGCAAGCTTCATCTCGGTCACATTTCTCGGCGCCGAGTAGGTCTTTTCATCTGCAGCTCCGCCAGGAGCTGGCAGGGCGTTTCGATCCAGCTTTCCGCTCGGCGTAATCGGCCACTGTTCCATCTCTATCATATGGGCTGGGATCATGTAGCTCGGCAGCAGTCTCTCAAGCTGCGCCCTCACTTCGTTTCTCCGAAGCCCTTCTATATACGCGCATAATTCCGGCTCTCCGCTGTCTGTCCGTACGGTCACGGCTGCCTCCCTTATGCCTTCTATGCTTCTAAGCGCCGCTTCAATTTCTCCGGGCTCAATCCGGTAGCCGCGGATTTTCACTTGATCATCCAACCGGCCGAGGAATTCCATATTCCCGTCAGGGAGCCAGCGTACCACATCCCCTGTTTTATACATGCGTTCGCCCGGGTAAAACGGGTCTTCAAGAAAGCGCTCTTCCGTTAAGGCCGGCCGATTCAAATAGCCTCTGGCAACACCCGCGCCAGCAATGTACAGTTCGCCGGCGACACCGCAAGGCTGTACGGCTAAATGCGGATCTAACACATACAAACGCGCGCCGGGTACGGGCTTCCCGATCGGAATCCGCAAGCGGTCCCTGTCCCGCTCTGGGTCCAACACATAAAATGCCGCGTCTACCGTTGCTTCTGTCGGCCCGTATCCATGGATCAGCGAGACTTGCGGCAATAAAGAAGCAAAACGGGCTGCCGTGCCTGGCGCAAGCGGTTCACCTCCGGCGAACACACGCTTCAGGCTTGTCCCGTCACTCAGCCTTTCGATCTCCGCTTGATCGAGAAAACTGTTCAACATAGCCGGAATAAAATGAACCGTTGTAATACGTTCCTGATGAAAGGCTTTGACGATCAATGCCGGATCTTTCTCCCAGCCGGGCGGGAGCAGATAAGCCGAAGCGCCGGAAAGCGACCACCAAAACAGCTGCCAGACAGATGCATCAAAGGAAAAAGAGGTTTTCACCATGACAATGTCATCTTCCTGAAGCGGAAACTCGCGCTGCATGCCGGTCAGAAAGGAAACAGCTTGGCGGTGCTCAACGGCCACTCCTTTTGGCTGCCCGGTGGAGCCCGATGTATAGATGACATAAGCAAGAGAATCGCTGTCAACAGGAGGAAACAAAAGGTTTTCTGCTTTTTCGCCCGCAAGAGATGTCATGTCAACTTCAAGCGTTTCGCCAGAAAAGCTCGGTGTGGAACATCCCGGTTGAGTCAGCAAGAGAGCTGCGCCGCTGTCTTTCAGCATGTAGCTCAGCCTCTCCTCTGGATATGAAGGGTCAAGCGGCAAATACGCCCCGCCTGCCTTCAAGACAGCAAGGACAGCGATCAGCATGTCAGGTGACCGCTCAGACAGGACACCGACGATGCTTTCCTTCGTGACGCCGCGTGCCGCGAGGCGCGCACCCAGCCGGCTGGCATACTTGTCAAGCTCAGCGTACGTCAGCGAACCGCCGGAAAAGCGTATGGCTGGCCGTCCCGGTGTGACTGCCGCCTGTCGTTCAAACAGCCCGTGAAGGGTTAGGAATTCAGGTGAAACAGATACTGTCCTGTTATTTTGAGAAACCATTTCTCGTGCTTTGTTTTCATCTAGCAATGTCATATTTGACACAGGCAGAGATGGATCAGATATAACGTCAGAGATCATGTGCTGTACATAATCTTTTATCTCGGACATCATATTTGGTTGATGAGCGCCGGTATGAAAATGAATCCGAACGTACAAAGTACGTCCTGGGATCACTTTGACACTGCATCTATAGTTGGTGAGTTCTTCCATCTCGAAATCTTCCACGGAGAAATCAAATGATCCAGCCTGATTCAGCCCTTCAATCTCTTGTTGAGTAGGTGTATTTTCAAAGACGATAATATGATCGATCAGCTCTTGTTTAAGAGCGCTCTGTGCCTGAATGTCATATAAAGGGAAGTAACTATATGCTTCTGCTTCCGTCATGTCCCTTTGCATCCTCCTGACTAAGTCAGAAAAAGAAAGAGAATCACTTTGGACTCGGATAGGAATGGTATTGATAAACAGTCCGACTATGTTTTCGACATCGTTTAGCTCAGAAGGTCTGCCTGATATAACTGATCCGAACACAGCATCATCACAGCAATTGAACTTCTGGAGCATGATTCCCCATAGAGCTTGGAAAACAGTGGGGAGTGTCGCACCACAAACCGCTGCGATTTTCTGTAATTCGGAGGTTTCTTTTTCAGGAATGGTGAATGTGATCTGCTGTAATGTCCCATCTGGCATTTGATCTGTTCTTTTTGGCAGAGGCGAAGCTTTTTCGAAATGCTGAAGCCTTTTTTTCCAATACACAGCCGCTTCTTCCCGATCTTGCTGCATCAGCCATTTAATATACGTCCCGTACGGCTGTACGGGAGGCATATCAGGAAGCCTGCCTTTATCCAGTGCTTGATAAATGTGAAGAAAATCCTTAATGACGATGCCTAAACACCAGCCATCCATTAAAATATGATGATGGCTCCAGATGCAGACATACCGGTCAGGCGCCCATTTTAAAATAGATATTCTCATCAGTACATCCGTTTGGAGATCGAAGCCTTTTGATTTATCCTGCTCTTTGAATGCCTCGGTACAATGTTCTTTATCTCTCTCATTGAGATGAGAAATGTCTTCAAAATGAATATGGCAATGACGATGCTTGAGTACGACTTGACGAGGTTTGGCTACATTTTTATAGATAAACGCCGTTCGGAAGATTTCATATCTGTCAAAAACAGCATCCATACTTTTCTGGAAACGGTCCAAATCAAGCTGTCCATGGATCGTAAAAGAAGCCTGTTCAAAATAAGCTCTTGACTGTTCATCATACAGCGAGTGAAAGAGCATCCCTTCCTGCATAAATGACAAAGGATATATATCCTGTATTTCGGGTTGCTGCGGCATCAGTGTGAATCTCCTCTCCCTATAGTTTGTTGACAGCTCCCATAATTTCACTCAATTCATCAAGCGTTAAATCTTCATCAGTGAAATCAGAAGCGCTCCATTCTCGGTTTTCTTTGTCCGTACAATGCTCAATGATGTTTTCCAGAGTCTGTTTAAAATACCCCGCAAATGTTTGGATTGTTTTCTCCTCAAATTGAAGGCTGCTATAGATGATGTGCATGCTCAGAATCCCCGAAGAAACGGCGCCGCTGATATCCAGTGTATAAGGCCGCTCCCAGTTCGGGCTGATCTCATTTTCTGGCTTGATGTCAGAAACCTCAAAGGCTTTTGATTGAATATCCTGATCAAACTGGCCTAAATAATTAAAGCTGATTTCCGGGCTGTTTGTCTCAGAGCCCCATCTTTTGCTGATATATTTCAGCACACCGTAGCCTGCGCCTTTATGCGGTATACGGTGCAGCATATCTTTTGTCTGTTTAATGAGGTGGCCCAGCCGTTCATCTTTGTTCTGATGTTCAGAATCGCTCATATCAAGCCATATCGGATAAATCGAGGTGAACCAGCCGACAGTTCTGCTAATATCAATGTCCTCAAGATATGCTTCCCTTCCATGGCCCTCCATGCTGATTTTAAACCGGTCAGAGCCCGTCCATTGCTGCAAAGCAAGGCCTAAAGCTGTCAGAAGGATATCATTCATCTCCGTGCTGTACGCTTTATGTACAGCCGTTAACAAGCGTTCAGTGTGATGGCGAGATAGCTCAAAATCAATCACTTCTGTTTCTTTGAATGTGTTAGGCGCTGTTTCATTGTCTTTAGGAATCACTTCAATGTGACGGTTCTCATGCTCATCCCAAAACGCTGCTTCACGCTGCATCTGGCGGCTTTTAGAATAGTCAGCTATTCTTTGTGAATACGTTAAATATGAATCTGTTTTGTGCGGCAGTTGAATAGATTCTCCTGTGACTGCCTGTTTGTAAGCTGTTGAAAAATCCTCGAACAAGATGCGCCATGAAACCGCATCAATAACCAAGTGATGAATCGTCAGAAACAAATGGTCACCATTCTCGGTTCTAAACAATCCAGCGCGAAGCAAGGGCCCGGTTTCTAAACGAAATTGCTCCTGCATCTGGCTGGCTGCTTCATTAATCGTATTACGTGTTTCTGTTAAGTTACCCTTTACATCAAACAGTTCAAGAGCATATAACTCTTCATCTTGCAAATCTATCCCTCTGTTCATCTGTATCAACCTGCCATCTTCATACCGGCAGACGATTCTCAGTGCGTCATGATGAAGCAACAGGCTTTTTAGCACCTTTCTAAGCGCAATCTCATCAAAGCGTTCATTCCGGTAAAGCATCACGGACTGGTTAAAATGATGGATTTCCAGAGATTGAGAGAAAAACCATTGCTGGACAGGTGTCCATTTGATCTCGCCCTCGACCGGGCCTTGGTCAATGACGTGCACGGCTGTTCGAACCCGAGCGGACAGTTCACCAAGAGTCTGATGTTCAAACATCTCACGTACTGTCGTTTCGAATCCGCGCTGCTTCAGTCTGGCACAGGCTTGCAGCGCTTTAATAGAATCTCCGCCAAGTTCAAAGAAATTGGCGCTTACGCCCAGCTCATCCACATCAAGAAGTTCTTCCCAAATGTCAGCCATCACCTTTTCAATCTCATTTCTTGGGCTGATATCATCAGCAGGGTAAGCGTTTTTTTCAGGTTCCGGCAGGGCTTTCTGATCGAGTTTTCCGTTAACAGTCAGCGGGATGCGATCAATCTGTATGAAACGGGCGGAAAGCATAAAGTCAGGCAGCTTGGTTTTTAGAAAAGCCCGGACGTCTGATTCGTTCACGGCCTGTTGATCTTTTGTTACCATGTAAGCATATATAGCTGCTTGCCCTTGCTCACCTGGTCTTGTGATGACAGCCGCCTCTTTAACAATTGGAAGCTGAAGAAGAGCCGCTTGGATTTCACCTAACTCAATGCGGTGCCCTCTGACTTTAACCTGAGCATCAATGCGGCCTACATATTCCAGCTCGCCATTTGACAGGCGTTTCGCAAGGTCTCCTGTTCGGTATAATCTGTCCCCCGGGAGATAAGGATTGGGCATAAAACGGTCAGCGGTCAGCTCATCTCTGTTGAGATATCCCCGTGCCACACCTTCACCGCCTATATAAAGCTCCCCCGGAACACCGATTGGCTGCAGATTCATATAAGCATCCATTACATAAGCCTGCAGAGTTGAAAGCGGCCGCCCGATATTGCTTCTATTATTTGCAATGTCAGCTGCGGACAATTTTTTGAATGTCACATGCACCGTCGTTTCTGTAATACCGTACATATTGATCAGATCAGTATGTGGATATTGATCATTCCAGCTTTGAAGCATGCCGGGCTGTAAAGCTTCGCCGCCAAAAATGACGTATCGGATGTTTAAACGATCCGAATGGTTTTGATCTTCATACATCAGGCTGTAAAAAGCTGTCGGGGTCTGATTGAGTACAGTGACGCGTTCTTTTTTTAACAATAATCGGAATGCCTTGGGATCACGGGCTGTTTCCTTAGAAACCACGACTAGTGTACTTCCGTTCAATAACGAACCGAACATTTCCCATACAGAGAAATCAAAACAGTATGAATGAAAGAACGACCAGACGTCTTCGTGGCCAAATTCAAAAGGCAGGTTTTGATGCTTTAACAGACTGATTACATTGCGGTGCTCGACAACGACACCTTTTGGCTGGCCTGTCGTTCCGGATGTGTATATCACGTACGCCGGCTGATCCGCTAGGGTTTCTTGAATGTTTAAATCATCTAGAATTGAGCCGTTTTCGCCTTCATCGATATACAATATATGACCGTTATAGTCCGCAGGTTTAATTTGACCGCGCTCTGTCAGCAATAGGTCCGCCCTACTGTCATTAAGCATAAAGCTGATACGTTCTTGGGGATATTCAGGATCAATCGGCAAGTAGGCCCCTCCAGCTTTTAGAATCGATAAAACGGCAATGATCATATCTGTTGACCGATCGAGCAGCAAACCGACGATAACTCCAGGGCTGACTCCTTGTTTGATGAGCATAGCAGCTGTCCGCTCCGCTTTTTCATTCAGCTCTCGATAGGTAAGCTGAGAGTCGCTGCACACCACTGCGAGATGCTGTGGATGCTCAGCGGCTTTTTTTTCAAATAAGCTTACAATGGTTTCGTCTCTCGGAAACGCCGCATACTGTCCCATTTCTTCAAGGAGCGAATTCCGCTCTGCAGCAGGAAGCAATTGCATATCCGAAATTCTCATCCCGGTATCCGCTAGTCCCCTTTTTAACAGCTCAATGAAATAGGATGCCCACCGCGCAATGGTCTCCTCTTCAAAAAGAGCAGTGCTGTATTCAAAACGGCAGCGAATTTTACCCGAATGCTCCTCAGCGTGTAATGTCAAATCGAATTTAGATATATTATGTTTTGGGGTGACAGACGAAATCGATAAACCTGGCACTTCGAACTGAAAATCTTCACTGCTTTGAAGCACGAGCATCGCATCGAACAGCGGGTTGCGGTTTACCTCTCGGTGTGTATCTAGCTTATCTGCCAGCTCCTCAAAAGGATAATCCTGATGCTCATATGCCGTCAGAGCCAGGCGGCGAATGTCCTGCAAATACGAGCTGAACGTTTTGTGGCCCTCAGGCTGGCTGCGCATTGCTAATGTATTGACGAACATCCCGATGACGCCCTCCAAATCGGCGTGCGGCCTTCCGGCAGCAGGCGAGCCGACAACAATATCCTCTTGCCCGCTTAGCTTGGAAAGCAAAATAGAATACACTGCCAGAAGGATCATGTACAACGTTGTTCCCGTTTCAGCCATTAAATGGTGCAGTTCGTCCGCCGTGTCTTTATCAATGGTTACTTCGATTGTTCCGCCGCTGAAATCAGGGAGTCGCGGCCTTGTTTTATCAAGCGGTAAATCTAATACAGGAAGACTCCCGCCTAGCTGATTGAGCCAGTAGGCCTCCTGTTTTTTGTATAGCTCTCTCGGAAACTTCTCTTGCTGCCAAACAGCAAAATCCTTATAATGCAGGTTTAAAACTGGCAGCTTCTTTCCACAATATAAGTCAGTAAACTCTTGGACAAGCGTGCTCATCGAGACACCGTCGGCAATGATATGGTGCATATCGAGGAGGAAAAACCCGCGTTTATTGCCCATTGTAATCACACATGCTCTAAATAGAGGGCCGGACGAAAGATCAAACGGTTTGATAAAGGATTCGATTGCAGACTCAAGCATTTGTTCTGATTCCATTTCAAGCTCTCTCAAATCAAAAGCTATCTCTGGATAAATGATCTGCACGGGCTCTCCACTGTCAAGCACAAAAACAGTCCGCAATGCTTCATGCCGATTCACAAGTTCTGCGAGAACGCTCCTTAAACGCTGGCGATCCAGATTTCCGCGTAATTCAAGTACAGCAGGCATGTTATAGCCTGTGCTGTCATCTGCCAGCTGATGAAGAGCATATATACGTTTTTGCGAGTAAGACAGCGGATAGACATCTCTTTGATCCGCAGGCTCAATCTGATTAAAAGCATGTTCTTTTAAGCTCATCAATTTGACTGCCATGCTTTCAATTGTCGGGTGAGAGAAAACCTCACTGAGCGGCAGCTCGACATGAAACTTTTTATGTATCCTTGATACGAGTACGGCCGCTTTTAAGGAATGTCCGCCTAGCTGAAAGAAATCATCACGAATACCGATTCGCTGTTTATTCAGCACATTTTCCCAAATGTGTGCGAGGTCAGCTTCAATGAAAGTTCGGGGCGGCATAAAGGTGAGGCTCGCATTGCTTTCTGGTTCAGGAAGGGCTGCCCGATCAAGCTTTCCGCTGGATGTTAATGGCATCCGGCTGATGGTCATGATAGTTGTGGGAATCATATAGGGTGGCAATGCCCCGGCAAGATGCCGATGCAAATCAGTGAAACTATTACCCTTTTCCGGAACGATATAAGCAATCAGCTCCTTGTCCTCAGCAGAAGCATTACGAGTCAATACCGCCGCTTCCTTTACCCCCGGTGCCTGCCGAAGTACTGTTTCTATCTCTCTCAGTTCAATGCGGTAACCCCTCATTTTCACTTGATCATCAAAACGTCCAATATATTCAATCGTTCCATCCGGCAAAAAGCGGCCTGCATCACCTGTTCGGTATATCCGCTCTCCTTCAAGGAATGAGTGATCAGAAAATGCTTTCTCTGTCAGCTCTGGCTGTTTGTAGTATCCTCTGGCAAGCCCCGTTCCGGAAATGCACAATTCACCCGCCGCGCCAATCGGCTGCAGTTGATTTCCGTGTAAAACAACTACTTTCGTGTTTGCAATCGGGTGCCCAATCGTGATCCGGCCTTTTGCATTCAGATGACGCAATATGGTTGTTGCCACACTGTTTTCTGTGGGCCCGTATTCATTTGCCAGTTCTGCAGAAGGACAAATTCTTTTACTCATCTCAAGCAGGTCATGCGTAACCGCTTCACCCGCAAATGTCACAATCCGAAGACTTTCTGCATCGTCAGCAGTCATCACTTCCAATAACACCCGGTACAGGGAAGGAACAATGATCATATGACTGACCTTATAACCGGCTATTTTCCGCTTAAGGGCTAGAGCATCCTTCGCTTCGTCATCCGTTGTCAGCAGTACGCACGCACCGGATAACAGCGGGGTAAACAGGCTCGTCACACAACCGTCAAACACGTATGAAAATAAATGGAGGGAAAGATCCTGTTCAGTCATTCCATACTCTTCCCGTCTCCATTGCAATGTATTGGCAACGCCTTGATGATCAACCAGAACACCTTTAGGACGCCCTGTCGTTCCCGATGTATAGATCAAATAGGCGAGATCGCCAAGTGGAACATCTGGAGTTTCTGTTTGCTGATTTTCTGTATGTTCTATCGTTATCATATTTCCTTCATAGTGCGGCGGGATGAATGGCATAAGGTCTTCTTCTATCAGCAATTGAGCCGCTTGACTGTCCTTCAGCAGGAAAGAAAGACGTTCTGTTGGAAAATGTGGATCCAGCGGCATATAAGCGGCGCCCGCTTTCCAAATTCCAAGCAGAGCTGCAGGCAATTCCATTGATCGGCCCATTATCACAGCCACGATATCTCCGGCTCCAACTCCCTTTTCTACTAAGGCGTGCGCTATTTGATTGGCTCTTATGTTTAATTGGCGATAGCTCCAGCATTCATCCCCCATTTTCAATGCAGCAGCATCAGGTGTTTTGCGAGCTTGTTCCTCGAACAATCGACCTGTCGTTTTGTTCTCATAAAGACACTCTGTTTTGTTAAACAATCGGATAAGTTTTTGTTCCTCCGGCGGGACGATACCGATGTCACTGACGGCAATATCGGGATTCGCCAAAATGCAATCCAGCGCTTGTTTTAGATGCCCCTGAATCCTCAGCATCTCCTCTTGTTCGTAAACGGCTGCGTTGTAGCTGAATTTGATATAAAATGATTCTCCCGGAACGACAACGATATTAAAGTCGTAATTGGTTTGCTCCGACATTGAAATATCACCCAGCTTCAACGCATTTTCCTCATTTTCGCTCTCCATGCGTAATGCCTGATCAAGCTGTATAGGATAATTTTCAAAGACAAAAATATGATCGATCAAACCTTGCTTCAATGGGCTATGGTTTTGAATGTCATAAAGCGGGTAATACCCATGCTGTTCAGATGATAAAATATCCTCCTGCACGGCTTTGACCAGAGAAGAAAACATCATGCCCTCCGCAGATCGAATTCGCACTGGAACCGTATTAATAAACAAGCCGACCATTGATTCAATCCCGTCAATCGCTGACGGACGTCCTGAAATAACGGAACCAAAAACTGCATCATCAGCTGCGTTATATCGGTGCAGAAGCACGCCCCATATGCTCATAAACAACGTATTTAATGTGACCCCCCATTTTTGGGCGGCCTCTGTCAGTTTCTCAACCATTTCCGGCGCTAAAGAAAAGCGGACCTGAGCGGCTATATAATCCGCGTCGGCTGACCGGTTCTTTATCCGGGGAATAGAAGCGGTATTGCCGTATTCCTCCAAATATCGACTCCAGTAAGCGGCAGTCTCTTCTTGATCTTGTTCTCCAAGCCATTCGATATAACGGCTGTACGGCACCGTGCTACCAAGCTGCACAGGCCTGTTATTGCTGAGTGAATCATATATGCTGAAAAACTCTTTAAGAATAATGCCGAGACACCAGCCATCCATGATGATATGGTGATGTGTCCATACACACGTATATTTGCTGTTTCCTCTATCAAAAAGGGCAAGGCGCATTAATGAATCTTTTTGCAAATCAAATCCTTTTTCCCGATCCTTGGTCATAAATTCATCGACCAGAGACTGCTGTTCATGATCGATCAAGTGAGAAAAATCTTCTTTATACACTGTCAATTCGCGGTTTGATAAGACTACCTGCTGCGGTCCTGTAAGGTCTGGTACTTCTTTAATAAAAATCGTTCTGAAAATATCATAGCGGGAGACAAGAAGGTTTAAGCTCTTTTGAAACGAGTCGATGCATAGATTTCCCGTGATGGTAAACGAGGTCTGTTCAACATAGGCTTTTGAGCTGAAATCCATGAGTGAATGAAACAGCATTCCTTCCTGCATGTGCGATAACGGATAAATATCTTGAATCTTTGCCGATTGTGCCATCAATTCCACACACCTTTTCAAAGTTAGAGATCTTTCACAAGATTTTCAATGCTAGATAATGCAGACAACGTTAATTCCTTATTGCTGAAATCGCTGAGCGTTTTTTCGCGTGTTTTTTTCTGCGAACAATGTTCAATGATCTCGATAAGATGCCTGTTTAAACGATCCATAAAACACTCAATTGCGTGTTTGCTGAACACTTGGGTGTATACCGCTCTTACATGAAGCCGTCCGTCCGTAATCAAAGCATTGATGTCCAGCTCATATTCTCGTTCTCGCTCACCTGCTATTTCATAACGAGGCTGGTAATATGATAATTGAAATGTTTCAGCTTCCTTCTCTTCGCTGAATTGGCCGAGATAATTAAAGCTGACCTCAGGATCTTTATGCCGCAGTTCTCCTATATGTGTTAACAATCCGTAGCCAGTTCCTTTGTTCGGCACTCTTCTCAGCATATCTTTTGTCGTCTTAATTCGGTAAGCGAGCTGATCTTCGAAAAGCTCGGGAATACTCATGTCTAGCAGAATAGGATAAATGGAAGTAAACCATCCAATTGTCCGTGAAATATCCATATGTGGCACATGCCCTTCTCTTCCGTGTCCCTCAGTGCTGATCACGATTTGGTCATGCCCTGTCCATTCAGAAAGCGTCAATCCTAACGCCGTAAGCAAAAGCTCGTTGGCATCAGTGCCATAGGCTTTCTGAGTTTCAAACAGCAACTTTTCAGTACAGTCCCCGGACAGTGAAAATGCTGCTGTATTGCTGTTCACTTGCAGTTTGCCCGGCACTTTTTCTATGCTAAGAAATGCAGTGTGAGCGCCCAAAATCGTTTGCCAATACGATTTTTCGGCAAGCAATTGTTTGCTTTCGGCTATTTGTTGAAGACCACTGGCGTAGGATAAATAAGAATCGGTTTTTGGCGGTAATTGGATCTCTTGATTTTCTAAAGCCTGCTGGTATGCTGCCGCTAAATCCTCAAGCAGAATTCTCCATGAAACGCCATCTATCACAAGATGGTGAAGCGCAATCAGAAGATGATCCCCTCCTGCCGTTTTAAACAAACCCGCTTGCAGCAGAGGCCCTTTTTGTACATTCATTTTGCTTTGAATGACGGTTTCCTCAGCGGTTAGTTTTTCAGTAAGATGCGTACTTTCCAGTGCCTCTTTTGTCCAGTCTGCGAGGTGAAGGCTGAACAGTTCATGGTCCTCATAATTTGTTCCGCGATTATACTGAACGACATGGCCGTTTTGGTCTTGTTGAAAAACCATGCGAATGGCATCATGATGCTCGGTTATTTTACGCAGTGCTAGACGAAGCACGTTAGCATTAAATCCTTTTTCACTGAAAAGCATGACGGACTGGTTGTAATGACATTGAAGAGCATGAGCCTGTCCGAAAAATCTTCGCTGAACCGGGGTGAGGTCAGCTTCACCTTCCGCAGGCCCCTGATCGGCTTGAGATGCCAATGGTGTGATATGTCCGCTTAGTTCCTGAATTGTTGGATAACGGAATAAGTTGCGTATTGTCATGCTCCAGCCTTCAGCTGCCAGCCGCGCTGCCACTTGTAATGCTTTAATTGAGTCTCCGCCAAGCTCAAAAAAGGAATCGTGAATGCCGACTCGTGACATGCTCAGTACATCTTCCCATATAGACGCCAGCGTTTTTTGTATGTCGTTAACTGGTGCGGTATATGGGCGCGACAACACATTACTTGGAGCCGGCAATGCATTTTTGTCCAGCTTTCCGTTTAAGGTCAGCGGCATGTTTTCTAAAGGAATCAGATGCGCAGGAACCATATACGCCGGCAGCTCCTTTGTTAAAGCAGCACGGAGAGCATTTGTATTGACATCTGAAGGCACAATATATGCTGCCAAACCAGCATGTCCATTCTTATCATGCTGAACGGTAACAGCAGCTTCTCTGACAAGCCCCGTTTGAAGAAGAACACTTTCAATTTCTTCTGTTTCAATTCTGTATCCATTTATTTTCACTTGATCATCCGTTCGGCCAAGAAGCCGGATCATTCCGTTTGAAAGCAAGCAGGCTCGATCACCGGTTCTGTACAGTCTTTCTCCTGAGACAAATGGATTTTCTGTAAATTTCATCTGTGTTAATTCAGGTTTATGATGATAGCCTTTCGCAACACCTGCCCCGCCGATGCACAGTTCGCCGGCAACGCCAATCGGCTGAATTTGATCCGTCTGGCTGAGTACGTACATGCGTACATTTGGCAGCGGGCTGCCGATTGGTACGTTATCTCCCGTCCAGTCTTCTCCCGTACTTGTTTCATAAAAGCTCGAATCAATCGTTGCCTCTGTGACACCATAGCTATTGAAGATGCGCACGCTTTGGCCAAAGCGCTCTGTTAATGTTTTGAAATCTTGAGCTTTCACCATGTCAGAACCAAGAATCAGTATGTCTAGGTCAGGAAGCTTGAGCTGGTTACGGTATACATACTCCATCACCGGAATAATGAGAGCAGGTGTGGACTCCATCATCGTGATTCTTTTAGAGCTCATGATTTTATATATTTCAGCAGGTTCCAGCCGTTTTTCCTCTGGGCAAACGATGAGAGTCCCGCCGTTGGTCAATGTTCTTGCCAAATCTCCTGAGAAGACATCGAATGAAAAGCTTGCGATTTGAAGCAGTCTGACAGGCTTCTGATCCAGTTCATAAATTTGACGCCACGCAAGAGCAGCATGAGTAAAGTTACGATAGGTGACAATAACACCTTTAGGCGCACCTGTAGTTCCTGACGTATAAATGATATATACTGCGTCTTCAAGAGCTGGTGATAAGGCAAGGTTACTGCTATTTTCTTCATATAAGGCTTCATCATCAAGACAGATGTGAGACATCTCAGGTTCAGGTGAGTTTGAAATCAAATGCTTCAATTCCTGTTGTAAAAGAAGAATATCTGCACCGCTATCACGAAGAATGTATTCAATACGAGTTTTTGGATAGTGTGAATCGATTGGGATATACACTCCGCCGGCTTTCATCACTGCCAGTACGCCAATAATTGCCTCGATGGAGCGCTTGGCTAAAACAGCCACTGTTGGCTTCGTCTCTGCTCTTTTTTGCAATGTCCGTGCCAGGCGATTGGCTCTTTCGTTTAGAAGCCGATAGCTAATTTGTGTTTTGTCATCAATAACAGCGATATGTTCAGGTGTTTCTTCAGCTCTTGCTTCAAACATGCGATGAAATGCAACATCTTTTTGAGAAAATTCTACTTGAGTTTTGTTGAATTCAGTAAGTATGTTTTGTTTTTCTTTTTCACTAAGTATGTTTATTTGTGAAAGTCTTGTTTCAGGATTAGAAACGGCCGCATGCAGAAATTCGATAAAATGAGATGCCCAGCGTTTCATCGTAGCTTTCAGAAATATTTCTGTACTGAATTCCAATTCGCAGCAAAGGGCACCATCTGTTTCCGTTGCTATTAACGTAATATCGAATAAAGAAATGTGTTGCGTGAAATGGGCATCCCGGACTTTTATCTCTTCCAGTTCTACGTCCTGCTTTTCCACATTTTGAAGGATAAACATCGCATCAAATACTGGATTCCGGCTCATATCTCGCGTCAATTTAAGCCTGTCGACAAGCTCTTCGAACGGATAATCCTGATGCTCATAGGCCTCCAATGCAGTGGCGCGCACTTCCTGCAAATACTGCACAAACGGCTTCCCGCCCTCCGGGCGTGCCCGCAGCGCCAGCGTGTTCACAAACATGCCGAGTATTGGCTCAAGATCCTTGTGCGGACGGCCGGCAATTGGCGAGCCGACGATGATTTCTTCCTGTCCGCTCAAGCGTGATAATAACGCTGTGTAAGCTGCCAGAAGCACCATGTACAGTGTGCTTCCATTCTCCCGTGCCAGCTTATGAAGGCCTGATGCAGTTTCTTGATCAAGCGTAAACGAGACCTTGTCCCCCGCAAAGCTCCGCACCGGCGGGCGGGTATGATCAGCCGGGAGATCCAGCACCGGCAGCTCGCCCTCGAGCTGCTTCAGCCAGTACGTCTCCTGCGTCTGGTACGCGTCTCCTTTTTTAAACCCTTCTTGCCATACGGCGTAGTCTTTGTATTGAATGGGAAGCGCCGGAAGGATCCGGTTGTTGTACAGCTCCCCGAATTCCCGAATCAAAATGTTGACAGAAACACCGTCTGATATGATGTGGTGCATATCAACCAGCAACAGGTGCCGTTCATCTGATACCTTTACGATTTGGGCGCGAAACAGCGGTGCTCGGCTGAGATCAAACGGTTTAATAAACGCGGCTGCGGCTTCCTGTTCAGTTTGTTCGCCGAGGACTGCTGTCTGTAATGCAAACGGCACTTCGTCATGGATGCGCTGAACCGGATCGCCGCCTTCGTCCTGTTCGAAGGATGTCCGAAGCGACTCGTGGCGCTTGATCAGCTCTTTGAAAGCCCTGTCCAGCCTTTCGGGGTCAAGCTTTCCTTCCAGCTCTAACACAGCCGGCATATTATAGCCTGTTCCTCCGTCCTCCAGCTGCTGAAGGACATAAATCCGCTTTTGGGCAGATGAAACCGGATAGGTCTCACGCTGTTCCGCCGGTTTCATCGCTTCATATGGACTGTCCGTTCCTTCACGGATAACGGAAGCCAGCCCTTCTACCGTCGGATGGGCAAACACATCTTTCAGCGGCACCTGTACATCGAATGCTTTGGCAATCCGGGACACAAGCGCCGTTGCTTTTAGAGAATGTCCTCCGCGATCAAAAAAGTTGTCGTGAATCCCGACAGGACCATTTTTCAGCACGTCCTCCCACAGCTGGGCAAGCTTCATCTCGGTCACATTTCTCGGCGCTGAGTAGGCCTTTTCATTTGCCGCTCCGCCAGGAGCTGGCAGGGCGTTTCGGTCCAGCTTTCCGCTCGGCGTAATCGGCCACTGTTCCATCTCTATCATATGGGCTGGGATCATGTAGCTCGGCAGCAGTCTCTCAAGCTGCGCCCTCACTTCGTTTCTCCGAAGCCCTTCTATATACGCGCATAATTCCGGCTCTCCGCTGTCTGTCCGTACGGTCACGGCTGCCTCCCTTATGCCTTCTATGCTTCTAAGCGCCGCTTCAATTTCTCCGGGCTCAATCCGGTAGCCGCGGATTTTCACTTGATCATCCAACCGGCCGAGGAATTCCATATTCCCGTCAGGGAGCCAGCGTACTACATCCCCTGTTTTATACATGCGTTCGCCCGGGTAAAACGGGTCTTCAAGAAAGCGCTCTTCCGTTAAGGCCGGCCGATTCAAATAGCCTCTGGCAACACCCGCGCCGGCAATGTACAGTTCGCCGGCGACACCGCAAGGCTGTACGGCTAAATGCGGATCTAACACATACAAACGCACACCGGGTACGGGCTTCCCGATCGGAATCCGCAAGCGGTCCCTGTCCCGTTCTGGGTCCAACACATAAAATGCCGCGTCTACCGTTGCTTCTGTCGGCCCGTATCCATGGGTCAGTGAGACTTGCGGCAATAAAGAAGCAAAACGGGCTGCCGTGCCTGGCGCAAGCGGTTCACCTCCGGCGAATACACGCTTCAGGCTTGTCCCGTCACTCAGCCTTTCGATCTCTGCTTGATCGAGAAAACTGTTCAGCATAGCCGGAATAAAATGAACCGTTGTCACTTTTTCCTGATGAATGGCTTTAACGATCAATGCCGGATCTTTCTCCCAGCCGGGCGGGAGCAGATAAGCCGAAGCGCCGGAAAGCGACCACCAAAACAGCTGCCAGACAGATGCATCAAAGGAAAAAGAGGTTTTCACCATGACAATGTCATCTTCCTGAAGCGGAAACTCGCGCTGCATGCCGGTCAGAAAGGAAATAGCTTGGCGGTGCTCAACGGTCACTCCTTTTGGCTGCCCGGTGGAGCCCGACGTATAGATGACATAAGCAAGAGAACCGCTGTCAGGAGCAAACAAAAGGTTTTCTGCTTTTTCGCCCGCAAGAGATGTCATGTCAACTTCAAGCGTTTCGCCAGAAAAGTTCGGCGCGGAGCATCCCGGTTGAGTCAGCAAGAGAGCTGCGCCGCTGTCTTTCAGCATGTAGCTCAGCCTCTCCTCTGGATATGAAGGGTCAAGCGGCAAATACGCCCCGCCTGCCTTCAAGACAGCAAGGACAGCAATCAGCATGTCAGGTGACCGCTCAGACAGGACACCGACGACGCTTTCCTTCGTGACGCCGCGTGCCGCGAGGCGCGCACCCAGCCGGCTGGCATACATGTCAAGCTCAGCGTACGTCAGCGAACCGCCGGAAAAGCGTATGGCTGGCCGTTCCGGTGTGAAAGCCGCCTGTCGTTCAAACAGCCCGTGAAGGCTTGGCGCAATAGGCAAAACAGCTTCCGTCTTGTTAAACCCATACAACAATTTTTGTTTTTCTTTTACATTAGTCATATCTAATTCTTTTATAAATTTGTACGGATGTTGAACGGCGTTTTCCAGTAACGTAAGCAGATGGAGCTGTATTCGTTTAATATCCTCAAGAGAAAACAAGATATTTTGATAGTCGAAATTTAATTGTATGGTTCCAGTGTCTATACGCTCCTGTATTTGAACAGAAAGCTCGTTCGCGGTGTATCCGCTGAAATAAAGCGCCGTTTCATAGTCAAAACCGTCTGCATTATGCCATTGGAGCGGCTGATACTGCATAGAAATACCGATAAGGTTGTGTAATTTTTTCTGGTCTTTTCGTAATTCATTCACCAGTAAATTATAAGGAAACCGTTGGTGACGCATAACGGAAAGCTGTTCCCTGCCTACTCTGCGGACAAAGGAAAGGAAGTCCGCGCCAGGGTCAACTGTTATTCTGATGGGGAGAGAACTGACAAACATGCCGAGCATTTCTTTTTCAGCCTTTGACCCTCTATTGCCATAGTAGGTGCCAATGGCAAGATCTTTTTTAGATGTGAGCCGGCTGATGCATATGTAAAATGAAGCCATGAATAAAGAAATGATATTGATCTTTTGTTCTTCGCAAAAGATTCGTATCGTTTGCCCTAGATGAGGTGAAAGTGTGATGGTATCTCTGGATGCGGATGTGCTCTGTTTTGGGAAGGACGTCTGGCCGGCTAACGAGTGATAATCCGGCGGCTGCTGAAAGGTTTGAGTCCAAAATAAACGGTCCTTTGCAAAACGTGAAGATTGTAGATACTGACTTTCTTTTTCGATGTAGCTCAAGTAAGAAGGTTCAGGCTGATCGGGTAAAGGATCTTGCTTTTTTATTTTTTGATAAAGATCTATCAATTGATTTCCCATTACGTTTAAGGAGATGCCGTCCATAATGATATGATGGAATTTTGCAAACAGCCAAACCTCATGAGAGTGGATTCTTAGGAGAGAAAATTGATAAAGGGGCGAGTTGAACAGTTGAAATGGAATGCTTGCTTGGTCTTGTATCCATTGCTCTATTTCTATCATTTCAACATTTGAAAAGTCTGTTATTTCAAGTGAAGTATATTGATATTGGGCAAGGTAGAGTCGCGGTTCAAGCTCCTCTCCTTCTAGCAGCTGAAACCTGATGGCGTCATTGCGGGAGATGGAATGATTCAACGCTTCTTCTAAAGCATCATGATCAATATTGCCTCTGAATTTCACACAGGCCGTGAGATTGCAAATGCCGGTGCCTGGCTCCAGCAGTTCGGTAAACCACACTCTCTTTTGGGCATGGGTTAAAGAATAAGTATGTTCGCTCAACGGATTCCCTCCAGTTCTCATATTAAGAGGATAAGAAAAAAGCAGAAAAATGACGATAAAAGAAATTATATGACTATATAATCCATATATGCACTATATTAACGGATATTTTTTAAAGTACAATAAAGAATATTAAATTTTTATAACATTTTCTTGAATATAGTATTATTTCTTTAGTTTTCGTTTCTTTTTTTATCATTTTTTTGAACTGGAAGTGATAAAAGTATCGTTTTTTGTCAGGCCTTACACACTACTTTTTCGCTTATGCAAATGCGCGGTTGCGTCAGGTCAAGGTGGCAGACATAAAAAACCTGTTTTCGGCTTGGAAAACAGGTCTGCTGCGATTATTGATTTGCCAAGATCACAGCGATTTGGTCCTCAATATCTTTTCCTTCCTCTTCATCAATCAATCCGTTTAGAAGAATAGAGAACACAAGGATTTTTCCGCTCTTGGTTTCTGCGTACCCGGATAAAGAGCTGACTGTGCTTAGCGATCCGGTTTTTGCCCTTATTTTCCCTTGTGCAGGGGTGTCTTTCATACGGTTCCTCAGCGTTCCGCCTATCATTCGGTCACGATTGCCCGCAACAGGCAGAGAATGTAGATAAGCTGAGAACCACTTTTCATCTTGAATGTCATATAACAGCTTTGAGATTTGATCTGAGGTTACAGCATTAATATGAGAGACGCCTGAACCGTCCCTTAAGACAAGTGATTGGGGATCAACATCGAATTCCGGAAGTGTATGGTTTAATACTTCCAGCCCCTTTTCCCAGCTCCCCTCTCCTTTTTTCACTTTCCCCATTTCCTTTATGAGCACTTCGGCATGTCCATTATTGCTTAATTTCATAAACGGAACAAATAGTTTTGACAAAGGCATTGAGTGATGGGAGATGAACACGTCTGAGGAGCTGGGTGCAGCGCCCCTCGTGACGTTGCCTTTTATAGTAATTCCTTGTTTTTGTAGTGCTTGCTTAAATAAATCCAAGGCATATCCAGACGGCTCCCAGACCGCGATCCACTCCTTTGTCTTGCTTGCATCAACCGGTACGCTTCCTTCAATTATGATCGTGTTTGTCCCATGCTCTCTTTCGATTGTGAGGTCTTTCTTTAAACCGGCCGCAGTCGTTTCAGCATTGTTCTTGACCGTTACATAATCCGTCTTTGGTGATACAGAAACGGAAGGTCGTTTCCCTTCTTTTTTCCCTGGGCTGACCTCTACAATCACAGTACCTGCATCATAGTCTTCATTTGGTGATACTGTTAAAGCGGATATTTGAGCACCGTAATACGTATATTCATCACTCCATGGTAAATCAGGTGATAATCGGATGTCATCATACCACGTATCATCAGCGATCAGATTGCCTTTCACCATGTTCACGCCGGACTGTTTCAATTTCTCAGCCATTTCTTCAAAATCAGAGAGTAAAAGCGTCTGATCTCCTTTTCCTTTCAAATAAAGGTTTCCATTCAGCTTTTTCCCTTTAAGGGCGCCGTCTGTCCGGATCTCGGTTATAAAGGAATAATCCTCTCCAAGGACGGAAAGTGCCGAGGCCGCAGTCAATAGCTTTAAAGAAGAGGCGGGTCTCATTCGAACGTCTCCTGAATGCTCATATAAAACAGCGCCTGTATCCGCAGAGCGAACGGTGATGCCGGCTATTGCGCCTTCGAGTGCAGGATGCTCAGCTAATATCTTATCGATCTGTCCGGCAAATGCAGCTTGTTTGTCAGCCGCTTGTGCAGCTTGGTGCATATAAGGTACCGAAGCAACGACAAATAGCAGCAAAACAGCAATATATAGCTTTATGCTTTTTTTCATTTATTTACCCGCCTCTCTGCGCCTCATCATTAGCTATTGATTCAGTTCGATGGTGATGCTGCTTTTGGCTGTCGTTTTTTCGCCCGGCTCCAGCACTTGTAAACCAGTGAGTGATGAAGGCAAATCAAGATTCACAGCGTTTGTCACCCATGTGTAAGGTTCAGGGCATAAATACCCCTGTTTTGCGTCCGCATTGTATACTACCCAATGTTTAAATTGTTCATCAGCCTGATAAATAATGCTTAGATTTGCATGCTGATAATAAATGATTGCCTCATTTTCTCCGCCCCTTTTCTGATAAGCAGATAAAAAGACATCATCCAGCTGCTTCTCGCGTAACTCCATCCCTTTATGCAGCGCTTCTCTATTCGGTACATCCATGAGTTTCCCGGTCGGCAGCAGGCGTTCATTCAATTCCCACTGCTGATCTGCTGTCAGGGAAAATAACGAGCTTTCTTCTGGAAACAAAAATGTAGTATGATAACCGATCCCCCATGGAAACGCTTCCTTTCCTTTGTTCATGACCGTTGCATGTTTAAATAAAGTATTCCCCTTTAGCTGATATGTCATCCGAACGACGGCATGATGAGGAAATTGTCTATATACATGGGGTAGTTCTGATAGATCAATTTCTGTTTCAACGAGCACTTCTTCGTCCGTTTGCTCCATGGTTACGACGTGCCACTTTTCTTGATAAAGAAACCCGTGAAGATGGTTGTGTTTATCCTTTTCATTGATATCAAAATGATACGTTCTACCCCGGAAACTGAATGTCCCGTCACTTACCCGGTTAGGCGGAAACAGGATCGGGATTCCATATAATGTTGGTGTGTCATGAAAACTTTCTGCTGTTTCGGGTTCACGCAAAAGCTGGATTTTTGTTGCTTTGTCCACAAGAGAAATGACATTGCTCCCCCACTCTGGAACGACAATCATTTCTATATGCTCGTTGCCTGCTTTGATGGCAGGCGTTCCTAAATGCGTAATCTTCTCGACGTAGTTTGACATGTGTACTCAACCTCTCCTTGATTCATTTCTTTATAAGAATTCAATGTCATGTGCCATATTTCCTCCATTTTATGTTTTTCCTATCAAATAAAAACACACCGTTCACATGTTAAACGGCATGTTTAATGAGTCTATTGGATGAGACGTGTAATTTGTTTCTTTTTCCACACGAATTGATAATACCCATAAATCAACAGCAAGCTGACGGCAAATGCAGCCGGATAGCCAACCCATACACCGAGTATTTCAAGCTTTGTGTAGTGGGAAAGTACGAACGCGACAGGCACCTCTACTCCCCAGATAGCGAAAATACTGATCACGGTCGGCCATAAAACCGTTCCGCTTGCGCGCATCGTCGCAGAAAAAATTTGGGCGTTTCCAAACAGCAAATAGCTCCACAATGTAATCATCAAGAGACGGTGCGCGATGTAAAGTGTGTCTTTCTCGGTTAAAAACAACGCCAAAATCTGATGTGAAAAAACATAGATCAAAATGATCAGCACGCCGCCAATGATATAATTCAGCCAAATCCCGACACGAATCACTTGCTTTAAGCGGTCAACCTCGTTTGCTCCGATGGATTGCGCAGCGAAAATAGATACTGCTATGCCGAGACTGACAGCAGGCATCTGCACATAGCTGGCTACCTGGTTGACTACCCCGTAAGCAGCTGTCGCATTAGAACCGTAATGGTTGACGAATGAAATAACCGCTATCTCTGATAGTGAAACGAGAATCATATTAATGCTTGAAGGAATCCCGAGACGCAGCAGGAGGACCAGCAATTCCTTATCCATTTTCAAATACCGCCGCACCGTTTTGTCGAATTGCAACGGATGGTTTCGTTTTCGCAAATACACCATTAACACGATAAATGTCACAATAGTAGAAACGACGGTGGCATATGCGGATCCATATATGCCCAGCTGCGGAAAACCGAACATGCCAAGGATTAAGAGGGGCAAAAGCGCTATGTTGATGACCGTGCTCACAATCAGCGTATAAAACGGTGTCTTAGAATCCCCTGTTCCGCGCAAAAATGTTGTATAAGCGAAATATAAAAACATAAACGGCATAGCGTAAAATAAAATACGTGCATAGCTGGCGCTGACATGAATAACATTTTCAGGCGTGCCCATTAAGCGAAGAATATCCATGGTAAAAATACTGCCGACGACAGCTAGCACAACCCCTAATAAAAACGTAAACGTGAGCGTTGTCCCGACAACAGCCTTTAACCGCTCCTCATTCTTCGCCCCGTAGGCTTGTCCGATCAGGATCGAACTTCCTGAACCGATCCCAATTGTAAATGAGATTAAAAGAAAAAATAACGGGAAAAAGGATGATACAGCCGCAACTGCATCAACACCAAGCCATCGGCCTACAGCCATCATTCCGACAAGCTGGCCGACTGATTGCAGCACATTGCTTAGCAAAAGCGGCACTAAAAAGAGTGACATTGACCGCCAGACAGTTGGGTTGCTTTTCTTTTCAGTTGCAAGTTGTTCTTGTGATGTTTCCATATCGAAAGCTCCTTCATTTCATTTCGTTTGTAGTCACGCCCCTATTTCTTTTGACAAAAACAGGATATCCAACATGATATTATTCATCACCTTACACATGAAACCCTTCCCGATTCTTCTCATTTTACACATCTTTTTAGCTTATGAAGAATAAACTGCCAAGTAACAGCCTGCTTCTTTGTGAGAAAAATAATTTATGCAAAAGTGTTGTAATCTATCCGTAATTATTGTAACATTTGTAACATAAGAGAAAGAGATTTTGAAGGAGTGAACCACAATGAAAAAATGTCTTTTATTTCTAACAACGATTGCACTTATTCTGACATTAAACACAAATGCATTTGCAAAAAACACTTCAGGCGATTTATCACAAAAACAAGCACTGCAGCTGGCATTATCAGCAAGAGAGCATTTTTGGAATACAATGAGCGGCCACAATCCAAAAGCGAAAAAAGCAGTTTGCCCATCAGGCACATTTGAGCATCAAAACCTTCAATATGTGTACATGTGCAGTGATCTAGGGACGAAAGCAAAAGCAGTGAATTACTTAACACCTATTTTCACAAAAACAGCAATCGAAAAAGGCTTTAAAGACTACCACTTCACTGTTTCAAAAGGAAAACTTGCGGTTCCGATCGGCGACGGAGATAACCTTTTAAATTGGAAAAAATCAACTGCTAAACGAATCTCTAAAAAAGGCGGCACAATCACTTACGAATTTACCGTTCCAACTTTAGATGGGTCACCTGCAGCGAAACGAAAAGTGACATATGTAAAAGAAAAAAATAAATGGAAGGTCAATCAATTTGACGCCGTTATATAATGAAAACGCCCGGTAAGCGGGCGTTTTTTGGTCTAAAGAAAGATGACAGACGAAAAGGCTCGTTGTCTATTTCTCCTATTCATTATGCAATTTATATACCATTTCCTCCTCTAACCTTTTGGGAATAATAATATATCAGATAAACAATCAGAAAGACGAAAGCTGCGGCAACATAGTATAACCGCATCGCCAAGAAAGGAGCAAAATTCGCTATGACCACCAATATAATGATGCTTATTCCATACAAGCTTATAAAGCGTAGTAAAGCTAAATGACTCTCCACTTATCTCCTCAAAAAATGGGCGCTTAACGCACTCTAAGGCTGCCGAGAAAACCTCGACAGCCTTAAAGAATCCCCTTATTCTTTTGAGATCTCGGATAGTTTTTAAAAGTGATTTTGTCTACACAGTATATTAACCTTTACGTCGTCTCCTTCTTCGGCTTTCCAGCTGTCCATTTAGATCATACATTCACACACGCAAATAAGTCTGGATGCAATTGAATGACTATCATTACGTTTAACGAGTGCCCTCCCTTAAAATGTTTCTTTCTTCTAACGCTTGTGTGCACCTGAAAACTTTTGTGGTATACAATTGTCAAAATAAAAAGCACCCCGAAGGATGCTTTTTGATAGACTTTATTTCGCTCTTACATCAAATTGCGTTACAAGTCGCATATTAATATTTGCAATACGCTTACCATTCTCATACTCATACCAATGTTCACATTCTTGTAATTCTTTTATAAGTGCCTTCTCAGATTCTGCATTTACTTTAGCTGTTCTTACATTTCCATTGTCAAACCAAAAGTCAACTACAATGTTCATAAACTTTCACCTCTTCTTTTATTATCAAACAAGAGATCTAGAAATGTAACAGTTTGCAAAATTTGTCGAACGATTCTCTATTCCTCATTAGGTTTATTCTAGTGCAAATAATGTGTAATAAGAAATCAATTCACATCGTTTTCTACCGTATTCTTGTTCAACTGAAAAACTCCTATAAACACCAAAAAACCCTTGTTTTACAAGGGTTTTAAAGCTTTATGAATCTGAACCCCTCTCATTTTAAAAACGCTCTAGGAGAGATTCGAACTCCCGACCTGCAGTTTAGGAAACTGCTGCACTATCCGCTGTGCTACTAGAGCTTTTGTATTTATATAGTAGCTCCGATAATGAATATTTTCAAGAGGTTTGTTTTAAAGCCCTCCAAAAACCTTATACGCCGCCCTTGTTGTATCTTCATCAATACCGATATATCGCATTGTAATCGAGGGTGATGAATGATTCATGATTCTCTGCAGCTCGGCGATATCTTTTGTCCGCTGGTAAAAATGATAGCCAAACGTTTTCCGTAACGTATGCGTCCCTATCTCCTCAAGTCCGCACGCTGCGGCGGCTTCTCTTAAAATCCTGTAGGCCTGAATGCGGGAAATCGGTTTCCTGGTCCGAACAGATTTAAAAAGATATTCGTTTTCTTTCATATCTTTCGTATACTCGTATATTTCCTGTTTCAACGACTCTAAGATCAGAATCTTTCTTTTCTTTTTCGTTTTGCTTTCAGTTGCCCATAAATGGTCTTTGTTTTTAACATCCTTCACTTGCAGCGGCAAAATATCAGAAATGCGGAGCGCGCTGTTGATGCCGAAAATAAACAAAAAGTAATCCCGTTTGTTTTTGTTTAGCAAATACTGTTTTACATCTTGGATTTTCTCTAAACTGCGAATCGGCTGTACAATATGCATCGAAAAACTCCTTACAAACCGTTATGTAACGTATTGAGGTCTATGTTACTATTATAGCTGAAAAACGTTGAATGTCAAAGTACAGCGGCTTTTATGTAACATAATATACATAGTGTTACATAAGCGGGCAAGAAACGTCCGAAACGCCCCCTTCCGATAAAACGGCATTTAAAACCTCATATAAAGCTTTTAACCTCTTAGATACCTATTGCTCTATGCATTATCTAAAAACCGCTTAAAACAAAATCTGAAGCTTCCATTTTTCTGGTGTATCTAAAAACATATGCAAAAAAAAGACACAATTTGAAATTGTGTCCTAATCTTCATCCTTTACATCAATATCTTCTGGGATCGGTTCATTTAATATTTCCTGGACGAGTGCTTTGTAATTCTCCAGCTGTTCGAGATGGGTTTTGAACTGCCCCTTATAAATCAAATATTGCTCACCATCATGAACGGCCCTGATTTTTCCTTCGAGCACCAAGCTTTTAATATAATCCTCTGAAAGATTTGCATAATCTGCTGTTTCTTTAATTGTTAAATACATATAGGTATCCTTTCTAATTCGTAACTGCTTCTAATATAGCACACGGCTTATGCCAATATAATCAATTTTGCACAGAAAAACAGGTTCATGTGCTATGTGGGGTATTTTTAGAAATAAACACGCTAAGGAAATTCAAATAAGAATAGAGCAGAATTTTTATTTAAAGAATATAATGAAAAAACTCACAAACAACGAGTCCACTTTCTAAAACAGAAAAATGATTGTCATTTTTAAGTGCTTTAGTTGTCTACGTTGCATGCTTTTGTCTTTGTTCCACTGTTCAATTGCCATAGGATAAGCAGAGTTCTTATCGACTGTTGTCATACGTTTTTCTGAAACGCGAAAAGGCCGCCGTGCGATGACAATCTGTGAGAATATGATCTTATTTGTACCCTCTGTTCCAAAACGATAATGTTTCATGTAGATGGTCTTGAGATACAAGGAATCGCCTTCAAGCCTTTGATGTAGTTGATTTTGGCTAAAGATGTTACTGCTGATCAGACACAATGTAACTCCTTCCCATTGTTTGTAAAGCCTCGTTCAAGTTCCAGCAGTTGCGTTTTCATTTCTATTCCGCCGCGATAGCCCGTCAGCGATCCATTTTTGCCGATCACACGATGGCACGGAACAGTAATGAGGATCGGATTTGTTCCAATGGCCCTCCCAATGGCCCGAACAGCAGTCGGTTTTTGAATTTGTTGAGCAATATCTGAGTAGGATCTAGTTTGACCGAACGGAATATCACATAGTGCCTTCCATACGGCTTCCTGAAAAGGTGTACCGCGATAAAAGATGGGAATGGTGAACCGATTGAGCTTGCCTTGAAAATAATGAACAAGCTCATCTGCAAAGGGTTGCAATTTTTCGTCATCTCGAATCAGGTCGTTTCCAGGCAAGTAATGATTTGCCCATTTCCCCAATTCTTCGAATGGCTGATTTGGCGATCCGACAAAACATAGACCATTATGTGTTGCGGCAATGTACATCTTCCAGTTTTCATAAGAAAATAAGGACCAATAGAGAGAACTGCTTTTTTTAGGTGCCATTTGAGTATGTCTCCTTTAGGTTTTGTTTTTGCTGTCTACGGTAAGCTTCCGGCGTTTCTCCGGTTTTCCTCTTAAACAGCGTGATAAAATATGGTGTATTGGAAAGCCCGACAGACTTACCAACTTCAGAAACTGGGTCATCAAAAGTGGCCAATAACATTTTTGCTTTTTTTATTCGAACATGCTGGATGTAGTCCACCGGGGTCATGCCTTTGATTTTTTTAAAGGTTCTATGCAAGTGATAAGGGGTTCCGTGACTCTGAAGCGCAAGGATTTCAAGCGTCAACTTTTCATCGCAGTGGCTATCCACATATTCAGTTATGAAAGCAATCCACTCCTCATCAGGCAATCTTTTCCCGGTTGGCTTGCACCGTTTGCAGGGGCGAAAATGTGCGGCTAGTGCTTGATCAGCATTTTCAAAAAAGCCAATGTTTTCTCTTTTGGGTACTCTTGATTTGCAAGAAGGGCGGCAAAAAATCCCTGTTGTTTTCACTGCATAAAAAAAATAGCCGTCATAAGAAGCATCATTATGGATAATAGCCTGCCATTGTTCATCAGAAACAGGAGAGGGCAAAATCAGTTTGTTAGACTGTTGTTGATTAGTTCGGTTCGTATTCACTTTCCGATTGTATGTCATTTTGAATCACCTCTAGCTTCAGTATAAACCCAGAAACCCTCAAAGCAACTTATTGAAAGTATTTTAGAATGTAACAGCAAGATAATGAAATGAAAATGAAGAGTTGTTATGTAATCATACATAGCCTGTTTCATATGATTGGAGAGGGTCAAAAATCTATAGCGCGTATGACGTTTGAATTCAACTGGTCACTAGAGCCATTTTTTTAAAGAGGAGTGGACAGTTTAGAGAGCGAGCCTTTTACAACTCTTACGTTCTTTCATAATAAAGAGCCCAATTTGCTTAGCGTGTTTTTTTTGAAATGCTGGCGGGGATGGCTCACCTCCATATAATCAATTTTGCACAGAAAAACGGTGGAATGTTCTTTATAATATATCATTTGTCACTTGTGAAACCACTGTAAGTTTTTTACGCTAAGATTGTAACATAACAGCTTCATATAGGAGGGAGAACATGAAAAGAACGTGGAACATTTGTTTAACAGCGCTGCTTAGTGTTCTGTTACTCGCTGGAAGTGTCCCTTTTCACGCGGAAGCTAAAAAGCCGCCCAAAAGCTACGATGATTACAAACAAGTAGATGTAGGGAAAGACGGCATGGTTGCCACCGCCCATCCTCTCGCTTCGGAAATTGGTGCTGATGTACTGAAAAAAGGAGGAAATGCCATCGACGCGGCGGTAGCCATCCAATTTGCACTCAATGTAACTGAGCCGATGATGTCAGGCATTGGCGGCGGCGGTTTTATGATGGTGTATGATGGAAAAACTAAGGATACAACGATCATTGACAGCCGCGAACGCGCTCCGGCAGGCGCAACACCCGGTATGTTTCTCGATGAAGACGGGAAAGCGATTCCTTTCTCTGAACGGGTGACTAAAGGTACTGCCATCGGTGTTCCAGGTACGCTGAAAGGGCTGGAAGAAGCTCTGGATAAATGGGGAACCCGTTCAATGAAAAAATTAATAACTCCTTCTATTAAACTCGCTGAAAAAGGCTTTCCGATTGATTCTGTGTTAGCAGATGCCATTTCTGATTATCAGGAAAAGCTGTCGCGGACTGCCGCAAAAGATGTATTTTTGCCGAATGGAGAGCCGCTTAAAGAAGGCGATACCCTGATTCAAAAGGATTTGGCTAAGACATTTAAGCTGATTCGCTCCAAAGGCATTGACGCTTTTTATGAAGGAAAATTCGCCAAAGCGCTTTCTGGCACTGTGCAGGAGTTCGGCGGATCAATGACAGAGAAAGATTTAGAAAATTACGACATTACAATCGATGAACCGATTTGGGGAGACTACCAAGGCTATCAAATTGCAACAACCCCTCCTCCAAGCTCTGGCGGCATTTTCTTATTGCAAATGCTGAAGATACTTGATGATTTCAACCTTTCACAATATGATGTCCGCTCATGGGAAAAATATCATCTGCTTGCTGAAACGATGCATTTGTCTTATGCCGACCGTGCGTCTTACGCAGGTGACCCTGAATTTGTAAACGTTCCACTTAAAGGCTTGCTTCACTCTGATTATATTAAAGAACGCCAGCAATTAATCAATCTAGATCAGGTCAATAAAAAACCGAAAGCCGGTGATCCTTGGAAATACCAAGAAGGATCCGCAAACTATAAGCAAGTCGAACAGCCGGAAGACAAAGTAGACGGCCAAACAACCCATTTTACAGTTGCAGACCGCTGGGGAAATGTTGTGTCCTATACGACGACAATTGAACAGCTGTTTGGCACGGGTATTATGGTCCCTGATTACGGCGTCATATTAAATAATGAACTAACGGATTTTGATGCGGTTCCAGGCGGAGCTAACGAAGTTCAGCCGAACAAACGGCCTTTAAGCAGCATGACCCCGACCATTTTATTTAAGGATGACAAACCCGTGCTTACCGTCGGATCTCCTGGCGGGGCCACCATCATTTCATCCGTCTTGCAAACCATCCTCTATCACATCGAATACGGCATGGAATTAAAAGCAGCTGTTGAAGAGCCGAGAATTTACACAAACAAGATGAGTTCCTATCGTTACGAAGACGGGGTTCCTGAAGATGTTCTCGGCAAACTAAACGGCATGGGCCACAAGTTTGGCACAAGCCCGGTAGATATCGGAAACGTACAAAGCATTTCGATCGACCATGAGAATGGCATCTTTAAAGGTGTAGCTGATTCAAGCAGAAACGGCGCAGCGATCGGCATTAATGTAAAACGGAAATAAAAAGGAAAAAACTGTACTCGGTTCAAATGAGTACAGTTTTTTTGTATATAAACCTTTATATTCTACCTCATGCCTATCGCGGCGCACAAGCTTCATCTTTTCATTTCGCTATCTCATCTATAAATCTCTGAAATGCACTCGTAATAAAAAAGTCATTTCTATATATAAATACAATCTCTAAGTCTTGATACGCTGCGGGCAGCTGATGAATCCATACATTCGTGCGTAGCTCGGACCAGTCGACTGCAGACCTCGGGAGCAGCGCCGTACCGAGCCCGGCGGATACTCCTCTTATAATGGCTTCCAATGTGCCAAACTCTATGATTTTTTGATTTTGAATGCCTGCTTCCTCCAGCAATCTTTTAACCCTAGCGCGATGAGAACAGCCGGCTCCAAAAAAGAGCATCGGCTGCCGAAGCACGTCTTCTGCTGTCCCCTCCTGTGATGAAATCAAAACCAATTCATCACGGGAAACAGGGATTTGTCTGATATCCGTGTGCTCAACCGGGCCGTATACAAAAGCGCCATCAACTTTATGATCTAGAACCTGTTGCATCAAATTGTGGGTATCAGCTGTATTGACTGATAAATCAACTTCAGGAAAACGCTTGAGGAAGGATGCCGCATGCTCGGGCAGGTGCGTTACCGCCGTTGTTTCCAACGAACCGATCCGCAAAGGTCCTTTTGGATGCAGGCCCATCTGTGCCGATTTTTCAGCTTCGTCTAACAGCGCTAATACTTGATCCGCATATTGCAAAAGATTTTCTCCAGCAGCGGTCAGCTTCATCCCCCGATTCGTTCGATGAAACAGCCTGATATTCAAATCTTCCTCAAGGTTATGTATTCTGGCTGTCACATTCGATTGAACATAATTCAGTTTCTGGGCTGCCTTCGTTATGCTTCCTTCGCGGGCAACAGCCCGAAAAATCTTTAAATCTCTGCTTTCCATAGGGAATTCACCTTCTCGCTATGATAAAAAGTGATATCGGCTATCATTTTTGTTCATTTTACTTGAAGAAAACCGCTATGTAAAATAGGTGAAGATATGAAAATACAATTCAATGAGGAGGCAGACAGCATGAAGGCTGTAATTCACAACGGGAAAGCCGGACTTCTGGGGGTATCGTTTCAAGACGTTCCATCAAAACAGCCCGGATACGGCGAGGTAAAGGTAAAATTAAAATCTGCAGGTCTAAACCATCGCGACCTGTTTCTTATGAAAAACAACTCTGAACAAGATCCTCATGTGACACTGGGGTCTGACGGCGCGGGTATCATTGAAGAGGTCGGTGAAGGCGTGAAAAACGTTGCAGTTCAAACTGAAGTGATTATTTTCCCGACACTGAACTGGGATTTCACAGAAAACGTACCGTCTGTTCCGGAGATTCTGGGAGGCCCTTCTGACGGAACACTTGCTGAATATGTGATCATTCCTTCACAAAACGCGATCAAAAAACCTTCTTATTTATCCTGGGAAGAAGCAGGCGTTTTACCTTTATCTGCTTTAACCGCTTATCGGGCCCTTTTCACAAAAGCCCAATTGAAAAAAGGCGAGCATCTATTGATACCCGGCATCGGCAGCGGTGTTGCAACCTATGCGCTCTTCATGGCTAAAGCGATCGGGGCGACAGTAAGCGTGACCTCCCGCAGTGAGAAGAAAAGAAACAAAGCGCTGCAATTAGGTGCTGATTGCGCATTTGACAGCTACAGTAATTGGGATGAACATTTGCATGGAGAAAAGGTTGATGTGGTTCTTGACAGTATAGGCCCCGCCCTCTTTTCGGAATATTTCAGCCATGTAAAACCGAACGGCCGTATTGTCAGCTTTGGGACAAGTTCAGGTGATGTTCTCAGTTTTCCGATGCGTTCTTTATTCTTTCCTCAGATCAATGTATTGGGGACCTCGATGGGAAGCTGTGAAGAATTTCACGATATGCTCGCTTTCATTGAAAAACATCAGCTGCGTCCTGTACTTGACAGCACATATCCTTTAGAAAAAGCATGTGAAGCATATACCAGAATGCAGGAAGGCAGACAGTTTGGGAATATCGGAATCGTAATGAAATAAAAAAGAAACCGGCTGTTCAAACAGACCGGTTTCTCTTATATAATAATCCCCTTTATTTACGGAAGAACTGAACTCCCCATCAAATATCGATCCACTTCACGCGCCACTTCACGGCCTTCATTAATCGCCCATACGATTAAGCTTTGGCCTCTTCTTGCATCCCCTGCGGCAAATACGCCATCGATATTTGTTTGATAATCCCCATATGCTGCACTGATTTTGTTTTTTACAGAATCAACACCGAACTGTTTCAACAGCGGCTGTTCTGTGCCTTCAAAGCCGATAGCGATGAAGACAAGCTGAGCAGGCCATACTTTTTCCGTTCCAGGCAGCTCGCGGAACTCGTATTTTCCGTGCTCATTTCTCACTTTTTCCATTTGAATGGTATGCAGCTCTTTTAACTTGCCATTTTTATCTGCAACCAATTTTTTCGTTTGAATCGAGTATTCCCTCGGATCTCTTCCGAATTTTGCTTCCGCTTCTTCATAAGCGTATTCAAGCGTAAAGACGTGCGGCTGTTCAGGCCACATATTGTCATTTGTGCGGGCTGGCGGAAGTTTCGGGTGTTTTCCGAATTGGTGTACGCTTTTGGCTTTTTGCCGCAGAGCAGTAGCAACACAGTCAGCGCCTGTGTCTCCGCCTCCGATTACGATGACATCTTTCCCTTTGGCATCAATGAATTGCTTGTCTTTAAAGTTAGAATCTAGATAGCTTTTTGTTGCAAGTGTCAGGTAGTCCATCGCATAATGGACTCCTTTTGAGTCGCGACCTTCAATTAATAGGTCCCGCTGTTTTTGAGCGCCAGTGCACAGAATCACAGCGTCAAATTGCTCCTTCAGCTCATCAGCTGTAATGTCAACGCCGATTTCTGTGTTCGTGACAAAATCAATTCCTTCTTGCGTCAGCAATTTAACCCGGCGTTCTACAATCCCCTTCTCCAGCTTCATGTTCGGAATGCCGTATGTTAAAAGACCTCCCGCTCTGTCTGAGCGTTCAAAAACAGTGACGGAATGCCCCGCTTGATTCAGCTGGTCAGCACTCGCCAGTCCGGCTGGGCCTGAACCAACAATCGCCACTTTTTTGCCTGTTCGTTTTTTAGGAATTCGAGGCTGAATCCAGCCGTTCTCAAATCCTTTGTCGATTATGGTCCGCTCGATGTTTTTAATTGATACGGCCGGGTCTGAAATGGCTAATGTGCATGATCCCTCACAAGGAGCGGGACATACCCGCCCTGTGAATTCAGGAAAGTTGTTTGTTTTTAGAAGGCGTTCTAATGCTTCTTTCCATCTGCCCCGGTAGACAAGATCATTCCATTCAGGAATTAAGTTGTAAATCGGACAGCCGGATGTAAATCCGTTAATGTCCGCACCGATCTGGCAAAACGGTGTACCGCAATCCATACACCGCGCCCCCTGCCGTTTCGATGCTTCTTCTGAAAAAGGAGCAGAATATTCTTTCCAATCCTTTAAGCGAGTGAGAGGGTCCCGCTCAGCAGGTTTTTCTCGTTTGATCTCCATAAATCCAGTTGGTTTCCCCATGTTCCTCTCCCCTTCCTTACTGCACTACCGCTTGTTTTTGTCCCGCTGTTGCTGTATTTTGCTTTGGTTTCGTGTTGGCTTCAAATGCGAACATCACAGCTTCTTCATCTGATAACCCTGCAGCTTTTTGCTCTTCGATGCTTGCGAGCATTTGTTTGTAGTTTTTCGGAATGACTTTGACGAATTTTTTCACACTGTCTTCCCATTGATCAAGCAGGTCTGTTGCTTTTTGGCTGTTTGTATACCCAGCATGTTTTTCAAGCATGGCTTTGACATGCTTGATTTCTTTTTCATCCTCTAGTGATTCAAATAAAATCATTTCAAGGTTGCATTTGCGTTTAAACGCTTTTACATCTTCAGCGAGAACATAAGCGATTCCGCCGGACATACCTGCCGCGAAGTTTTTGCCTACATCACCGAGTACGACAACACTGCCGCCAGTCATGTATTCACAGCCGTGGTCGCCGATACCTTCTACCACCACATTCACACCGCTGTTGCGAACGGCAAAGCGTTCACCCGCACGTCCGTTAATATATGCTTCACCGCTTGTCGCACCGTAGAACGCCACGTTACCGATAATGACGTTATCATCAGACGCGGAATGGAATCCTTCCGGTGACTTGACGATAATTTTTCCGCCAGAAAGCCCTTTTCCGACATAATCATTTGAGTCTCCGTCCAAATAAAGCGTCATGCCTTTAGGGACGAAAGCTCCAAAGCTTTGACCGGCTGATCCGGTAAACTGCAGCTTGATCGTATCCTCAGGAAGCCCTTCTTCTCCGTAGCGTTTTGAAATTTCACTGCCTGTTATCGTTCCGGCTACACGGTTTGTATTGTTAATGTCGATAGAAACATCTGCATTTTTTCCAGTCTCGATGGCTTCTTGTACGGCCGGGAGAATCGCTGTAATATCCAGTGATTGATCAATTTTATGATTTTGCGGCGATTGGAATGTCCGTATGCCTTCAGGCTGATAAAGCAGGGTAGACAAATCAAGCTGGCTTGCCTTCCAGTGCCCCTTCGCCCGTTCACTCACATTGAGTACGTCAGTGCGGCCGATCATTTCATCAAATGTCTTGAAACCTAACGCAGCCATATACTCACGAACTTCTTCAGCAATGAACAACATATAGTTCACAATATGGTCGGGATCTCCCATGAACTTTTTGCGAAGCTCTGGATTTTGTGTCGCTACCCCGACAGGACATGTATCCAAATGGCAGGCACGCATCATGATACAACCGAGTACGACTAACGGAGCCGTTGCGAAACCGAATTCCTCAGCTCCTAGCAAGGCAGCCATCACAACGTCACGGCCCGTCATGAGCTTTCCGTCTGTTTCTAATACAACACGGTCGCGGAGTCCGTTCAGCATTAATGTTTGGTGTGCTTCTGCGAGACCAAGCTCCCACGGAAGCCCTGTATGTTTAATACTGGTTTTCGGAGAGGCACCTGTACCTCCGTCGTAACCACTGATCACAATAACATCTGCAGTCGCTTTGGCAACACCAGCAGCAATTGTGCCTACGCCTGCTTTTGATACCAGCTTCACGCTGATTCTGGCGTCACGGTTGGCATTTTTCAAATCGTGGATCAGCTGGGCTAAATCCTCAATTGAATAAATGTCGTGATGCGGCGGCGGTGAGATTAATCCGACGCCAGGTGTTGATCCGCGAACATCAGCAACCCAAGGATATACCTTGTTGCCAGGAAGCTGCCCGCCCTCACCCGGCTTAGCGCCTTGCGCCATTTTAATTTGCAGCTCATCTGCATTGACAAGGTAATGGCTTTTGACACCGAAACGTCCGGATGCAATTTGTTTGATCGCGCTTCTTCTGTCATCGCCGTTTTCATCTGGAACAAAGCGTTTTGGATCTTCTCCGCCCTCACCGCTGTTGCTTTTTCCGCCAAGACGGTTCATTGCGATTGCTAAAGCTTCGTGTGCTTCCTTACTCAAGGATCCAAATGACATGGCACCCGTTTTAAAGCGTTTGACAATCGATTTAGCAGATTCAACTTCCTCTAATTTTAGAGGTTCGCGGTTTCCGTCAAATCCGAACAAGTTCCGTAAAAATCCGATACGTTCTTCATCTGCCGCTTTTGTATATTGTTTAAACAGATTGTAATCATTTCTGCGGCATGCCCATTGCAAGGTATGAATCGTTTTCGGGTTAAATGCGTGATGCTCTCCGCCGTTTCTCCATTGGAAGTCACTTCCCGGTTCAAGCGTTTCGCTGTAATCATCCTGATACGCTTCCCGGTGGCGGCGCTGTGCCTCTTCCGCAATTGTTTTCAAGTCGATGCCGCCGAGCTGTGATGCGGTTCCTGTGAAATAGCGGTCAATCACATCACGGCTAATGCCTACCGCCTCGAAAATTTGGGCGCCCCTGTAGCTTTGTACAGTTGAAATCCCCATCTTGGACATGACTTTGACGACACCTTCAGTAATGCTTTTTCCATATTTGCTGACCGCTTCTTCATAGCTGATATCCAAACGGCCTTCATCAATTTCCTGCTTGTAGGTCGCATAAGCGAGATAAGGGTTAATCGCATCCGCACCATAACCGATTAATGCTGCAAAGTGGTGCACTTCACGCGCTTCTCCTGATTCCACAATAATGCTGACTTTCGTACGCAGCCCCTTGCGGATTAAATGCTGATGCAGCGCGCTGACTGCCAGAAGCGGCGGAATGGGTGTCAGGCGTTCGTTCATTTTTTTGTCTGATAAAATTAACAGGCTAACACCTTGGCTGATGGCTTTCTCAGCCTGTGTGAACATGTCCTTTAATCCGCGTTCAAGATCCTCAGAAAACAGCACATCGATTTTTTGGCTTTTTAAATCCGGATGAACAATCGTTTTTAATGCGTAAAATTGTTCGTTTGATAAAACAGGTGTATACAGTTTAATCCGGCGAACGTTTCGCTCACTCGGGTGAAGAAGGTCGCCTTCTGCGCCGAGCCAAGTCATTGTAGAAGTTACAAGCTGCTCACGAATCGCGTCGATCGGCGGGTTCGTTACTTGTGCAAACAGCTGCTTAAAGTAGTTAAACAGTGATTGCGCGCGATCTGACAGGACCGCCAGCGGCGAGTCATTCCCCATTGAACCGAGAGGATCTTTGCCTTCTGTGATGACAGGAATTAAATATTTCTGGACATCTTCATATGTGTATCCGAATGCCTTCTGACGAGTCAGAAGGTCTGCAAACTGTTCTTCCTCTCTTGTTTCCGGGTCAGGATTCACTTGGACAAGCTCTTCTTCAAGCCACTTTTGGTACGGGTACTCAGTCGCAATTTCTGTTTTAACTTCTTCATCCGTGATAATACGGCCTTTTTCCAGATCGATTAAAAGCATTTTTCCTGGCTCAAGGCGGTTTTTATATAAAACGTTTTCCTGTTCAACTTCAATAACGCCTACTTCAGATGAGAAAATCATATAATCATCTTTGGTTACATAATAACGAGCCGGCCGAAGACCATTCCGGTCAAGAATTGCGCCGATTTGTTTACCGTCAGTAAATGAAATGGCTGTCGGTCCATCCCAAGGCTCCATTAGAGAACTATGATACTCATAAAACGCTCTTTTTTCCTTAGACATATGCGTATTTTCCGTCCACGGCTCAGGAATGAGCATCATGGCGGTATGCGCCGGTTTACGGCCAGCCATCACAAAAAACTCAAATGCGTTATCCAAAATGGAAGAGTCACTGCCGTCAGCATTCAAAATCGGCAGAATTTTGTTCAAGTCCTCCCCGAAGCTTTCAGATACAAATTGCTGCTCACGCGCGCTCATCCAGTTGATGTTTCCCCGAAGGGTGTTGATTTCACCGTTGTGAACCAAATAGCGGTTTGGATGCGCTCTTTCCCATGTAGGGAATGTGTTTGTGCTAAAGCGTGAATGAACAAGCGAAAAAGCTGATACAAACGCTTCATCTTGCAGGTCAGAGTAAAACGCATCAACTTGTTCAGGTGTTAAAAGCCCTTTGTAAACAATCGTCTGGCTTGAAAGACTGGCAAAATAAAAATCAAGACCTTCCGTTACTCCCCAGTTTTCAGCCTGCTTACGAATGACATACAATTTTCGTTCAAAAGACAAGTCATCCTTCAGATCAGAACTTGCGCCAATAAATACCTGACGGACAAACGGACAACTTTTTTGCGCTACTGTTCCGATTTTTCCGACATTTACAGGTACAGTTCTCCATCCAAGAACGGCTTGGCCTTCTTGTTCAATCAGTGCATTGATTTGCTTTTCGATTTTTTTTCTTTCTTCTTCCTTCTGTGAGAAAAAGACCATTCCTACCCCGTAACGCCCTTTTTCCGGCAGATTGATGTCTTTGCACGCTTTTTTAAAGAAAGCATCAGGGATTTGAACTAGTAAGCCGGCTCCGTCTCCTGTATCCGGATCACTGCCTTGGCCCCCTCTGTGGTCTAGCTGGCAAAGCATCTTAAGCCCTTGTTTGACGATGTCATGAGTCTGCTTGCCCTTTAAGTGCGCATATAGGCCGATTCCGCATGCATCATGTTCAAATTCAGGACGGTAGAGACCTTGAGCTTTTGGCATTTGATTGTACGTCATAATTCCTCTCCCCCGATCAATTTCCGATAATACCGGTCATAAAATCTAACACTCTATAATCATTGTAGGTTTTCAAAACGATATAAACAATATATAATTTAGATCAAAAGAATCTCAAAATGAGATAGATGGATGTGAGACAAACATGGAGCTGCGCCAACTGCGTTATTTTATGGAGGTAGCTGAAAGAGAACACGTTTCAGAAGCCGCGGATCATTTGCATGTCGCCCAATCAGCAATCAGCAGACAAATCGCAAACCTAGAAGAAGAATTAAATGTGACTTTATTTGAGCGCGAAGGGAGAAATATCAAACTCACACCGATCGGAAAAGAATTTTTGATTCATGTGAAAACAGCGATGAAAGCCATTGATTACGCAAAAGAACAAATTGATGAGTATCTTGACCCGCATCGCGGAACGGTCAAGATCGGTTTTCCCACCAGCCTTGCGAGCCAGCTGTTGCCGACTGTCATTTCAGCATTTAAAGAAGAATATCCGCACGTCGAATTTTTGCTGCGCCAAGGCTCCTATAAGTTTCTGATTGAGGCTGTCAGAACCCGCGATATTGATCTGGCCTTATTAGGACCGGTGCCGACAAATTTTCCAGACATAACAGGCAACATTTTATTCACAGAAAAAATTTACGCGCTAGTTCCATTAAATCATCCGCTTGCCAAACAAAAAACGGTCCATTTAATCGATTTGCGCAACGACCAATTTGTATTGTTCCCGGAAGGATTTGTGCTTAGAAAAATGGCAATCGATGCTTGCCAACAAGCCGGATTTGCTCCTCTCGTTTCTACGGAGGGTGAGGATTTGGACGCCATCAAAGGATTGGTTTCCGCAGGAATGGGCGTTACTCTTCTGCCGGAAAGCACTTTCGCTGAAACAACACCTCGTTTTACTGTGAAAATCCCAATTGAGTTTCCTCAAGTAAAACGGACGGTCGGAATCATTAAACCAAAAAACAGAGAACTTGCTCCGTCTGCGAATGATTTTTATGAGTTTGTCATTCAATTCTTCTCTAAACTAGAGCAGTATCAATAAAAAAGCAACCCGAGCTTCAATAGAGAAGCTTCGGGTTTTTTACTCTTGTATCTCGTTTTCATTAATAGACAGGCAAAGATAAATCCACATGGCAAACAAATGCTTCCTGATCAATGACTGCTTTGTTCATCAGCTCTTTTTTCTTGTCGGGTTCTTGAAGCTGTACAGAAGAATAATTGACGATTCCGAGGCCGATTTCTGCCCCTTGAGAATCCATCAGTCTGACAACTGATCCGTTTTTGAATTTGCCTTTAATCTTCTGTACACCATCCAGATATAAACTCGATTGCCCGTTCGTTATTTTTCGTGAATAATCATCTGATAAAATCATTTCACCTTCAGGGCCGGAATTAAAAGCAATCCACTGTTCCTTACGATTCAACGGAAGCGTTCCCTCTGCTTCAAAATAGGTGCCTTCTGCTTCTTCGTGAACGGCTTGATATAAAATATCATCGGCATCTGCCTGACCAAGAAACCCTTTGATGCCGGACGCCATCACGATTTTAAATGCATCAAGCTTAGATCGCATGCCCCCGGTACCGACATCGCTGCCTGTGTCACCTGCGCATGCTTCGATGTCGGGCGTAATTTCACTCACCCGCTTTATCCTTTTTGCTTCTGGATTTGTCCGCGGATTGCCATTATATAATCCGTCAATGTCTGATAAAATCACAAGCATATCTGCATCGATTAAACCGGCTACTTTTGCTGCGAGCGTATCATTGTCGCCAAATTTGAGCCGATTAACGGTAACTGTATCATTTTCATTTATAATCGGGATAATGCCGCGTTCAAGCAGTACATTCATTGTATTCCGGACATTGTTATATCGATATTCATCAGAAAAATCGCTTCTCGTAATTAAAATTTGGGATGCCACATAACCATGGGCCAAAAACAGCTTTGAATATGCTTCCATCAGCAAGCCCTGGCCGATTGAAGCCGATGCTTGTTTTTCGGGAAGTTTTTCGGGTCTTTGGATAAATCCGAGCTTTCGATATCCAGCTGCCACTGCCCCTGACGAAACCAAAATGACTTCATAGCCGGCGTCTTTGAGTTTGACGACCTGGTCGACCAATGCTTCTAATTTTCGAATGCTGATTTCTCCATGAAGACTTGTTAATGAGCTGCTCCCAATCTTCACAACGACTCTTTTCATGTTTGTATCAGGCGTCACTTTACCACTCCTGATAGCGGGGCCGCTGTTTTTTCGATATCGTCGCTGATTTCCTTAGAACGCTCAGCCGCATGCTTAATCGCTTGAGAAATCGCTTCTCCGCCGCCGCTCTTTTTTAAAGCTTGCAGCCCGGCAGCTGTTGTTCCGTTCGGTGAGGTGATATTGTCTCTTAATACCTCGGGCTGTTCTCCCGTTTCCATGAGCATTTTTGCGGCGCCAAAAAGCGTCTGTGCGCCAATTCTTCGTGATAACTGTTTGTCGAGGCCCGCTTCCTCGCCTGTTTTTTCAATGAATTCCATTAAATAATAAAAATACGCGGGGCCGCTGCCGGCAATTCCGGTGAATATGTCCATTTGATTTTCTTGTATTGTGTAGACTTCACCCATGCATCCGAGCAATACTTCAGCAAGCTTTTTCAGATCTTCTGAGACATGCTTGCCAAGCGCAACGGCCGTTGCAGAAGCGCCAATTGTACTGGATGTGTTCGGCATCACTCTGACAACCGGCTGTTGATTAAGCAATGATTGTTCAATAAATGAGGTAGATATGCCGGCAAGGACCGACAGTATTAATTGATGGGGTTGAATACGTGATTTAAGTGATGACAGAGCGCTTTCGGCGTCTTTTGGCTTCATTGCCAAAATGAGCACATCCATGTCTTCAATACATATGTCATTCGGTGCAGCACCTTTGATTCCATATTGAAGCTCAAGTTCAGCTAATCGCTCTGTATTGCTGCGGTTTGTAACGCAGATGTTCTGTTTCGGGATTTTGTTGGCACGAACGATACCTGATATCATTCCTTCCGCCATAGATCCTGCTCCTATAAAGGCTACTTTTTTTTGATCAAAGATCGGTAACATCTCCTTTGTTCGCTTTTTTGTTCGCATTTTCACACGTTTAAAATGTTACCACGTGAGGAAATGATGTCAAGTAAGAAGGTCATCATTGATTTGTATTGTTTCTTTTCGACAAATATGTATACTGTGAAGCAAAACACCCAATAGACACTGCCGCTCTGGGTGTTTGTTTGTATTAAAAATTATCTGACAGCGCTTTTTCAATCAATTTTTTACAGCGGTCAAGCTCAACCTTCAGCTGTTTTTTATATAATTTGGCAGCTTCGTAATCTTTAAATTGATAGAGGACGACTTCCTGAAGCTTAGCCCCTTCTTTTTTCACTTTGATTTGCTTTAATATCCCATCATCAAGAAGCTCATGCAAAGACCGGTATACTTCTGTATGATTTGGTTTAAAACCTATTTCTTTAAATTCAGATCGAAGCACTTCAAGCAGCTTTAAGCCGTATAGCCTTTCTTGCTCTGTCATAGTGATCATATAAAGTTTCAAAAACGCGCGTTGTTTTACTAAAAAGCCCGTTGAACTCCTTTTTTCCTCTTTCATCACTTGCACTCCCTTCTTCTGATACTGAAAACATGATGTACTAAATATTCAATTCCCTTCTTTTGTTTCCCTTCTTTCTATAAAAGATTGATATTGTTGGATTTTTGTATGTACTGTTTATAAGTGGAGTGGACTAACTAAGAATATATAATGAAAATTTAGTACATAGTTTGTTTAGTTCGATTATATTTAAATAAAAAAAGCCTGTCAAAAGACAAGCTTCTCGTTTTACGGATTAGTTGACCACAATCCCGCTGTTTTGATGAAGATTCGCGGATCTAATTTCAATTGTGCCACCATGTATTCAGCAAGATCCTCTGGCTGCATCAC
The DNA here is from genome assembly GCF_000815295.1 of Bacillus sp. MSP13. NCBI lineage: Bacteria > Bacillati > Bacillota > Bacilli > Caryophanales > Bacillaceae > Bacillus > Bacillus sp. MSP13. The sequence continues at coordinate 346,230 of NZ_JXAQ01000004.1, forward strand.
TTTTTCAGGATTACCGTCTGTTAAATTCAAATCAATTGACATATCACTAGCGACAGTGCTCGGTGTTAACGCGCTGACTCTGATATTATGCTTTCTCACTTCTTGCATAAGAGACTCTGTTAATCCGAGAACCGCAAATTTAGAAGCGCTGTAAGCACTAGTCACAGCTGCTCCTCTTTGGCCAGCTGTAGACGAAATATTAATGATGTCACCGGCTTTGCGTTCGATCATTTCCGGCAGCACCGCACGAGTGACATGATACACACCCATTAGGTTAACTTGAATAATATCTTCCCACTCATCAGCTGACAGATCTAAGAAACCGCCAAATTTGCTGATTCCAGCGTTATTAATGAGGATATCAATATCGCCAAGCTGTTCCTTCACTTGAGCTACAGCTTGATTAACCTGGTCGGCATCTTTTACATCTGCAGCGGCAAATGCAGCTTTTACGCCAAACGCTTTGACTTCTTCAGCCACTTTTTCAACATTTGCGGCAGTCCGGCCGATTAACCCGATATTCACGCCTTCTTTCGCAAGCGCAATTGCGGTAGCACGGCCGATTCCTCTGCCTCCGCCTGTGATGAGAGCGGTTTTATTTTGTAAATTTTGCAATTGAAGCACCCTTTCTATGTTTACATATGTACGATATCACATTATAAGTACAATAGATCCAATACGCAAATCAAACGAATGATGCAAATATCATTTCTTCTGATTAAAAATGAAGAAATAGGGTAATGACATAAGAAAAGGAGTGAACATATGGTTATTGTTTATATCAGCATCGCAGTATTGGCTCTCTCTATCATCTTTCTAGGGGTTAATGTGATTCAAAACAAGAAAAAAATAGATCCCGCTCTACAAGAGCTCACCTCTGTTACGCAGGCAATGCAAAAACAAGTCGAAGGATTAAAAAATGAGGCGCAGCTGCTGACACGAAAACAAAAGAGCATTCAGCAAGATGTCCAAATGAAAAAAGCTGCCTTTCAGCAGACGGCTGCAGAAGTGAAAGAAGTTCCTCAGGCAGTTAAAAAGGTGTGGCAAGCAGGGCCTTTTAATAGTAGATAAAGATGAATGATATCCCTTTGTTATGATCAAAATCGACAATGGGATATCATTTTTTAGGAGGCTTACACCTGATGTTAAACCGCAGGTGCTTAGAGGCGTTCACAGAGAAACTGCTTACTCTTCCCTCGTCACCTACAAAGTCAAAATTACTCGTTTCTCCATTTGTCTTCATCAAGAAAACGGGCTTGGCATCTACTATTCACCTCATAATGAATATATCAATCGGTCTGCCACAATGATAATTGCGGGATTCTCACCGGGTTTTTTTAGATGAAAACAGCGTACGAAACAGCTGCCGACAGCCTGCGGCGCGGCCGGTCTCTTGAGCAAATAGCGGTAGAAAGCAGCGGGTCCGGTTCAATGTGGCATAACCTGATCACCATGCTGGATTTATGCGGTCTCCCGCAGGCTTTAAGCATTCAAAGCGCCACACAGCTTTTTAGAGAATTGCGGCATATGCTTCATACCACTTCCATTATCAAATTTCCTGTATTCATTCAGCAAAAAAACTATACCGGATACAGGCCCGCCATTACTCTCTCCCCCATCCTTTGCACCTATGCCTTTAGGCATTTCCCCGCGGAGCTCAATAAATTGACAGCACCGGCCCTTCTTATTCCGTTTGGAAAAGCCGCCGAAGCAGTCTGTGAAACATTGCTCAGCCAGCATAGTCTCCGGAATGTTCATTGCCTGCGCGGCTTTCCTCACCCATCGGGTGCGAACGGCCATCGTTTGAAACAATTCATCACAAACAAAGAGCTACTCAAAAGTCAAATTCGTTCCTTTGCTTCCTCAGGTTTGAATGTACTATAGAAAAGAGGAAATAAAAGGGATATGATAAACAAAAGATGAACTTGGGAGTGGTAGAATGTTTCCTGTATTAGAGACGGATCGGCTTACCCTTAGGAAAATCACAGATCAAGATGCGAAAACCATTTTTGCTTGTTTTTCAAACCATGAGGTGACACGCTATTACGGACTTGAAAACATGGAATCTATCGAACAGGCTATTTCAATGGTTCAAACGTTTTCCGGCCTTTATCAAGAAAATCGCGGCATACGGTGGGGAATTGAGAGAAAAGACACCAAAGAATTGATCGGAACAATCGGATTTCACGCTTTGGCCCAAAAGCACAGGCGTGCAGAAATCGGTTATGAAATCATCCCGGCCCATTGGCGAAACGGATTCGCATCAGAAGCCATTTCAGCGGTTGTATCCTACGGGGTTGCCACCCTTAGACTGACACGGATTGGCGCAGTTGTATTTACCGAAAATGAAGCCTCAAACCGCCTGCTTGTAAAAATGGGATTTCAAAAAGAAGGCGTCTTACGACAGTACATGTATCAAGATGGAATCCCTTATGATACAAATGTATATTCTATGGTAACATCAAAAGAATGACCGAACGGCATTTTTTCGATGTTAATGTTAGATCCATGGCCTGCACCAATTATGACATCTTGATTCCAGATCACTTCCTTCATGATTTTCATCTCTTTCGCTCATATAAAAATAAAGAACTATGAAACAAGTAAAAAGATGCACAGCTCACTATGCTCTCAGCGTGTCGGCAAATCCTCGCATTTGTTGCGGAGTGAAACGGCGGCCATTCTTAGGCATTCTTCCTAACGCCGCCGTCATACATCCTCTGAAAGTGTGCTCCAATGCTCGCCTTACCAAAAATTCGGGGGGTTTTCAATCACGCTGGAAAGATGACAAAATAAGATGGATCATCACTAATCTTATATTTAATTTCTTTATTCATATACCCCTTTATTAGTCCTGCTTCTAGTGATAAAACCACCAAGGAAACAAAACACAGCCGACCACATCAAAATATAGACAATCTGCGTCTTGTATCCCCACATTGAATCCCCCATTTCTACCCCGTGAATAAAAGTCATATACGCTTTTTGCGGCAGTATCGAACAAAGGGTATTCAATAACGAATGATGTGGAGCAAAAGAAATAAAGCAGCCTGACAATACACATGTGACCACACTGATACCGCTAGACACCAAACTGATATTTCGATCCATCACAGAAGCCATAAAGATAGCGAATCCTGTTGCAAGTACTGTAAGTACACCAAGTAACCCAGCAAGAATATCCAAACGGAACCCAATGTCAGCATGAAAGAATACATTTGTAATCACGATGGCCAAGTATGTGGGTATGTATAGACATAAGCATGTAAAGATAAACTGAACAAGCAAATATTTTCCCACATGTACGGGAGATACTAAAATCCTTCTGAAAGTTTTGAGCATCCGGTCTTCTGGATATAACGAAGCTAATGCCACACCTTGCATCAATACAAGCATTACGATAAATCCTAATATATTTGTTCCGGTTCCCCTTTCAGTCCTTACTTCATCCTCGCTCCGATAGCTGCCTGGCATTTTTCCAGTCTCAAAAAACTGCTGAATCATTTTTTGATCGGCTTTACTTTTCAACGTGGTTACTTTGTATTCACGTTGATTTTTTTCAACGATGGCCGCATATTTCCCTAACACCAGATCAGAAAACTCCGGCTTTTGATGCACCGCCGCCACTCTAAATGCAGAATCACTCGGCATATGTTGCACGTCGTCCCGTTCTGTTACAAAAGCGATTGTTTCTTTGAAAACCGGTTTACCGGAAAACATAATCGCAACGCCAATCATCAGCGGAATGATGATCACTGCAAGAATGATAATCGCTTTTTTGGTAAGGATTCGATCCCACCTGTTTTGAAATAAACTCAGCATACATATCCCTCCGGCTTACAGACAACATGCGAAACGGCAATACAAATGATTGAAGCCAATAATAGTCCTGTCATAACAGGCAGCAGCATACTGACATCTTGATCATAAATGAGGCGAAAGGAACATTCTGTTACCCATTTAACTGGAGAAAGAAGCGATATGTGATTGACGGTATCTCCAAATCTGTGAATCCCGAAAAATACGCCGCCAAAGAAAACAAAAAAAGCTATCGGAATTTGCATGATCCCGTTCGCCTGTTCTTCATTTTTGAACAAACAGCAAAACATTGTGCCAAAACAGCAGCCAAAAAATAAAAATACATACAGTAAGAGCATGACATAGGGAAGATTCTGTCCTCCAACATTTAAATGAAAAACCGTTTGAGCAAGCAACACATTCACACTGTACATGATGATACTGAATATCCAGGTTGATAGTATTTTAGAAAGATAAATACTGCTTGTCGAAACCGGCGCATACACAATGCGAATATTTGCTTTCTTCACCTTTTCCTCCATAAACGTATTAGAGGCCGTCATCGCGATTAGGGCCGCAGCAAAAATCATCATATTCACTGCGTAATAATCGAACGAACTGACACCGCCCGCCCCAAAGCTGTTTTTCGTCACAAAGCCCATGACCAGAATGAGAACGAAAGGAAAGGCCGTATTGGCGATTACAAGAACCGGATTCCTTACAATATTCATAAAATCAAATGTTATCAATTTTAACAAATTCATTTTGCTCTCCTAATCTCTTAATTTTCTTCCAGTCAGCTCTAAAAATACTGTTTCTAACGACGCCTCTTGTTTGTTCATGCTTTGGATACTGCAGCCTTGGGCGCTCAATTCTGCTATAATGTCACTCAGATGATCATGATTTTGCTGAACGGTCACTTTTAGTTGATGATCAGAGAAACTAACTTCTGTCACTCCTTTAATGTCCCTAATTGAGTTTTGATTTAATGGCTGAACACGCGTCAGCTGAAAAGCATAAGTCATTTCTTTATTCACTTTTCTGTATAGCTCCTCTATTGTTCCATCGGCAATGATTTTCCCTTCATTCATGATGATTATCCGATCTGAAATAGCCTCGATCTCTTCCATGTAATGTGTCGAGTAAATAATGCTCGCACCTCTTGTTTTCAGCTCTTTTATTGATTCTAAAATATGATGCCGGGATTGCGGATCAATTCCTACGGTAGGCTCATCCATGATAATCAGTTTCGGCTGATGGGCAATGGCGCATGCAATGTTTAATCTTCTTTTCATCCCGCCAGAAAACGTCTTAGGCTTGTCATCTTTCCTGTCATAAAGCTGTACGAGCTCCAAAGCCTCTTTTACCCGGGTTTTCAGTTCTTCTCCTTTAAGCGAATAAAGACTCGCAAAAAAACGAACATTTTTCTCAGCGGAAATTTCCTCATAAATCGCGATATCTTGAGGCACAATCCCGATGCCTTTCTTCATTTCCTTCGACCCTTTTTTCACATTATGACCCAATATCGTAATGTTTCCGGAGCTGGCCGACAACACCCCGGATAACATATGAATGGTAGTGCTTTTTCCTGCACCATTTGGACCTAGCAAGCCAAGAACTTCCCCTTCTCTCACTTCAAACGAAATGCCATCTACTGCCGTTTTGTTTCCGTACCGTTTATTCAAATCTTGTACTGCCGCCACGTTGTTCATATGTGTCTCCTTTTTACATTCTCCGTCTTGCGAATTCCTGTAATAAATGTGTTTTCAAATGATCTTGATTTTGTTCAGCGTCAAAATCAGTAGCGTCTTCTTCAAAACCATCCTGTTCTACTCCATCAAAACTGTATAGCTTCTTCAATAAAACCCACAATGTTTCCAGCTCTTCAGTAGAAAATCCTTTAAATAGATCTGCCATAAAGTACACCGCTTTTTCACCGCATTCCTCCATGACACGTTTTCCTGAATCGGTAATCTTCACATTCAGCGCTCGCTTGTCGCGTTTACTAGGTACAGTGGTGACATAACCTCTTTTTTCAATGCCGCTGATAAGGCTGTTGATGTTTTGTTTTGAAGTGCCTAATTTTTTTGCAATGTTGTTGAATGTCGTTTCCTCTTCCGGTAAATGCATGATGGCAACCATCGTCATAAATTGTCTTGACGTTAAGCTCTCATAATAATCATCTCCGCGTGATTGGATTTTGTTTAAAACAGAAAAAAGTGTAGCGTATGACTGCTGCATCAAAAATAAATCCTTCAGTTCTTTCTCGTAATCCATACTATCCCCTCCTAAAAATGACAATATATTGTCCTTTAATATCGTAACATCCATTAGTATATTGTCAATATGTTGTCTAATATTTTAGTAAAGTTTTACATCTTTCGGCCAATCATACAATACGAACATACCCAGATCAGTTCCACTATTTCGGAGAGCATCACTTAACAATGTCGAAAAGCGCCCCTGTAACAGGGCGCTTTCTGATTAAGATGCATATTGAGGAGAGGTTTCCTCCTGTACTGCTTTTTCCTCAGGTATATGAATGCATTTCGTCATGACCGCACTCGCTAGATATAGGACGGCAAAGATCCAGACAACGCCTTGCGCACCGACAAGACCGATAAACAGCCAAGCGAGTGCAGGACCGACAAATGCTGATAAACCTGCCGCCAAATTCAATACAGACATGGCTGCTCCTTTGTCTTTTCCAGCCGCCGTCGGCACAATGGCGCCGATCGGCACATAGCCTGCCAGCAAACCTCCCCAAATAAAGCCGATCACGCTGACAACCGCTACACTTCCGCCGGAGAAAACAGGTGCATAATATAAGAGGACGGTGAAAATGCCGCAGCCGACTCCGCCGAACCACATAACGGTATTTTTCCAGCCGAATTTATCACCGACAATCCCAAAGATGAGGTTAAACACAATGTTCCCCAGAAAAATCGTTCCCCAAATTTGCAGCCACACATTGGTTGAAATTCCGTGTTGCGCCATGTGCATCGGCAAAAAGACTGGGAATCCATATGTACCAATGCTGTTGATGATTCTGATGATTCCGCCTGTCAGCACCCGCGGGTTCGTAAAGAGAATGGTGACTCCTTTTAGAAGCTCCTCGGCTGTTTCTGATCTTTTTCTTTTCTTCTTTTCAAAACGGTCTTTATTGATGAATAGTGCGAAGAATGCGCCGAGGCATACCCAGAAAATAGAGCTCCACAGCGTATTCAAATAACCGAACGCTTTGATCGCGTAGCTTGAGTACCAAGCGCCGAACACAAACATGCCCAGGCAGTATGCAATCCAAAACCAGCCGACAGCGGTGCTTAGTTTGCGCTGCGGTGTTCTGTAAATGACCCATGTCAAGAAAGAATAAGCAAAAAGCGGGTAGCCTAACCCTTTCACGAAGTAAGTCGCATACATCACCGGAAGATTCAGCTGTTCAAACCCAAACACGATGAAAGCAGCTGTACCGATCACATAAAACAACAATCCCATAAACATCGTCCGTTTTGCGCCAAACGCTTCGAGACATACACCCGAAAACCAGGATGCTATCGCCAGCGCAATTCCGTAAATGCTAAAAATAGAAGCGGATTGCTGAACCGTAAGCCCGTTTTCGATCAAAAAAGGACTGAGCCAGCCTTGTTCAAGCCCGTCTCCCATCATAAACAAAACAACCCCTAAAAACCCCCAACCAAGCCGCTTCGGTATTCCAATTTTATCTAACATATCTGTCTCCTCCTTAGATGCACATATCAATTACCGTATTACCTTGTTAAAGCTAGTAATGAGAACATTCCTTAAAACAGCAGCTTATGCTGCCTTATATCAGCACTTCTCTTTCTGAACCTGAAAAAAACGCTGTGTTTGCTTCCATTCCTCATATAAAGCAAATTCAGTCTGACAGTCCTGCGGTTCGATCACTCGGATATTTGCTGTCATCTCTTCCGTTAACCGAAAGGCTTCATTGCAAATAACTGCGGCGCCAACGACAGATGCCTGATGATAACCCTCTTGAACATAGATTTTTTTTTGAAGAAGGTCCGCGATATATTGAGTGAGCGCCCTGCTTTGGAATCCTCCTCCGCACACCCATACATAGTCACGTTCAAACGGTGTAACCTCTGTTAAAATGTCAAAGTTCCATTTGATCGAAAATGCGATCTCTTGCAGCGCCGCACGCACAAAATGCGCTCTCTCTAAATGTGCTGCAAGCGGGGCATCAAAAAGAAAACCGCCTTTCGTTAACGCATTTTTTTCCGCCGATAAGTAAGAACCGAGAGCCGCCACGCATGCATTGTCTTCTTTAGCAAGTGCAGAAATCTCTTCCTCCATCACTTCGTACGGTTCATTCGGATAAAAAATCTGTTTTAATTTTTGATAGTTCAGACCGGTAATGCCCGGATTTGTTTCCACAAGCCAATGTCCTTGATCTGTATGGCAATTCAGCCAGGCTTTATGTTTTGTGTCGCCATGCTTAGCCGTAATTTTAGTTATTGGCGTTGTTGTCCCTGATACGATGACAATGTCCTCAAGCGCAGCGCCGGTGCTTTTCACAGCCAGCTGTGTATCCCCTCCTCCTGATATCACCTTTGCTTGTATGGAAAGGCCTAATTCGGACGCATACTCATGCGTTAGCGTTCCAATCACTGTTCCCGCTCTTACAAGTGGAGGAAGGATGGATGAAGAAAAGCCGAATATGCCGCACATTTCTTCTGACCAAGTATTCTGCTTCACGTCAAACAACAAGGTTTCGGTTGCCTGTGATGGTTCATATGTCAATATACCGCTCAGCTTGTACGTCACCCAATCACTGATGCTTGTAAAGCTCACGGTTTTTTCCCATAAAGAGGGCTGCCGCTGTTTTAAACCATACAGCTTGAGCGCAGAAAAAAGTGCAGTCGGCAAACGGCCCGTACGGCTGTATATCTCTTCCCGATTGGGTATACTCTCCTCCCACTCACGGCCGCGGTTATCAATGTTCGGCAGCCCGAGAAAAGAGTCGCCGTTTTGATCGATCAGCACAATCCCCTGTCTTTGACTCGTCGATGTCAAACCAATGATGTCAATCTTACTTGAACGAGAGAGCGCACGTTTTGCCAGTTTTATTACTTGCTCCCACAGCACCTGAGGGGAAAAATAACGGCTGTCCGGGTAAAGCGTCTCGGTGGAATAGACAATGTCCTCCCGTTCAACCGTTTGGACTCGACCCGATACACTCACGACAGCTACCCTCGCATTGCCTGTGCCGATATCGAAAACGAGATAGCCTTTTTGTTTTGTCATTCCGTTAGCCTCCTTTCTTTTCCCTCTGTTTTTAGTACATCTTTGTTATATAGTGTTGGAAGATGAAGAGTTTTTTCAGCCTGCCACTTTTTGAGGGCATCATTCAGGATCGTCACGTGATGATCCTCCACTTCAAAAGTTGCTCCAGCGAGATGCGGTGTTGCCAGAACATTAGGCAACGAAATGAATTCGTAATCCGATTCCTCTGGAGGTTCATGATAAAAAACGTCCAAAATCGCTCCTCTGATGTTATGTTCTTTTAATGCAGATAAAAGATCCTCACGGTTTACCACAACTGCTCTTGACGTATTGATGAAAATCGCACTCTCTTTCATCAGATCAAAATACGTCTGATCAATAAGTCCCAGTGTTTCCTCGGTACGAGGCAGATGGACTGAAACGATATCACTGTCTGAAAACACCGTTTTAAGAGATACGTTTTCATAGTGAGGATGATCGTCTTGCACGTATGGATCGTAATACTTGATTTTACAATCAAACGCGGTCAGCAGTTTTGCAATCCTTTGCCCAACCGCACCGAACCCAACCATGCCGACCGTTTTCCCCGTTAATTCATTCCCTTTGAATTTGACATAGGCCTGCAAGTAATCGCTGTCCCATTTTCCATCCTTCAGCCATTGATTAGAGGCGCTGGTATGACGGAGAAAGGAAATCACATTGCCGATAAACATTTCAGCAACAGCTTGTGCATTCCGCCCGGGTGTATAGAAAACGGGTATGCCCCTTTTTGACGCTGCGGCCACGTCCACATTGGAGGGCATGCCTCTGCATACGCCCACAAATGAAAGTTCTGGAACAGATGCAAATACGCTATCTGATACGTGATCAAGCTCAGTAATCAATCCTATCGCATGTGTATCTTTTAGTAGCTGAATGAGTTCATCTTCCCGGTATGCCCGGCCTTGTTCCTTCCAGGACTGATAAGCAACCGAGCCGAACAAGTTTTCAAGCTCTTTTCGTCCTTCTTTGTTGTACGGTGCTGTAACCAAAACCGTCATGGTGCAAAACATCCTTTTCATCATATTTTTTCACATAAAAAAATCTCTTTCCGAAGATGGAAAGAGATTCATGTATAAGCGCATGCCCTGTTTAGAGACAGACGCAGGTATAAACCTTGCTTTCCTATCTTTCAAGCTGACGCTTGCTGGAATTGGCACAATAATGTTGCCGAGGTTTCATAGGGCCAGTCCCTCCACCTCTCTGGATAGAAAATGTTGAGTATGTAATTTTCAGAATAAAGAATACGTTTATCATAAAGAAGTCTCAGATTGTTGTCAATCTCTTTTTTTCAGAATTGACGTTATCATCGGAAGTGTTATAATTCTTACAAAATATTTAACTAGAGAGAGGTACTGGGCCATGAAATCATTTGCCACACAACAAAACGGCATTTTTAAATCGGTTTGCTCGCTGGACTGCCCGGATCAGTGCGGATTGCTAATACATAAAAAAGATGGAAAAATAGTGAAAGTGCAAGGTGATCCTGACCATCCTGTCACAGCAGGAAACATATGCAACAAAGTCCGAAACATGACGGAGCGCATCTATGATGAAAAGCGGCTGACGACACCGCTCAAAAGGACTGGCGCGAAAGGCAAAGCGATATTTGAACCGATCTCTTGGGAAGAGGCGATCGATACCATCACCGCACGTTGGAAACAGCTGATTGATGAAGATGGTGCTGAAAGCATACTTCCATACAGTTTTTATGGAAATATGGGGAAATTAACAGCTGAAGGAATGGACCGCCGCTTCTTTTATCGTCTGGGCTCAAGCCAGCTTGAACGGACAATTTGCAGCAAAGCGGGATCTGAGGGCTACAAATATACAATGGGCATTAGCGCGGGAACCGATCCTGAGGAAACCATTCATACAAAACTATTTCTATTTTGGGGAATTAATGCGGTCAGCACAAATATGCACCAAATTACAATCGCTCAAAAAGCGCGAAAACAAGGTGCCAAAATTGTCGTCATTGATGTGCATAAAAACCAGACAGGGCGTCTCGCAGATTGGTTTATTCCCATAAAACCCGGAACCGACAGCGCACTTGCCCTTGGCATCATGCACATTTTATTTAAAGAGAATCTTCATGATGAAGCCTTTCTGTCTGAATACACAGTCGGCTATGAAGAGCTCCGTGAACACGTGAAACAGTATGATCCGGAAAAGGTATCGCGGATCACCGGTGTCAGCATCGACGATATATACCAGCTGGCAAGAATGTACGGCGACACCTCCCCTTCTTTTATCAGAATCGGAAACGGGCTCCAGCACCATGATAACGGCGGGATGATCGTACGGACGATTGCCTGTCTTCCAGCCATCACCGGCCAATGGCGGCGCAAAGGGGGCGGCGCAATTAAGCATAACAGCGGAATTTTAGCATATAACACGAATGCCTTGCAGCGGCCTGACTTACTAAATGGGCGCACACCAAGATCATTTAATATGAATCAGCTCGGCAAAGTGCTTTTGGAAACAGATCCGCCGATCCGTTCCCTTTTTATTTACGGGACGAACCCGGCCGTTGTCGCGCCAGAAGCGACCAAAGTCAGAAAGGGCTTGCTGCGGGAAGACCTGTTTACTGTTGTTCATGATTTGTTTTTAACAGAAACAGCTGCATATGCAGATATTGTACTGCCTGCTACATCCGCTTTTGAAAATACTGATTTTTATACCTCCTACTGGCACCATTATATTCAGCTTCAACAACCGGTGATTGAGAGATATGGAGAAAGCAAGTCTAACACCGAGGTGTTCCGATTACTGGCTGAAGCAATGGGCTTCACAGACCAGGAGCTCAAAGATTCTGATGAAGAATTAATCCGTCAGGCGCTTGACCATCCAGATAACCCGCATTTGGCGGAGATTGATTATGACTCACTAAGTACGCATTCCTTTATGAAAGCGAAACGCGAAAAACCGCTGTTTCCGGGTAAACTCCCGACTCCAAGCGGAAAAATAGAATTGTATTCACAAAAAATGAAGCAAGACGGTTTCCCTGCTCTACCGGCACATACGCCTCTTGCAAACGATGACGACCTTCCGTTTATGTATGTTCCGGGGCCAAATCATAATTTCTTAAACTCAACATTTTCCAACAATCCGAAACACATCAAGCTTGAAAAAACGCCAAAACTCTTTATCAACACAATAGATGCTGAAGAATACGGAATCGTTGATGGAGACGCTGTACGAATTTGGAACAGCCGGGGAGAATGCGAGCTGGCCGCTGCAGTCGGAGAACAAGTGCTGCCGGGTGTTGTTGTCAGTCAAGGATTATGGGCCGATGAACCAGGAAAAAAACAGCTTGTAAACGCGCTCACTCCAGACCGCTTATCCGATATGGGCGGCGGCGCTACCTTTTTTTCAGGCCGGGTGCAGATCGAAAAAGCGTAAAAAAAACTGCCAGAGCACATTCTGGCGGTTTTTTGGTTAGAAAATGAAACTTGAAGCAGGCCAATCTCGTATAACCTAACATCGAAAAAATGGAGGCATGCACATGGACGTTTTTTTAGGAATCGGTATTGCTTTGGCTGGATATTTTATCGGTGAAGGCGTAAAACAAATGAATCATCCAAAAGCATATGAAAAAAGTGATACCTTGTTAATAAAAGAACGAGATATTCACTATTACATCGGATATTTTTTAGGAATAACGACAGCAGAGGCAAAACAATTAGCCGGGGAGATGAAAGACCTGCCTTACGTTGAAATAAACGGAAAAAGGTTTGTGCAAAAACATCTGTTAAAAGAATGGACATTCACATTAGTTGAGAAACATCAGGGTGAATAAAGCGACGTCCGAGAAGGGCGTATTCATTAGTGACGCTCTTCTTAGCGACTTTTCATTTAAGTAAATTTGTAAAAACACATGGTGTTGCCGCAACACCAAACGTTGTATTCCGCTTTCGGATTTTTCGTAATATTCCAAAATGTATCTTGAGTTCCATTGTCTGTTTGCGTTTTGAAACACCAATTCATTTTTTATGGCTTTCCTTATTAAAGCATATCCCCTCTTCAGTTCCCTCCCTTTATGATAAGCTAAATCGCTCTCATCTAAACATACAGATCAAAATCTCAGCTCTATACAGCCTCTTCAAATCCGCAATGTACGAACGAAAGGTTCCAAAAATGTCGGTTTTCCTTATCAATTAATACGATCGGATTGCCCAATCAACAAAATAAAGCGAATGAATCCCTGCCTAACAGACAGAATAAGAAGAGTTGATATTCAACACTTTTCGTAAAGGGGTGACACCAATTGAGTAAAAAAGGAATTCAAAATTCAAGTATTGAGCAAATAAGAAATGACCATGAGACTGAAACAGCCTTCAAAGCAGATAACCCTAAAAAACATGGTTCTGATCCTAAAAGAACGAAATGAGTTTTGCCTTATTCCCATATCTGACACAGTAAATTTCAATAGTCTGGAGTGAGTAAAAGTGACTCAAAAAAACGGAGCAGACAGACCGGATGACTACAAAAGATTTTCTTCAATTGACAAGGAATACGATTTTCAGCAGTCTTTAAATGAAAATGGTCAAGCGGAACATACAAAGGCTGAAAATCAAACTCATAAGAAAGAAAACATAACTGACAACACGGATGTCGCTGGCAGATATTTCGAACCTTCTGATTATAAAGGAACGACGCAATTGGAAAAAGGATTGGCTGAAACTCATGAACAAGTCAGCGATGACTATTTTGAAGGGACTATTGATCAGAATTTAGACTAGTCATTCAAACGGAGCTAGCTTAAAAGAAGCAAGTTAGTTCCGTTTTTTTTAAAAACAACCACTGCAAAGCAGAAAAACCCCACCGGATTAGATGGGGTTTAAAAATGCAGCCTTATTAATATTTAAAACGATTAATGACGGTTTGAAGTTCTTCCGCCAACTCGGATAGAGATTCTGCAGCATAGGAGATTTCCTCCATTGAATTGAGCTGTTCTTGTGATGATTTTGCAACGGCTTCTGTATGTGCTGATGTTTCTTTTGTGCCAGCGGCTAATGTATGTACTGTCTGCTGAATCACTTCAACGCCTGATGTAAGCTGCTGTGTTGCCGCTGCCACTTCTTGTATTTGAGAAGTGACCTGTTCCACAAGGTTCAGTATTTCATTGAAATTCCCTGTTGTCTCTTGAGAAAGCATAATACCCGAGCTCACATTTTCTTGAACAACCTTAATGTTATTCACCGTCTCAACTGATTCATTTTGGATGGTTGTTACCACTGATTGGATGTGTTTTGCAGATTTATTTGTTTCATCGGCCAATTTCCGAACTTCTTCTGCCACCACAGCAAATCCTTTCCCTTGCTCTCCTGCTCTGGCCGCCTCGATCGCTGCATTCAGCGCCAACAGATTTGTCTGCTCGGAAATATTTGTGATCAATGAAGAGATATCACTGATTTCCGCTGTGCTCGAAACCAATGCCTCCAAACCATTTCCGGCTGAACCTACAGATGTATCTATAAATTTCATCTGCTCCAACATTTTGTTGACGGATTTCGACCCTATTTCAGCTTTATCTCTCATTGAAGAAGAAAGATTCGCTATGTTACCCGTATTTGAAGCAACAGATGAAATACTGTCTAATAATTCAGTAATGGATTCCGCACTTTTTTCTGTCATTGAGCTTTGCTTTGCATTACTGTCGGCAGCCATCTGCATGGCTCCGGAAATATGTTCAGAAGTTGATTTTGATTCTTCCGCGCTTGCCGATAATTCTTCAGAAGATGCGGCGACTTGCTCAGATGAACTGCTGATCTGCCTTACAATTTGAGTTAATGATTGGGTAAAAGAATTGAAAGATTGAGCAAGCTGTCCAAATTCGTCTTTATTTTTTACAATGACTTTTTTCGTTAAATCAGCGTCTCCGTGAGCAATTTCCTCAAGCTGCTTATTCAAGCTTCTCAATGGCACCATAATGGACTTTAACAGCAATAAACTTAAAACAATGCCTAATATGATTGATACCCCTGTAACAATGCTGATGAACCATTGACTCTTTTCCCCATTGGCGCGTATTTCACCTTTTAGAGCCTCCACCTCTTGATCCAAGCGGTCAGACAGCTTATTCACAGCTGGATCTACAACTTCTTTTCTTAACGTTCTTTCTTCTCCAAAATGGATGGTCTCTGCTTTTTTAGGATCTGAAGAGTAGGCTTTTACTACTTGCTGATTTAAAGCCCTATATTGAGTGAAACTTGACTTAATGTCTTCGATATTTGATTGATCATTCTCTTTATCAATCAAGTCATTGATCCGATCGAGGCTTTTTAAGATATCGTCTGCTTTTTCCTGCATTCCCTCGTCATATTCTTTGTCTCCGTTAATCAGAAAGCCTCTTTCATCATTTGATAAACCGGCCAAACGATATTGGATGTGTTTCATTTCTTTTTGGAATTCCATTTTGTCTTTAAGTTCTTCATTTTTTTTCACAGTAGAAGAAATCATAAAAACGGAGGAGCCTCCAATTCCAAAGATTGAAATCACTAATATCGATATAATTCCCAGCAATTTTGTTTTCACATTCATATGTCGATTCCCTTTCTGCACGATGTAATAGGTAAAAAAAAGTTCAAGCGTTTGAATCATCATTCGCTTAAACCCTTGTCAATAATATCGACATGTTTGATGAAGTTTATAGTGCTATCACGCCTTTACCTTTCACCAGGTCACCATTAGGCAAATGATCAAAATAGAATTTCTATTAGGAGTCGCACAGCTCTTGATCGTCACGATTAATGTTTCTGAATATCAGCATATTCAAGAAAAACCCTCTCAAATCATTGTAGGATTGGAAAGCATGAAGGCACTCATTGACAAGTCAGAACATGATGCCCAGTTAGATGAATACGGCTATATGCGGCCCAGTTTGATTCCGCTGCAAGTCATCAGTACGATCATCCCTACTTTATAACCGCGGCTGACTGAAATCATTCAACTAATTGGCGCTAACGGGATGGTGACGCTGCCGACAGAAAAAGCGTTTGACTCAGCGATCCGGGAAGATCTTGATCAATACCTCCAAGCAACCAATACAAATGCTGAAGAACGGGTGAGAATTTTCGTTTGCCATGGGATTTAACGATGAGTTCATTCGGAACAAGACAAACTCACTACGAAAGATACTTTTATGGAGATCCATTACGGATTTCAAGCAGACTGTATAGCACGTATCCGAAGCAAGAGCAAGTAAACTTGATTAAAGAATTTTTATATGCACATATTGATGATTGATACGATTCAAAGGAAAATAAAAAAACAGCGGGATAAGATCCGCTGTTTCGTGCTTTTTATTCAGGAAACTGCACATGGCCCGGCACTGTATATGCATTGGACGTTCCACTTTCAGGCAGCTTCGGAATGGTGTCTTTCACAACTTTCCCTCGGATGTCAGTGATTCTGACTGTGAGAGAGCCTGTCCCTAGATTGGTGCTGACAAAATGATTATAGTCCATTTTTTCCATGTTGATCCACTTTCCATCCTTAGCATATTCCATTTTCATAACCGGATACTTGTGATTTCTGACTTGGATTGCCGCCCACCACCTGCTGCTGCCTTCTTTAATTTTGTAGGTGAAATGTCCTGTGATCGGAGCTTTGACAACACGCCATTTGATATTGATTTTTCCATCTTCCATATTGCCGATTTTACGGAAAGCATTAGGTGACAGGTCGAGAGCTCCCCGAGCGCCTTCAGGATACAGGTCGGTAACGTAGACAATGGTTTTTCCTTTTGGCCCTTCGACTTCCAAATACGAGCCTGCAAGTGCCGCTTTCACTCCCCCGTAGTTGAGATCTGCCGGATTGATTGCAGCAATCTCCATATCAGAAGGAATGGGATCCAGCAGGAAAGCCCCTCCTGAATAACCCGATCCTGTATACGTTGCATACCCCTCATGCAGATCGTCATATGCTGCCGAAGCTTGCGGGGAAAAACAAAGGAGCATCAATAAAACCACACCAACAATAGCACTGATATTCTTTTTCATGCATGTCCCCCTCAGTCCAGACTTTAAATGAGAATCATTATCATTTTAAAGCTCTATCATCTGGTTTGAAAGAGGAAATAGATTCATAGATGGTTTCAAGACAGATTCACTATCATTCATATATCAAAGGTAGGGTGTTTCTGAAAAAACCATACAAATGAACGAGTGCGCATGTCAGTCGAATTTCATATTTATATTTACTGTGCTGCATTCCTATAGCCCTTTGCGACATGAAACAAGCTGCTGATCTGGTAACTGCTTTTATTTTTCCCCGCTCAGTTTCAACTTAGCTGTCAGCATGATGCCAAATATCATCACGATCGGAACCCAAATGATGATGTGATAAAAATCAGGCTCAGCTAAAGCTACAATAATAGCCCCCACACAATATAAGATAATAGCCAGCGCTCGCAACACAGCGTCTCTTACAAAAGCCTTCTTCTGCTTCTTAAAAAACAAACGGCCGGACAAATCCTCTAAAAGAGAAGCCAGTGTTCCAGTCAACACAGTTGAAGAAATACCGGCGATTCCCAGCTTTTTAGCTGCGATGGTTTGAATCCCCATGGATATGCTCATGAGAATAATAAGGATGTATACAGGAACAAAAGCCGAATAAAAAGAGAGACAAGCAAAGATAAACAAAATGAATGCTTCAAGTGCCAGAGCTTTTGTCACCGCAGTAGGCCACAGGGTATTTTCTGCCTTTCCGACAATCAGTGTTGATATAATGACGCCACATATAAATCCGATTAGCGCAGTCAAAGAATGAAAAACTGTGACCTCAAGGGATTTGCCGATCGCCAACCCCAACAATACAATATTCCCAGTCATATTCGCTGTAAATACATGTCCCAGGCTTAAATACCCGATTACATCCACGATTCCAGCTGTTAAACATAAAAGTGAAAGCAAGGTGTTTCGATAAGCTGCTGCAGTCAACGGTGCATCAATCCCTTCTTCTATTTCAATTGAGAGTATGTTTTTTTAACGAAATCTGTTTATTTTTTCATAACCCGGCTTTAATTAGGAAGATAGCACCTATTATTCCATTCCATTACCTGTAATAATAATCTCCGCAAGGAAATTTAATTGAAAGGGGCAGATTATGCTGAAACGATTTTGTTTATGGTTCGCCGTGTTTAGTTTGTTTTTGGTTCTCTTGCCTGGAAAAGCATTTGGAGCTGTCGATTTTCCAAATACCTCGACGAATGGCCTTTTAGGATTTGCCGGAAATGCTAAAAATGAAAAAGGCATTTCTAAAGCAAGTACAACGGGCGGAAAAAATGGCCAGATTGTTTACATTCAAAGCGTTAATGATTTAAAAACCCATATAGGAGGTTCCACTCCGAAAATTTTAGTGCTTCAAAATGATATTTCCGCATCTTCGAAGACAACAGTCACCATTGGCTCAAATAAAACACTCGTAGGCTCTTACGCGAAAAAAACGCTGAAGAACATTTATTTAACAACTTCATCTGCATCAGGAAACGTCATTTTTCAAAATCTGACGTTTGAACACAGTCCGCAGATTAACGGAAATAACGATATCCAGCTTTATTTAGATTCTGGCATCAACTATTGGATTGACCACGTCACATTCTCAGGCCACAGTTACAGCCCAAGCGGAAGTGATTTGGACAAGCTCCTATATATCGGAAAATCAGCGGATTATATCACGATCAGCAACTCAAAATTCGCGAATCATAAATATGGTTTGATTTTGGGATACCCAGATGATTCACAGCATCAATATGACGGCTATCCCCACATGACAATCGCCAACAATTATTTTGAGAACTTGTATGTAAGAGGCCCGGGTCTCATGAGATACGGATATTTTCATGTTAAAAACAATTACAGCAACAACTTTAACCAGGCGATTACTATTGCCACAAAAGCAAGAATATATTCCGAATATAATTACTTCGGGAAAGGCAGTGAAAAAGGCGGAATCCTAGATGACAAGGGCACTGGCTATTTCAAGGATATAGGCAGCTATCCGTCTCTAAACAAGCAAACCTCTCCGCTGACTTCATGGAATCCCGGCTCTAACTATAGCTACCGTGTCCAAACGCCGCAATATACAAAAGAATTTGTCACGAAATATGCCGGATCACAAAGTACAACTCTTGTATTTGGCTACTGACATAAAAGAGGCCTGCGTAAAAAACGCCGAGCCTCTTTTGCTCTTATAGGGTATTTTCAAGCGGTTTTATTGCCTCCCTCAAGCTCAAGCCCAGGACCAGTCTAACTATTCTTGCCAAAAAGCTTATGTTCTTTTTCGCTACAACGTCTCAATCGATTTTTTATTATACCAGTTTATCGCAAGTAAATAGAATAAAAAGAATCGGCTCAAACAATGTTTTACTATCAATTCTTCTATTTACATGTGAATTCGTTTTATAAACTAGACCGCCATCACTTTAATATGGTTTGTCCGGTATTGTAATTTGAGGCAACTGGCGCTAACAATGATACTAGATTAACAACACACTCTGGAGGTTAATAAAGGGCTGATACAAAAAAGCCTGTTTCTATATGTAAATATTGCTGTTAGCATTTTCAACTAACATTGCCTTCTAAACTGGCTCCAATTGTTCATTCTCCAGACACCCATTCATTAAAAAAAGGCCCAAGTTTTTAAACCGGCCTTTACATTTAACCCTTGCTTCGTGCGCGTACAGCTCTTTACATTGATAACCGCACTAACGTTTACATCCTTACAATCCTCTCTTGCAGCTCTACATCATCAGCTCAGCGCTTCTGCTATATCCTTAACGTAAAGCGTTTATAGGAATGTAAAACGCTAATCAATATAAACTTTATGCATCTTGTCATGAGGATGCTGAAAAAAATCTAATGTCAAATTCAGCATGCTACATTATGCATTATCTAAACCATGCCTTTTCTAAATGATTCGTGAAATGAGGGTCATTAAAAGGGACATTCGCTTTACCGAAATCCGTTGTATTGAGAGCATTCCTCGCTGCCGGTGTTAAGTCTTCCCACCCGATTAATGGCTGAGTGCCCCCTACTTGATCACTAATATGCAACTCATGGTTTATGGGCCATGTGCTGTTGTACGCAATTAATGGATGTGTATCCTTCATATTTCTTTCATTTGGCTGAACATTCGTGAATTTCCCATGTCCGGAGTATGCAATGGATAAAACGTTTGCATTTTTGTTAGACGGATTGTCGACCCACACTACGATTCCTTCCCAGTCATGTCTATGACCCAAACCTGGTGAAGGCTCATCCTTTGGAAAATACCAAGCATACATAATTGCCCACACGCCATTGTACCAAGTTGAACGTGAATAAACTTGTCCGGTATGTTTGCTGCAATCTCCTTTAGACGACCCAGATGGCTGTAACCCGCCACTTGTATTGCCTTGTGCATCTACCGCCGGAAAGGGCACACAGCCGCTATAAACTTTCAAATACGGCTGAAACTTTTTTTCTGCCTTTTGAGAAATAGTAGTTGGGACAACTTCATTGAAACCTACGACTTTGTCATGATCAATGACAGCAGCATCAACTGTTGGAACCAAGCTGATAAAACAAAGAAATGACATCAAAACAGCGAACGAAATTTTCTTCATTTCACTTTCCCCCTTATCGCATTCGTTATGTAAAATCCAAGCTGCAAAGTCATTATATAAATAGGGGAAACCCCATTCAATCAAATTTACAGAATCTTAAAAGCTATAAACAGAATCGATACAATGATCCATCAATCTTTACCTTCAAGTTAACCTGCAGAGCACTTTCGTTTTTTGATTTTCATGGATCCAACCTGTACACTATTTAAAAATACAAAAAAGGATGATGGATATGTGCGGCCGGTTTACTTTGTTCTCTGCATTTGATGATATTATTGACCAGTTTGACATCGATCAATTTTTCCCTAAAGCCGAATACCGTCCAAGCTATAATATTGCACCTTCACAAAACATCTTGGCAATCATCAATGATGGATCAAATCAGCGCTTAGGCAAGCTTAGATGGGGTCTCATCCCCCCGTGGGCAAAGGATGAAAAGGTCGGTTATAAAATGATCAATGCTCGGACTGAAACATTAACTGAGAAGCCGGCGTTTCGAAAACCGCTTGTCAGCAAACGCTGCATGATTCCGGCGGACAGTTTTTATGAATGGAAACGGCTTGATCCCAAAACCAAAATTCCGATCCGGATCAAATTGAAATCATCCGCTCTTTTTGCGTTTGCCGGGTTATATGAAGTGTGGAAAACACCTCAAGGGACTCCTCTTGGCACCTGCACAATCATAACAACTACACCTAATGAGTTCATGAAAGATATACACGACCGAATGCCGGTTATACTGACGCATAGGGATGAAAAAGAGTGGCTGAATCCTTCACATACAGATCCTGCTCATCTGCAACACTTACTGAAGCCTTACGATGGTGATGATATGGAAGCATACCAGGTTTCGTCATTAGTAAACTCACCTAAAAACAATTCACCTGAGCTTCTTGATGCACAGAATGGTGGGTAGTATGAGCTTGAATATTATGTAAACAAGCTTTATTTTCTTAGTGCCTACTCACTAATTTAGTGTGAATCTTTAGTACAAAGATCAGTTAGTTAATTCTGGCGAAATATCACAATAATATTATTATGTAAACTGATAATAAGCAATGTAGACCCCTTTAGACAATAGGGTTTACATTGCTTATTAAAACTAAGTCCGTTGCAGAAAAGCAAAGTGTTTTGTAACAACTGGATTGAATTCAATCCTTAATCCATGAATGGGCTTTGAATCAGTCGCCTCCAGTGAAGACATTCAGTCAACTTTCAGCTCTCATTTAATACCATATTTTCTTATATAATTTTATGTCCTCTGTTTGTTTTTTATCGCCTGTCTTCCACTCCACTTTAACTAATAGATCATGTCCTATTACTTCCTCTTCAAGCATAAAGTTTAAAGGTAGCGATGTGGTCTGGCATTTGACCTCCCTCTGGCATTTCTTCACCTGTATCCGATGATTAAAGAACAATTTAAATTGACGAAAAAGCGAAAGCCATTCATTTTTACAATAAAGCACAGGAAAGATTCATATTAATGGAGAATAACGTATACGAAGCCAAAATCAACATCTTATACAACCTTTATTGCGGCGAATGAAAACCAATTTTAAAAATTGCATTGAATATATTCAATTGTTGAAACGACAAAATGACCTTGAAAGTGTTGAGGAATTAGCCTACTTAGCCGCGAAAAGATTAAAACAATAGGTGCTTTTGAAGAAGCACCAAGCTCTTTCAATGAAAAGATGTGGGCTGAACAGAAAATGAATCAAGTGGAGGGAATCTTATGAAAAAACTAGTTCTTTGCGTTTCTATTTTAACTGTCATTTTAAGTGGAGTAGCTTTAGCGCAATTGAGTACAGATTCACCATCTAGTATCGAAGTTGCTGAGAGGCCGGTCGGAGGTTAAGAAGAAGAGCAATCGATATACCCCACTTCATGAGAGTGGGCTTTTTATTTTCCTTATTTCAAGCTTCCTACAACTTAAGGCAGCATTAAGTTCAAGCCATCCCATCTTTTTTTTGTTACTCTCCCCTTTCTTCATCAGGAGCTTCATCCTGATTAATATTCTCTCTATATAAAGTTGAAAACACTATTTCATTGACTGGCAAATTTTAAAACAAGCTGCTTATACGCCTAATGTACGCCGTCTTCCGTGAATGTAAAGCTCTGTTTTAAATGGCGCCCTTCCTGCCCTTTTTGCGTCCAAATAATCACCACTTCTAATTCAGAAGCCTTATTTGCCAGCATAAAATGATTAAACCTCAACGGCGAGCCGTCGTTTAAACTTTGAGCTAACGTTTTAGCCTCTTCTATTTGATTTATACCATTTTCATTAGGGCATCCAAAAAGCGAAAACCTTGTGATTGAGTCAGGATCATTTCGATACAATTGCACATCGACCGTAGCCGCTTCCTTCCCTATGTTTTTGACTTCCAAGGAATATACATGATATACCCCTTTCTTAGGACGCGCTAATCCCTTTACATTTTTTGCTTCACTTACTTGTACTGACCACTGTTCTGTTTTTTGTGTAATGGGTAACACAGAAAAAGTCAGGGCGGATGTTTTTGGTTGAGCAAAATGAAATGAAAATAATAAAACACATAAGAAAAATAATACGTTCTTCACTTCATTTATCCCTTCTTTCTTATTTAGTTGGTTCTCCAATAAAGGCATCCAATTGCCGCTCAACATTTATTTCTTTCGGTATTTGAGATGGTGCATTAGGAACGTTTCTCAGTTTGTTATTGATCATATCAGAAGAGTAAAGCGTAACAACCATACTTCCCCCACGCCGTTTGGCCCGAATGAGTATTGGCTGGTTATATTGGTTTTGAAAGAGAAAGTCAGGACCTCCCCAGCTTACTGTCGCATCGCGTCCAGGCGGAACATATGGCACGCTTCTTGTATGAGAATAACGCTGAACGATTCGCAGTCCCGCGCGATCGACTGCATTATATAGTGTTGATGATACCTGGCAAATCCCTCCGCCTACACCTTCAGACAACTCACCTTTAACAATAATGGGTGCACTTTTATATCCTTTATCTCTAGTCCTCATCCCAACAACTTGATTAAACGAAAACGTTTCATTAGGGAAGACAACATGATTGTCAATCGCTCTGGCAGAAAGGGAAATATTGTGTGAGCGGCTTTTATTATTCGCATTAAAATACGTTACGTAATGGCCAAGCTGATGTGTACTGATGTGAGCAAGCAGTTCACTGTCAACTTTTGGATAAATGTTTAATTCCGGCACTTCTACCTTGGAAGGGCCTTGGCCATAGAAAAACGCATAAAACGTTTCCATAAACGCCTGTTGATAAAGTCTGTACCCAACCCTGCCCGGGACAATGCTTCCCTGATCGTTAAGCACAGCGTTTATCGGCTCACGATAAATGTGCTTATTGAGCTGTTCGATGAATTCACGGTACTTTTCATGGTCAATTATCGGGGTACCGGGAAGAGGCAATGTAAAGCTTTCACGGTTAATAGTAGCTATCGTACGCCCTTGCTGTGTCACCGATAAGCTGTCAGTCGGCTCGCTTGGTTGAGCCAATAATAAAAGACCAGTGATCCACATGTGTATCATAAGCCGGTTTACCTCCTGACCATTAGTATGAACACCAGTTTATCCTTTGATGTATTTCTTCCTATCGTTGTTACACTATTTTTCAGCCATAATAAATCCTTAAAAGGAAATCCATATCTTTCATTGTTCTCCGAGCTGCCTGAAGCACACAGTGTCATTCGTTGCTTATAATCGACTTTTGGCTTATCTAAAATGAAAAATCTCCATATAACGATAATAAGATAATTGATTTCAATACTTTTTTATTGTAAAACGATAAATATCGTGTTACATTCAGGATGACAACAAATCGGTGAGGTGATTTTTATGAATCGAGTCTCAACACTATTTTTAAAGATTGCTGTTATTCTTATTGGCATTCCAATTCTTGCTTTGTGCATGTTTGTGGTGCCTAAGATAGCCAATTATGCAGCAGAATTATTACCAAATATGGCTTATATAAAATATCTTGTTTTCGTCTTTTTGTATGTAGCGGCGATACCTTTTTACTTTGCACTTTATCAAGCGTTCAAACTTTTAAGCTATATTGACCAAAACAAAGCTTTCTCCAACATTTCTGTAAGAGCTCTAAAAAATATTAAATACTGTGCGGTCACTATCAGTCTCTTGTTTGCGGCAGGCATGCCATTTTTTTATCTGATCGCCGAGATAGACGATGCCCCGGGTATCATAGTCATCGGCTTGGTCATTATTTTTGCTTCAATGGTGATCGCGGTCTTTGCTGCTGTTCTTCAAAAACTGTTAAAAGAAGCGATTGATATAAAATCAGAAAATGATTTAACGGTCTGAGGTGATAAACATGGCGATTATTATCAATATTGATGTGATGCTTGCTAAAAGGAAAATGAGCGTAACAGAACTTTCGGAGAGAGTCGGCATCACGATGGCTAATCTATCCATCTTGAAAAACGGAAAAGCGAAGGCCATTCGATTATCAACCTTAGAAGCAATTTGTAAGGCTCTAGAATGCCAGCCCGGAGATATTTTGGAATACCGAAGCGAGGAAGGCACATAAAAAGAACGCTTTTTCATAAAAAATAAAGTGATGTGGTGGTGATCCTATGGAAGCAACCTTATGTCCATTTAGCGGCTATTTTAAGCGTACCCTACAGAAATCCAGGAAAAACCTTAAAAGGAATCACACATCATGAGAGCCTTCAAACAACTCGTTCGTTTTGGTTGGGAACAGGCTCTTTCATGTTTGTTTCCTGTCGTCATTTTTGCCTCTTTGGCTGTTACACAAATCATCCCGCTTCCCTTCTTGCCAAGGTATGATTGGCTGCTTATTATCTGTGTTCTCATGCAGGGGCTGATGGTGCGTTCCGGGCTTGAAACAAAAGATGAATTAAAAGTGATCACTTTGTTCCACCTTATTGGTCTTGCTCTTGAACTTTTCAAAGTCCATATGGGCTCATGGTCTTATCCAGAAGAAGGATATTCCAAAATATTCGGGGTGCCTTTATATAGCGGCTTCATGTACGCAAGTGTAGCCAGTTATCTCTGTCAGGCGTGGAGAAGGCTTAAGGTTGCATTGGTGAAGTGGCCGCCGTTTTTTGCAGTTGTCCCGCTTGCCGCTGCGATTTATTTGAATTTTTTTACCCATCATTTCTCAATAGACATTCGCTGGTGGTTATCTGGACTTGTCATCATTGTCTTTTGGAAAACATGGGTGATATACGAGGTGAATGGAACTCGTTACCGTATGCCGCTTGCACTCTCTTTTGTGCTTATCGGATTTTTTATATGGATAGCGGAAAATATCGCAACTTTTTTTGGGGCTTGGACATATCCAAACCAAAGCGAGGCATGGAGTCTTGTTCACCTAGGAAAGGTGAGTTCATGGCTTTTGTTAGTGATTGTTAGCTTTCTTATCGTAGCGACGCTAAAACAAGTTAAGGAACTGACTCCTCCAAAGGACGTCCTTTCTCCTAACGTGCAAAGGACCGAATAAAAACAAAAAGCAACGTTCGAATCGTTGCTTTTTTTCTAGTATGATGTTAAAAACCCTTATAAACCGATTGAAAGAAAAACATCAAAATAATGGTGGCTGATACAACAACAATTTCGAAAGTATGTGAACTGCCATTTTCTTTTTCTCGTTCTGTCTGCTTCCTTATTTGATCCCTATATTTTCTTTGAATGTCATCTTTTTTATGATCCATGTTACTCGACCCCTTTCAAAGTAAAGTCAAGCAATACTGACTGATTCTCTCTTCATGCCTTTGTGTCGATTTAACCGCTTGCTCATCATTCTTTTTCAGTCTTGTCAGTAAAATAAGAAAAGTACATTAAACTGACGAACCCAGCAACTCCTATGATTGTAAATATGATATAAGCCCAAGCAGGTAAATCCATACATTTCCCCTCCTCATTTTTCTTCATTTATTTTTGAGAAAGGTAATTCACATCACTGTTTTTCATGTTATGTAGTTTGATGTCTTTATTTACCCCTCGCGCATACGGGAGAATAAAATCCACAATAGGTGTCCATATCAAAAGGAAAATCAAAGTCCAACAGCACTCTTCATATGATGATGTCGCATGTATTCTCTATCCAAAAAACAGTTTATTCAGAGCTGTTCCTTCGTGTTTTCTTCTTTTACCTTCTCGTTTAACTTGAAGCCAATCAAGATATTGATAAGCGCAGCTGGAATATATAAAATTCCGGCACCTATTATTCCTAACGCCGTACTTCCATTAACGATAAATGACTGCACTTCTATACTTCTTGACTTTAGACTTAGTAACATAAGAATTCCTGCGACAATCCCTATAAACCGAGAAACACCTGAAAGGGAAAAATCGTTTAAAATTCCAAAATATTGTCCTATGGCTGATAACAGGATTCCTAGAATGCTAGAAATCACGACTAGTTTTTTTATACCCTTTCTCCCCTTTCATGGCCACATTTGAATTTCTCTTACTTCACTGGTACTTGTTAAAAAGTTCTGAAAGAAAAAGATAAACTCTTGCGTAAGCGCTGGCGATTCGGGATGAAAAACAGCATTTTTCATTACATTTGTTAATATGCTTCTTTTATCTTACTCCCTTAGTCTCTCCAAGGACAGTGCATAACGTGTTAAGCTTTTAATAAAAACTTTGCAAGGAGTGGTTCTTTGCTGAAAGCTTCAAAGTTGTTCATTTCATGTGTAGCTTTAATATTGTGCGTGTATTCATTATATAATCAAAGTGTTTTTCTTTTAACATCTCTCCAAGTGCTACTTGCACTTCTGTTTGTTTTAATGGGGGTGGAGGCTCTTTTAAAGAAACAAACAAGGTCCGCGTATATCATGTTCGGATCAGCGGCTTTTATACTTGTTGTAAACGCAGTTAAATACATGATCTAGCCTAACTGTTATAATTACGCTGAAATCCCATCACAATTCCAAAGGAACAGCAAATACCAAGTAAGTGATGAAAGCGTAAAGCAATGATATCAACAGTGACTAACGTGATTGCCCATAAAATCGGAATAAACAAACATATACAGACCAAAGTTCAGACCGTATGAAATACTCGAAAACGCAAGAGTAAGAACATAATTTTTCAACTTCTTTTGATAGAGGCTCAAGTGAGCATCTCCGCATTTTCAAATCATGGGTTACGTTGTTATGTTCCGCTCAGGTAATCTCATCGTAATGCTATATTGTGCTGGTTTTATTTGTTTTTATCTTTTGGAAACGGTATTATCATAGGAATGAATAACGCCCATAACGGAAGTGCGCTCTTGGTAACGATAATACCTACTGAAGCAGCCAAAGCAGTCGATATCCATATGACTGCATAAGTCGTGGTTGGTTTCAATGTAATCCCCCTGATTTTATTTCTCGAAGCGTGCAAGAGACTTCCAATACTTGTCACATCAGTATACCATTTTCACTTTGAGTGATCGATAGATTATGACCTTTTTAAAAGACTAGCAATTTATGCAGTTCAATGTGCAGATATGACAGATTTTAATCAAAATCATTTGAAGCTACATGATTGGCAAGTGATGCATGTATTTCATAGATAGAATGATGATTCCGACAATTATGACGATCCTCCTCTTTATTTTTTCATGATCGTTTTATATTTCATTAATATGAAATATGACATATCCGACAACTTCAGCTACAAGAAGATATATCATGTACCTCGCATAAATAAATACATCTTCATCCGCATTTTTTTGTTTTTTGAACACCCATGCGAATAAACCTAATACAGTTAACACTGAGAAGATTTCAACAATTATTAAAATAGACATCTTTGCTCCTTTCCATTTACCTCGACACTTTCCATTTGTGTATAAACCAGTCGCTAAACATCATGCCCGTTTCTCTTCTTCTTACGTCTCCACCTTGCTATTACTGCTGGCATTAATAGTAGAGTACCAACAAAAAGCAACATAAAAAAGATCACAAACAGCGTTCCTGTACCCGGCACGATTTCTTCATAGGTGATAAAGCGTTTATCCCCCTGCACGACGAAAAAACGAGAATTTTCGAGAAAAGCCAGATGAAAGGCGATAGATGTCCATAAGCTTCCTGTTACAATACGCAGAAGTTGAAGAATGAAACCAAAAGATAACAATAAAACGATGTAACCTAATGTGATAGCTGGTGATTCGATTCCTGCTATATACTGCAAACCACATACAGCTATTGGTGCAAGCACAAATAGGATCGGCTGCAGAAGTAAGGCTATAAAACTGTTAAATCGCCCGTTTAGAGCATTGTACATCGTCCCGCGAAATGTTAATTCCTCTGGAAAAGCTTCATAAAAGAATGCGATGATCATATTTAAGAGCAATACTGTAACCAAATGTCCGGAGAAGTGAAATTGTGTAATAGTTATCAAGCCTAATAAATGGGCGATAGTAAACCCAGTTCCAGAAAGAAAAATCACATACAGTGCTCCCATAATGGCTTTCGGAATGGCTTGCCGCCAGCCAGACAATCCGATAGAGCAGAATGGTCTACTGGACGTCCGCTTAAGAAGAATATAAAGCAGCGGGACAGTAATGAACGTCACTAAGCCTGCCTGAATACCTTGCTGCAAGAGCTTGGAAGCTCCTGCTTGGCGTGCCATTGAACCGACAAAAGTAGCAAAAAACAACGCAAAAACGAACGTTCCCCAGCTGAAAAAAATAACCCCCAGCCATTTAAGATGATTGGTTTGTTTTCCGTTTTGAATTTGATGAAATTGCATTTTCATCCCCCTTTCACAGCATGTACAGCGTCAAACAAGAAAGCTAAATAAGCGTCGATCATAGCTTTCTTATTACAATACGTTCCAAATGCTGTTATTGTTTCAAATTTTTGAATCACCCTGCTTCCATTGTATCGCTTTCTTTCATCATAAAAAAATGCCCCAGCATTTCTGGGGCATGGCACTGATTCTATCAATTTATTGTATTCATTAGCTCGAAGAAGTATTCAGGTTTTTGGGTCTTGTTTAACTCATACCATGAATGTAATGTTTCTGGTGCACACACATCTAATGTTTTCAGTACTTCCATCGCAAATTCCAGGGGAGCAATTCCTGATGCGGTTACCAAATTCTCATTAGATACTGCAGGTCCCATCTCATAAAATGGTTCTCCTTTATAGTGAGGACAGACCATTTTCAAATAAGCTAAGTCATTGCTTGTGTGCTTTCTGGAATCTAAGTATCCATATTGCGCGAGGCCCTCGGTTGCACCGCAAATCGCAGCAACAATCGTGCCAAGCTTTAAAGCTTCGCCAACTTTTTTCAAAATCGGTTGATGAATATCTTCTCCCCAAGTATTCCCTCCGGGTAAAATCACAAGATCCTCACTCTCAAACGTACACTCATCAAGGGTAAAATCTGGTTTTATGCTTAGCCCTCCCATCGTCTTTATTACTTCTTTATGAGCTCCTACTGTAACTACTTTTAAAGGTGCTACATCTTTTTTAAAATATCTCCCTGAGTTTAGTTCAGCAATTAAATAGCCATATTCCCAGTCTGACATGGTATGAAATACATAAAGATACACTTTTTTTGTTTGCATTGATTACGCTCCCATCACAATTGCATAGCCCATTAGGATGACTTCACGCCATCCTTTTAAATAATGCCATATGATGGAAATAAAAACAATGACAAAAATCTCATGCCACTTGCGCTACTATCAATGATATTTACCATAATCACCTTTAAAATGGGTATATCTATTTTTTCTTGTTCTTCCCTTCCCCCATTGCCCGATTCACTTCATATATGAAAAAATCAAAAAATGAGATGAATGAAAAGGTCTTTGTTTAAACTATTATTGGAAATATATCGATTTTGATCCTATTTTTGTGGTATGAATAGAAGGTGAATACATCATCAATTGAATGAGGAGGTCGATTCATTTGAAAAATAAAGCGCCATTAAAACTTGGAATCTGTATTGGACTTTTTTGTTTGAGCCTTACTGGTTTCAAACCCTTTGATGCATCAACGCATGCTGAAGTAAAAGCCATAGGAGACATAAAAGTGACAAGCTGTATAACGAATGAAAAATTTGTTCAACTTGAGAAGAAATTTGACGCGAAACTGGGCGTTTATGCAATTAACACAGGTACAAACAAGACGATTTCCTATCGGCCCAATGAACGATTTGCATACGCATCAACCTATAAAGTTCTAGCCGCAGCTGCTGTCCTGAAGAAAAACGCAATTGAAAAACTTAATGAAGTCATTCACTACAGCAAAGACGATCTTGTTACGTATTCTCCAATCACAGAAAAACACGTGGATACAGGGATGAGCTTGAAGGAAATCGCTGAGGCTGCTATCCGTTACAGCGACAATACTGCTGGGAACATATTGCTGCAACAGCTTGGCGGCCCTAAAGGTTTCGAAAAATCACTGAAACAGATTGGGGATCATGTAACCAAGGCAAATCGTTTCGAGACGGATCTAAACTCTGCCATTCCTGGGGATATTCGTGACACAAGCACCGCCAAAGCACTAGCAACAGACCTTAAAGCTTTCACTGTCGACAACAACCTTACGCCTGACAAGCGCACGATCTTAACTGACTGGATGCGGGGGAACGCTACTGGTGACGAACTGATTCGGGCGGGTGCTCCTATAGGATGGCTAGTCGGCGATAAGTCTGGAGCCGGAAGTTACGGAACACGAAATGACATTGCTATCGTTTGGCCGCCTCATAGAGC
Organism: Bacillus sp. MSP13; assembly: GCF_000815295.1. Lineage (NCBI taxonomy): Bacteria > Bacillati > Bacillota > Bacilli > Caryophanales > Bacillaceae > Bacillus > Bacillus sp. MSP13. The sequence continues at coordinate 377,658 of NZ_JXAQ01000004.1, forward strand.
TCCTATTGTTGTGGCAATCCTATCAAATCGGTTTACGGAAGATGCTCATTATGATAATGCTCTTATCGCTGAGGCTGCAAAAGTCGTTCTTACCGATCTTAAATCATGATATAAATCAAGATTGTCAGTGAAACACATGATTGATCCACCTTATAACTTTCTCATTTTTTTAATACCAGACCCGTTCTTCTTTTTCATGAACGGTGTATTTCATTTTTTAGCGTTTATCCCTGATTTCAGTAAACATCGTCATTACTTAGTTAGGTAAGCTAACAGCTGAAAAAAAGCAAATTGTTCGAAAGGCGGAGAGGAAAAATGAATGAAATTGATTTTTATGATAAGGTTGGAAAAGTAAACGGCTGGAATTTCAGTGAATTAAAGTGTGAATCTGAAGGGGTTAAGTGGAATTTTTACGAAGAAGTACAAGCAAGATGTAATCACTCAGATATACTTTTGGATATAGGTACTGGCGGAGGGGAAAGCGCATTAAAAATTGCATCTTCATTATGTCTCTTAATTGGAATAGACCTTTCTCGCGGGATGGTGGAAACGGCAAAATCCAACCTTAACCATTCGGGTCTCTCAAACGTTCGATTTCTCCAAATGTCCTCTGAAAATTTACAATTTCCTGCTGAATTCTTTGATTTGGTGTCAAATCAACATGCCCCATTCAACCCTAAAGAAGTTGCTAAAGTATTGAAAAAGGGCGGGACGTTTTTAACACAACAAGTTAGTGAAGGTGACAAACTGAATGTAAAAAAAGCATTCGGTCGAGGGCAGTCATTTGCAGAAAAAGATGGGACATTAAAAGAGCGATATATCCAAGAACTAAAAGATGCTGGATTTTCAGATATCCAAGTACATGATTATGACGCTATTGAATATTATCAAAGACCCGAAGACCTAATTTTCCTGCTCCAACATACGCCTATCATCCCTGATTTTGGTCAGGAACGGAGCGACCTTCATATTTTGAACAACTTCATTGAAACCAATCAAACTGAAAAAGGAATTTGCACAAATGCTAAAAGATTCATGATTGCAGCCCATTTATCATTTCTTCTCATGTGCGTTTCTGTATAAACAGGGACGCTTTTTTATTATTCAAACGTAATGGATACTAGAATCATATAAGTCATCCAACCGGAAAGCGCTCAAATTGTTTGCTAGCGATTTAAGGAGGTATTCCTCCCTTCTCCCCTAAAGGACAGATTAAATCAGAAGGCATTCAGTAATACCTAGCGGAAGCTTCTTAGTTAATACATAGATGTTCTCAGCGCAGCTCGTTGGGATCTAATGAAAAACACGTTTTTAAATACGTGTAGAAAGTTCGTTACCACAAATGCAAAGCAAGAAACGAAAGCGCCCATGCAAATATGCCGAACATGACAAAGAACCTAAGAAAAGTTTCATATTTTGTAAGCTTTCGTTCTCTTTTTGTTGTACCTAATCTCCAATAAAGGGCGTAGCCGGAGAACAATAAAATTAATTGTCCCAGTTGTGACACGGACTCAAAAAATTCTATCCCATTCATTGCTTTCACCTCTTACTTTATTATCGCAGACGGAAAAACCGTTTCCAACAGTTATGAAAATTAAGCAATTGGTCTACTCTAATGGTATAAAAAATGATGTTTCCTTTTTCCAGCAGAACGATAAGTGTAAGGCAGCAGTTTTGTTTCCCCATTAAGTCGTAAATGAACCTTCAAGATTTATCATCTTATGATTAGGGTCCTCTTGTCAGTTCTGCTCTATAAAACACAGTTCCTGCCGGTGTGTATAAAACTGCTTTAAGAATTGCTTTTGATCCGTATTTGCTTTCATCCATCACGATTCTTCTCTTTTCATTATCCACCTGAAATAATGCTGATTACCAATATTCTCAATCGTTGATAACGTGACTGAGTTACTTCGAACAGTCTTACCTAAAGAGAGCATGAAGCATCATCTCTAAGTAATGGAGATATTTGTGGAAAGACTAAGAGTCTTCGGTCGTAGAGCAAAATAATATATTATTTCCTCTTTCTAGTTTCTAAAAATAAAGGGACGATCTTAAAAAGTATCTCATCCCTTTATTTTTCATTAATCCAATAAGGCCTGTGCTGTCTGTTCGTCTGTCACCAATACATGGACTAACTTGCCTTCCAATGCTGCTTTTATTGCTTGCACTTTTTCTAATCCGCAAGCCACTCCAATAACAAGTGGAATCTCCCTTAATTGATCTAATTCCAACGCAATCACTCTTTCATTCCATGAACTAAGAGATGATCGGCCATTTTCATCGATGAAATTATAACAAATGTCTCCGACGACATCTGTATGATCAAAATACTCCTGATGTTCCTGACCTAGATAAGACTTCACCATAGTCGAATGTTCAGGAGTTCCCCCGATTCCTACAATCGCTATATGAGATTTGGCAGATTGATTAAAAATGTCTTGTATCGAAGTTTGTCTCATAAATATGTCTTTTGCTTCTTTAGAATCTACCATTACGGGTGCATGAAGAAGCTTATAGTGAGCTTGTAGACTTTCTGCGAGCTTAGCTACTATATGATTGGCATGTATATCTACTCGTTCGTTTCCCATTCCCCCAACTAAAGGAACAAATGTAACGGAAGGATAGGGCTGGCTAGAGGTCATCGCCTTTGCTACTTCATACAAAGTGGTTCCTGCGGAGACCCCTATCGTTTGCCCGTCTCTCATCACTCGCAACAAGTATTTACAAGCTGCAGATCCCAACCTGCTTTTCGAGGATTCGCCTCCCAGATTGGGAATGCATACGACTTCACGCAATCCATATAGACGTTCCACTTTTCCTTCGAGTTTTCTATAAGGATGAATCAAGTCATCATGAATAATAATTTCAACAATTCCCAAATCTCTTGCTTTTGCAAGATATTTTGAAATTAGAGAACGACTTACACCTATTTCCTCTGCAATCTGCGATTGATTACGTCCTTCCTCGTAGTACATATGAGCTATTTTAACAAACAATCTATTATCTTCAGGTAAATTCACATTCGTAACTCCTTTTTCTTTATTATTTAAATTCAATGATACTGCCATTTTTAACTTTCGGAAGCACGTACGGGCTGACAAACACAGCACCAGGAAGAACGTCTCCGTTAGGCTCGTTGAAGTAGATAGAAATATGGCCAAGTTCCTTTAAATTGTTATTGGCTGCGGATCCTACAGCAGTAATACTGAATTCTTGATCATCTACTTTTAGAGTATGCCCTTCTTTAATTGGGTTTTCTGATTGATCTTCTTCAACCTCATGAATGACAGCCACGTCTCTTAACCCCTCTGGTGTTTGAGGCCCAAATAAAATCATTATCTTTTCTTCCTCAAATGATAAAGCTAATTCCCCGATTTCTTTTACAATTGACTTATACATACCCATACCTCCATTTATCATCATTATACATTTATTAAAACATCCCAATACTTGCGACATATGCAATGATAACAGCAAGAACCCCAGTGATAAGACGACTATATAAAACTGCTGGTACACCATATTGTACCGTTTCTGCTTTCGCCTCGCCAAGTGACAAACCAACTGGTATAAAGTCCGCTCCCACTTGGGCATTAATTGCAAATAAAGCCGGCAAGGCAAATTGAGGCGGAATGTTTCCTTTAGCTATTTCAGTTCCAATTAAGACCCCTATAATTTGGGCTATAACGGAACCCGGTCCAAGCACCGGCGAAAGGAATGGTAAGGTGCAAACAAATGCCAAAATGATTAATCCCCACAAAGAACCAGCCAAAGGTGACAGGATGTGAGCCATTGCATCGCCAATACCTGTGTAGTTAATAATTCCAATGAGCATACTCACAAAAGCCATAAATGGAATGATATTTTTGATAAGCATGTCTATTGAATCTCGACCAGCTTGATAAAAGGTTCCTGTTACTTTTCCGATTCCTTTCGAAAATCTCATCAAGAAGTTATCTCTATCTTCTCGCTCATCTTTCTTCATTTCTTCGTTCAAATTTTCCTTGTCATTTATATTAAGTTGGCTGGTTTCTGATGGATCTTCTGATTCTGATGGAATTTCTGCTTGCTCGTCAGCCAATCTGATTTCTTTCTCTGTCACACCAGAAACAAAGATATCTTCTTTAATATGTTTAGCCAGTGGGCCTGAAGGTGAAGAAGGAAGGACATCCACTGTGGGAATCCGTTTCATTGGATAAAGTCCAATTCTTGCTGTTCCCCCACAATCAATAACAACACACATCATTTCATCTTCAGAAACTGAATGTTTAAAGCCGTCTACAGCCTCTGTTCCCGATACCTGAGCGATTTTTCTTGCGACAGGGTGAATCCCTCCACCCGTAATAGAAACAACCTTCGTCTTTTTTCCTTTAGGTTCAATTCTTAGACCTGTTCCCCAGCCACCTGAGCCTTTATCCACAAAGATTGCACGTTCCTTATTCATCTTATTAGGATTTTCTTTATCACTTGTGTTGATTTGACTAGCTTCCGCTGTTTCTTCAGGTTCAGCTAACCTGATTTCTTTCTCTGTCACACCAGAAACAAAGATATCTTCTTTAATATGTTTAGCCAGTGGGCCTGAAGGTGAAGAAGGAAGGACATCCACTGTGGGAATCCGTTTCATCGGATAAAGTCCAATTCTTGCCGTACCTCCGCAATCAATAACAACACACAGCATTTCATCTTCAGGAACTGAATGTTTAAAGCCGTCTACAGCCTCTGTTCCCGATACTTGAGCGATCTTTCTTGCGACTGGGTGAATCCCTCCGCCTGTAATAGAAACAACCTTCGTCTTTTTTCCTTTAGGTTCAATTCTTAGACCTGTTCCCCAGCCACCTGAACCTTTATCCACAAAGATTGCACGCTGTTTATTCATGATCGTTCCTCCTCGAGTCATGGTGACTTCTGCTTCAATTAAGAATTCGCTTCCATTCTTTTAGATAGATATTTTGTGATAAGTTCAGTAATAACCCCGCGTAAAAGCATGATGACAATTCCTATTAGGAAATAGCGAACGGCGAGATCAGACATAGGGTAACCAGCCTCTTTTATACCATTCGCAATTCCTAAGTAGACGAAAAGCTCTCCTGCATTTGCGTAGGGGAATAAAGCTGTAACAGGATGAAAGAAAGTAACTAGTGAATCGAAAAACGCTGGTTTTTGTTTTTCTGGTAAAAACCTTCCAAAGGTATAAGCCATTGGGTTTGTTAATAATAAGATTGATAGGATAGGCATTAATGTATATCTTAATAACGTATACTTTGCTGCGAACTGAATGACCTTATTGACTCTTTCTTCTCCTATGAACTTAATCATTGCATAGGTAAATGTGAGCAGTACAACTAAAGTAGGAACGATTCCAGTCATTAAATCCATAAACTGTTTACCACCAGCATCAAACATTCCTATAAAGTGTTCGCCGAACCACTGAATCCATTCCATAGAAATCAACACTCCTTTCCATTAAAGCATAGAGATTTTTTTTGCAGAGATTGATAATAAAGCATTTTCAGCAACCTTGGAAAGGGCTGTATGAAGAGCTGGTAATCGTCTATCATTTCCTTTTTGATTTGTTTTGTATTCTTGTAAAGCATCTAATACAGTTCCTATATGTTGGCCCTTATATTTACTGATTTCTTTAAACTTAGATAAGATTGAAAAACCATTGATTACATAACATTCCTGAATGATATAGTTACGGTCAACGACAATTATAACAATAGCTCCAGGACGAAACTTTCTTCTTTCCGTACCAGAAAATAAATAGTATCCTTTTTTCTCTCTGTAAGCACTTACAATCGTACTCATACTCTTTCTATAATAACGAACTTGTATGAAGGTAAATACATATTGAACGACTAGCAAAAAGCAGAGAATGAAAACAAATTTCATAGGAAGTCATGCCCCTTTTTAAGTCATATCTGATGAAGAAAAAGGGCGCGGACAAAACTCTTTTTTAGAAAGAGTTTTGTTGCACGCCTATGAACTTACAAAGTAGTTACAATTTTACTATCAGCCGTCACTGTCGGGAACAAACTATCTTGAAGCGATCTTAATTTCCAAACTGTTGTTGTAGGATCTAGTTCTACATCATCAGTTGTTAAGAATTGGCCTTGACGAATATCTTTTTTCGCCACAACATTTCCACTGATTAAACCAATTGGAATATGATTATTTCGCTTCAAATCTTGATGAGTTTCAAGAACCCCGCGTACAGAGTAACCTCCAATACCATCTAGTGCTTCTCCGGCTTTCATATCACGTTTTGCAACGGCAACCGTATCAGAAATTGGAGCGCCTAGTGGTTGAATAGATCCTTCATTTTGTAAAACAGCTTTGGCAATAGTAATAGGCGTTTCTAAACTAGCTAAATGATATGGCCGATATAAAATGTGATGGTCTCTTTCACCTTTTTTCAATAAGTAATCCAACTCATGCGCTACAGCATCATTTTGCCCTTTTACAATTACGAATACTCCAGGTGCAAGCCCGTCTACATAATCAACTACCCCAAAATGATTTAATACCCCGCCATTTTCTTTAAGGTCTAAATCTTTAATAACTGAATCTAGATCTCCAGTAATTCCATGCATCCCAACTACATCTGGTACAAATCCAATAGCATTAGACAATAAATTCATTTCAGCCATTGTCTTAGTACCATCCTGGAAAGCGGCAAGCATATGAGAAGCCATTTTCTTCTTATTTGCTTCTTCTTGTGCAGTGCCAGGGTTTGCTGTGACATTTAATTTATTATTTTTCCCTTTGCCAGCAACTAGAACTTCCATCCCCATCGTTTTGGCAAATTCAAATAATTCAAGTATTGCTGCCGGCTCATCCCCAGCAGAACCACTGTAAACTAGACCAGCATTACTAAACATTTGATGCATCACTGAGCCGATCGTAATATCCACTTCTACATTCAATAAGACAAGATGCTTTTTAGATCTTAAGGCTTCTAGTGAAATGTTGGCTCCTACTTCTGGGACTCCTGTTGCATCAACGATAACTTCTACATTGGCAGATTGAATCACTTCACGAAAATCATTAGTTACCATAATGGATTCTTTTCTGGATGCTTGTGAATTATAGTAATTTGCAGCTCTTTCTGCTGCCTCAATATTTATATCACTGATTCCAGTTACGCTCATACCAGGAATATGAGAGATTTGACCGATCATGCCAAATCCCATTTGTCCAGCACCGACGACTCCTACTTTAATCGGTTCGTTTGCACGTTCTCTTTCTAAAAGTTGTTGATAAATTGACATATAGCACATCCCCTTTGTGAAAATTCATAAAATTTAATTCATTAAACGCTTACATTCACATATAAAACAGCAGTATGCCTTATATGAACAATTAACATTAGTCACACACCAAATCAAATAAATAATTTTTGTAACATTTGTTACGACATTTAACATTTGTTAATTGTTATGGGTTTATTGTAGAATGTTATGAAAAGGCTGTCAATAAAAAATGTTAAAAAATGAAGAGGATAAGAAAGGTCGTATGTAACAAAATGACTAGAACCGATTATTATTACAATGATGACGCACCAAAACCAATAAAGATTGTTCCTGCTGTCTCAGCTGTCGTTCTTCATAAGGAAAGAAACATTTTACTTCAAGAACGTGTTGATAACGGAAAATGGTCTTTACCCGGGGGCAATGTGGAACCGGGAGAAACAGTGGAAGATGCCATAAAAAGAGAGGTTAAGGAGGAAACTGGCTTAGATATAGCGGTAAAACATCTGGTTGGGGTATACAGTGATCCCAATCATGTTATCGCATATCAAGATGGAGAAGTTCGCCAACAGTTTTCCCTTTGCTTTTTATGTCAAAAGACAGGCGGGAAATTAGCAACCAGTAATGAATCTAAAAAAGTAGAATTTATTTCGATAAGCGAGCTAGGTAATTTGAATATTCATATTACCCAGAGTATAAGAATTCAGGATGCTCTCCGTGGATACAGTAAAGCCTTTATACGATAGCTCAAGCCAAAAAGGAGAAAATCTTGTTGATAGGTAAGAAGGACTTCGAAGTTTTACATTTCCTTAAGGGTTGCTTTGTTCACCTAAGATATTTTTCAATATATTCACAGCACAACATATTGTTTTTAAACGAGAATACATGTCCGTTTGGCATTCCTATCACAAAAGTTGTAAACAGAACGTGATAAGCGCCCTTTTCACTGAATATAATGTCATATATTCATAAAAGAGGTGCTTTCAAAAAGTGACTTCTCTAACAAATGATGACATGGTGAAGATCATTAGAAACGGACTTAACGCATCACATCATCCGAAGCATATTATTGTTGTGGGAGCCGGATTGGCCGGACTTGTATCAGCATCTTTGCTGAAAAATGCCGGACACAGAGTAACGATTCTTGAAGCGAGCGGCAGAGTAGGCGGCCGTGTCTGCACGTTGAGATCTCCCTTTACTGATGGTTTGTACTTTAATGTTGGTCCGATGCGCATTCCGAATATCCATATGTTAACCTTAGAATATATAAAAAAATTCAGGCTGCCGACAAATGTTTTTATCAACAAAAGCCTAATGGACATCATTTACACAAATGGGATCAAAACACGTCTCCATCTTTTTGAACGACATCCTCAGATCTTAAGATACCCCGTTGCACGAAACGAACAAGGAAAAACCGCTGAAGAGCTGTTGCTTTCTGTATTACAGCCTATTCTGCATTTCATTTATCAAAATCCTGCGAGAAATTGGCTGATTGTTGAAAAACAATACAAAAATGACTCGTTAAGCTCGTTTTTAGGCACTTATTTTTCATATGGCGCGATCGATATGATGGGTGTCCTACTGGATATGGAAGCGTATATGGGGATGTCCCTTGTTGAGGTGTTACGGGAATCCATCCTTTTTACTTCGCCCACTCACTTCTATGAAATAACAGGCGGCATGGATCGGCTTCCTTCCGCGTTTCTTCCTCAACTAAAAACAAATATTCTATACCATCAAAAAATGATGAAAGTGTCTCAAAATGCGACTAGTGTTACGATCCATTGTCAGCATCAACAAACAGCAGAACATGTAACGTTCACAGCTGATCTCGCTATTATCACCATTCCTTTTTCAACATTGCGATTTGTGAAAGTGGAACCATACCATTCATTTTCCTACTATAAACGAAGGGCTATCCGTGAACTGAACTATATGAACGCAACAAAGATCGGCTTAGAGTTTAAACGCCGATTTTGGGAAAAAGCAGGTCAGCGCGGCGGCAAATCGATTACTGATCTTCCGATTCGTTTTTCGTATTATCCAAGCACTGGTATTGGGGAAAATGGACATGCTGTTGTTCTGGCGAGTTATACGTGGGCAGACGAGGCACTAATGTGGGACAGTCTTTCAGAAGGAGAGCGTATTCAGTATTCGTTACTGAATTTATCTGAAATATATGGCGATATTGTATGGGCTGAGTTTGTGTCGGGCGCCTCTTTTAGCTGGAGTCAAAATCCTTATTCTGCGGGAGCCTTTACAGCGATGGAACCAGGACAAGAATTAGAACTGTATCCCTATATCCCTGTCCCTGAGGGAAGAGTTCATTTCGCTGGAGAACATGCTTCATTCACTCATGCGTGGATGCAAGGTGCGATTGAATCCGGAATCCGTGCAGCTTATGAGGTCAATCGTTTATCTTAGATCTTGCTCTGTGCTAAATCTTGTTGTCTATAACAAAGAAATCCTTCCATTCCTTCACCCGCCATGCTACTTCATATAGCGATGAGCTGAATTGAGTAAGTCGATGTATATGCCCTTTGCGTCGCACACGAATGTGGCGTGTCAAAAGAGGTACTATAAAGCCATACACACAGCGCAGTTCACTGCTTTTTTTATTTGGTCATGTCGCAGGTGAAGTCACGCTTTCAACAATAAATCCATCTTATCTGCTGCTTCTACTTGCATTGTTGGAAGTGCGTGACTATATGTACCTAATGTTTGTTTAATAATCATTTACCAAATTCGAGGCATATATTGGAATTCCAACGAAAAGACCGTCGCTTCTTAGTAACTCACAATAACAAATTACAAAAATTCTCAAGGAACGATCAGCAGCCCGTTAGCTATCCCTGATTAAAAATGATCTGTTACCACACTGTTACGTTAGAACTTCCACTACTTTGATAGCCCTCTGTCGCTAAGACTTGGTAAGACCAATTACTACCCAGATTCATTCCGTGACTCTTCCATGCGTTAACATGATTGCTGAAAGTGATAGTAGCGTTGCTTCCAGTAGGTCTCTTCGACTGGCGAACACTCCAGTACTGGGTAAAAGTAGTGTTATCGCCATCAATGGAAGGAGCATTATAACGTGTAGTTGTATATATGTCATATACACCCCCATCACTGTACACCGTACCTTTATACGTTCCAGTAGGTCTGTAAGTACCCCATGAATCCACTACATAATATTCTATGAGAGGTGATCGCGTCCAACCATATAAAGTCAAATATCCATTGCCTTTCGGCGCCCAAACGCCAGCGTTATAATTTATTGTCCTAAATGGAGAACCTGTAGTCCAACCTTTACCAACAACGAAATTCCCGGTATTAGACCAATTCACACTGTAATTTCCGCCAGACCCATTGACAGCGTTTACTATTCCGCCCCCATCCGTCCAATTTTGCCAGTAGTCTGTGCTAGCTGCAGAGGCGGTTGACGAAAACAAACTAATACTCATGAAAGCTGCCGTTAATCCAACTAAGAAATTCTTTTTAAGCTTAAACATATGTTACCTCCTTTATATTTTTTCTGATTTTGCATGAGGTGGCACTCGTACATGTTTAAACCATTCTTACTTACTAACCCGAAAGCTTTTGATCGTTCCCTTCAATATAATACCATGAATTCACGAGTGAATATGATGAGTATTTGTAATTTAATTACAAAGGACTAAATTGCTGATAGGTGGTCTTGTTCCACTTGCTTCAATCTGGCCCAAGAAAAGAACTTAGAAGGAATCGTACTCAAGAAAGTGACTGCCTTCATGAAATTAATTAACAGTTGGCGATAAGTAATTAATGATGAATACACCGATGTTCTTTTTACTTCTGTCTTATTCTGATGAGGCTGCTAAAATTAGATCAAGTCAAGAGTGCAAAGATCAAGCATGTGAATAGTAAAGAAACATCCCCTTATTTATTGTGAGGGGATGGTTGCTTTCAAACAATTGTTTTATTGAATTGATACTCTCTATTAAGTTTCTTTAGTTGTCCAATACTAACTTCATATTTACCTCCGTAAACTTTACTGATTGTTTTCACTTCTTCCTTTGGCCCAAAATAAATAATGTTAAAATCATCATTTACGTATTGAACTACAAAAAAATCATCAAAATCATTAATTGTATTTTGATTTATGGGAATAAAACCACTTAATTGAGCTGTTGTTTTTACACTAATCCGTCTGCCATTACTCACAACATCAAATCCGTGCTGATTCGTTTGACGAGCCAGAGTGCCATTGGTTAGAAGTGCACATATGAATTCACCAATCCTGCCAATTAAATGCCTCAATTCTGTAGGCTTACAGTTTAATATATTCATTTCATATCACAATTGGTCAGTAAGAAACAATTTTACTCATAATTGAAGCCGCATTAGTGGTGAACAAAATGTAAGTATTATTTGTTGTTTTAATTACTACCCTATCCGTTGAGCCATAAGGAAATCCAATCCTGACTGCGCTTTTCTCCTCTCCCCCATAGTTTGGGTCAAGGAATACATCGTTAATTTCTTTGATTGGAATTTCAATTTTGGTTAGCTGCCAATTGATCATTAAGTTTTCATTTGATTTTTCAACGTTGATTCCCAGCATAAAACATTCCCCTTTTGACTTTGAATTCAGTAAAATTTTAACATACGCTAGAAAGTCTTAAAAAGAAATGCAATGATATTAAGGAAAAATTAAATTTATAATAACCGCACTCACTTTGTGCCTATCGTTGATGCTGAAAAAGTGCGCACAGATACAGATAAAGAAATTCAACAAGTCTCAAAAGCTGCATTGAGCGTGACTGGGTTTAGAACATCCTATCACAAAAACCCAACTCGCTATTACTCAATACTCCAATCCTAATATGTACATCTACATGACAGTAAATATAGAAAAATAAGATACGGATCATCAAAATGACAAAGTAACTCTTGCATTTCTGCACCCGCCATGCTATATTCATATAGCGATGAGCTGAATTGTGTAAGCCGATGCACATGCCCTTGCGGCGCACACGAATGTGGCGTGTGGTGCATCGCCTCAATACGCAAAGACGTTTGCCTAAGGCAAACGTCTTTTTTGTGTTATCCGATTTTTGTGCCGTTTGGGACTGGCTGCCCCGGCTCCAGCAGGACAACGTCGCCCTGCCCGGGTATGCCGCCAAGAACCAGTACTTCCGATTTAAATCCGGCAATCCGGCGCGGCGGAAAGTTGACGACTGCTATGATTTGCTTGTTGATCAGGTCTTCTGGCTGGTAGCGCTTTGTGATTTGCGCACTGGACTGTTTCATGCCGATTTCTGCTCCAAAATCAATCACAAGCTTAATCGCCGGGACTCTTGCTTCTGAAAATGCCTCAGCTTTTACAATCGTGCCTGTTCTGATATCCAATTTCTCAAAATCTTCAATGACTGCCATATCCATAACCCCTTTTTCTCCCATTATAAAAGAGATCTCCAATGTTTGTTTAACCAAAAAACGATCATTTTTTATCCGAATATAAGATGTTTTGATATAGACGGGGCGGCATGCCTGTCCTTTGTGTAAACCATCTTGTAAATGAAGAGAGATTTTGAAATCCCAGCACCTCGCTGACGACAGTAAGGGTTTCCTTTTTCTCCATCAGCATTCGTTTCGCTTCCTCAAGACGAAGATCAGCGATATAGTTCTGCGGCGACTTCCCCGTCTGCTTCTGAACCAGCTTGAATAGTAGGCTGGGTGATAATGCTCGATGTCTGCCAGCTTTTTAATCGTCAGCCGCTCGAATAAATGGCTGTGAATGTAGGCAATTGAGGCGTAGGTGTGGGATTGCAGTTTTGCTTTTATGTACTGAACAAGCATATGCAGCGAGTTTGCGGTGCCCGCTTTTGCTTCCTCCGTCAGTAAATACCTGATGGAAGACCAGAAAGGATCAAGTGCAGCTTCAATTCCCGATCCCGCATACTCATCAATTTTCATCGCATCAAACGGAACATCCAGTACAAGACACTCATTTCTGCCGATTGAACGGAAACGATGCTCGCACTCAGGCGGAATATATAAAAAATGATCCGGCTTTAATTTCACCTCGCGCCCCTCTGTCTCAAGATCAATACTTCCTTCAAGCGGAAAAAGAAATTGGCTGTATGCGTGCTTGTGTGAATGATATAGGCGTGTGTATGTTCGTTTTTCGCAAATGATCTCTTGAAGCGAGTCCATCAGCAAGCCCCTTCCTTTGGTCACTTTTTGAACCAGTAATGGTGTTCCGAGATAGGTAAAAATCCGATTTTTCATATAAAGAAACTGCCGCCAGATTTTCTTTTGTCACTTGTAAAAACTTGCGTTCTGCACCGTTGTTGATTGCCCATTCAGTCAATACCCTGATTAACAGGTTTTACACGGCGGCATGCACTTGAAAATGTTTGTATAGCCTCGATGCCGCTCCGGCGAAAATCCTTCCAATCGTAATTTCATCAATCCAAACAGTCAACGGCTCATGCTCCCACTTGTATGCAAATCAGCTGTTTTCTTCAGTATGGTTCATAATATCCCGGCATAATGCTGTCATTTAAAGCACTCGTCCGCCTTTTCATAACCGCTGCCTTACAATACAGCATCTAGTCCTTTCGGAGATGTATTGCTAATATGAAAACATACGGGCAAGCCTAAGTTTTTATAAAAATACTCGTCTTCTTGCCGAAAATCTTCTTCAGGCATTTCCGCTGATGTCCACACGCTGTTCGCCCTTTTGGTTACGGCAAAATCTGCTCTGAGAAGCCATTTTCCCATGCTTTTCTAAATATATGAGGGCCATGAAGCTGCCGCTAACCGTTCCATTTTGTGAATGTTATACAATGCCTGATGTCTCTCCCCTACGTATACTACCGTAATATTATATCAATATTCAGAAATATAGGACATCTTTTTAGTTTTTTTACATAATATTTTTATTTTTTATTAAACCCGACAAAAACGTGCGGATTGAGTATGACAGACTGTCTGAAATATCCTCTTCACGTTCAAATGCTTTTTTTGCGATTAAAGCCGTAAATCCATGCAATAGGCTTCTGAATCCCCTTGTCGCGTGAATGGCAGTCTTATCACTAGCATAGCCGTTTTCAATGAGCAGCTTTGACACAAGCCGGACAATTTCTTCTGAGACGATTTCCGCCCTTTCGTCCTGAACCTTAAGCAAAGACGCCTCATAATATCCGGGATTTTCAACTGCAAAATCAACATATGCATGAGCTAAAGAAAGCATAGCGACATCTCCCTTTTGTTCGATTACGGAGACTGCCATTTGTTCATAGAGCCTTGTCAGCCCGCTGACAGCAAGCTCTGTTCTGATCGCTTGCAGTCCGTTAATATGATTATACAGCGACGGAGGGCGCACATTCATTTTTTTAGACAGAGCGGCAAGCGTGACACCACTCAAGCCTTCCTGATCGGCAATCTCTGCGGCGGCGTCTACAATCATTTTTTGGCTCAACCCTATTCTCGGTGACATTCTCGTCATCCTTTCTTTGCTTTTGTGATCGCCTGTCTCATCTGATCTGCGGGTGATCTCAGGAAATGTCCATGTCCAACCGCGAGACACGAAGGCGCCTTGTCGGCGAGCAATTGTGCGCTTTTAATGGCTTCCTCCTTATTCCATGTGCCGAAGGCGGGAAAAGGAAACGTCCATTTTACCTGGCCTGATACAGCAATTCCTCCGCGCAATTGAAACGCATCACCAGCTATGATTGTGCCGTTTCTTGTATCAAGAAATGACATGCTGCCCGGTGTATGGCCCGGTGTCAGGATTGCAAGCAGAGAACCGATTGTTTCACCGCCTGTCAGCAGATGGTGAGGCTTTGTTTGTATGGGTTTCGCCATAGCTCCTTTAATGGGTGTCTGTGCTTCATCTTGACGCAAGGATGTGTCACCTTGCAGCAGGAAAGAATCCCGTTCTGAGATCATCACCTTTGCATGGGGAAATGCTTCTGTCAATGCATCCAGTGAGCCGACATGATCCCCATGTGCATGGGTCAGTAAAATATGCTGAAGGGGCTTTCCCAGCTGATTTACAGCTTGAATGATTCCTTTATAACTGCCCGGAAGTGCGGCATCAATAAGGGTGACTTCGTTTTCTTCCTCTACTAAATAGCAATTGACCGGAAATAATGCCGGCAAAAAAGTCAGCTGCCAAACCGTTTGATACTGAGTAACTCTCATTTTTTCATTCCTCCTAATAAAAACTAATGGCACTAGTTTTTATTATTAACTAACACCATTAGTTTATCAAGAGTTATTATTTTTTTATGGCTACATAAATATTAACTTGCGCCTGCTGAGGTACTGCAGCACTTTGATCGTACATTTCAAAGTCACCTGTAAATGTGCGGAGATGACGCTTATCCCAAGACCAAATGTCCTTCCACGTTTCAAGCACAACTTCTTCAATAGGACCGATTCTGGAAGTGAAAACGGCATAATCGGAAGCTGGCAAATCAATGGTTTCATAGGGTTCCGAAAGAGTGCTACTTTCCTTCTGAAACGTACCGACTGAAAATGTGTAGAGCCCATTCGTCTCCTGTTCGTAATTGGAATATAAGGCGATAATGTTTTGGTCTTTCTCAGCCTGCGAGAATAGAGCGCTCATATCGAGCTGCCAGAATTGATCCCACAGTGCCGGAATCCGCCTTTCTTCCGTTATTTCCAAAGCGTTGCTGGTCCGTTGTGAAAGCCCGGCAAACTGTTTCTGTTCTAAGTGTGTCATATGTGAAAAACTCATACGATCCCTCCTTTTTACCTAGATTATAAAAAAAGAAACCTGACAGCAGTGTGTCAGGTTTCATAAACTTTTTGCATTTGATGAATGGTATCTTTTACTTTATCCCGTATATGGAGAGGCTTCAGAACCTCAATATCCTTTCCGAACTGCAGCAAAAACCCGATCAGCCATTGATCGTCTGGAAGAGAAATGACTGCCCGGCAAATTTCACCTTTATCATAATGAAGAACTTCATTTCCGAACCATTCCCGTATGCGCTGGCGTGCTGCCGGCTGAACAAGAATGACCAGTTCAGTTAAGCGGTCCTTTTGGTACCAATTCTTATCCCATGGCAAGGTATCCAGCTGAATGTCTTTTCTGGTGAATGATTGATATAAAATGGTCAGATCATTCATCCGATTCAATTTAAAAAAGCGAAAATCGTTTCTAATCAGGCAATAGGCGTATAAATACCAGTGTCCCGCCTTGCAAACCAACGTGTAAGGTTCCGTTTGACGATGAAGTGTTTCCCCGCTTGCGTTTGTATATGTAAATGATATGGTTGACAATTGATCAATGGCGGCGCTGATATTCTCACGAAGCGCCTTTTGATCCTCAGTTTGGCCCCAAGCCGTCATGTCAATAAACCATTTTTCAGTTTGGTGCTGAAATGCTTCAGCAGACTTCTCCGGTATAAGATGCTTGATTTTTTGATAAGCTGTACTGTGAGAGGCGGGTTCATACATAGACGAGACACTCTGCAAAGCAGAAGCAATCGCAAATAACTCCTCCTCTTTCAGCCACTCTCTCTCAAGCCGATACGACTCCATAATGCCAATTCCGCCTCCGGAGCCCTGTGAGGTCACAATTGGGATACCAGCTCTATTGATCGTCTCAATATCACGGTAAATTGTTCTTACAGATACTTCAAACATCTCAGCAAGTTCAGCGGCCTGTACTTGTTTTTTACTGATTAATAACACAACCATTGCTAACAAACGTTCCAATTTCATTTTGCGCACCTTTTCTTCTATTGTTTTCCAACAAAATCAATCATAACATTTTCATAAAGCTTGGGCATATCTATTATGCGGCCCAACGAAATCCCGCATATGGTATGTATACAGGGGTCTCCCCTTCTTTTTTGTGTCAAGTATTACTATTTTGAACCGGATAAGCATACACTTCTCAACGGAGGGGATTTCACATCATGCATCTTACACTTCAAAGCATTTATCCTGCCATGATTATTATCTTTTTTCTGTATAAAAAAATTAAAAGGTCCATCGGATATCAGCCGCTAAGGCCTCGCTGGCTGTTCACCCGTATGATTCTTTTCTCACTGTTTGCTTTCGGTCTTTCAATCTTCAGCATCATTCATCCGTCTTTATATGGATATCTCATTTTCGGCACTCTTGGCGGCTGGCTCCTTGTCTTTTTCGCCAAAAGAAACATCTCCTTTGAAAAACGCAGAGGAAAAATTTATTTTCGCACTCATATTTGGGTAGAAATGATTCTTTTAACCTTATTCCTTTCAAGATTTCTGTATCGAGTGACAGAGCTGTATCATACTTCACCTGATTTAAACAGCCTTGGATCGTACAGTCAGTCAATCGGAACGGATCCTCTGACAATTGGCGTCTTTTTTCTAATAGCTGTTTATTATATCGGTTTTTCTTCTTTCGTCATCAAGCTCAGCAGAAACGAACTCGATCAGAACGGACAGCATAAAGCAAAAGACATCCTTGCCCGCTAACAGCGATAAACGCAAGGATGTCTTTTTTAATCATGTTGGGTATGATGGATCATTTGCTGAAGAACATCTAAAACGTGTTCATCCTCCGGAGAGTAATAAATGGATGTTCCTTCTCTGCGCGATTTGACAAGCCGGAGATTTTTTAAGAATCTGAGTTGGTGGGAAACCGTGGATTGCAATAAATTCAGTTTTTCTGCAATTCCGTTTACAGCATGTTCACCTTGGGATAATAAATGGAGAATCCTGATTCTGGTCGGATCAGAAAGCGCTTTGAACGTTTGCGCGACAAGAAACAAGGTTTCCTCGTCCAGATCAGCAGCTGTCCGCTCCATTTCTCTAAATTCAGTCATCTGTATCACCTTTCTTTATTCATAGTTTTATTTTATAACAAATGTGCTTGGGTGCAAACCAGCCCGCCTGTGTTCCAATTCAATCTCATAGGTTAAATTTATGTTTCAAATCAGGTTTTTACTTGGTCTGATATATCGTACTGTGTCATAATAAAGAGGTCATACTGCTCCAAACATTGAGGGTGAAACACAGTGAAGAAAAAGAGAAAAGGCTGTTTCGCTGCTGCGGGTTTTATGATGATTTTTGTCTTTGTCACCGCCTCTTTTTTATTCGTCTTGCTTTTTTTCAACCGGGATTTAATCAAGAAACTTCCAATTGACACGAAAATGATTGTTTTGGAACGTTTAACTGATTATAAACCGCTGGTGGAAGACGAGCTTGAAAATCAAGGACTCACTAATTATACATCACTCATACTTGGCATGATGTATCAGGAGTCAAAAGGAAAAGGCAATGATCCTATGCAGTCCTCTGAATCTCTGGGGTTAAAACGCAATGAGATCACAGACCCTCAACTCAGTGTTAAACAAGGGATCAAGCAATTTACCCTCATGTACAAGACCGGTAAGGAAAAAGGTGTGGATTTGGATACCATTATTCAAAGCTACAACATGGGGGCAGGTTACATTGATTTTGTAGCTGAACATGGAGGAACGCATACTGAGGAATTGGCAAAACAATACTCCGAGCAGCAAGTCAAAAGAAATCCCGATCTGTATACTTGCGGGGGAAATGTGAATAATTTTCGCTATCCGTATTGCTACGGTGATTATACGTATGCAGAAAAAGTAAAAGAAAAAACAAAAACTGTTGAAGAATCTTTACAGGTTGCAACACTTGAAACCATGGAATCAAAGGCCCATAAATAGGAGTCTATCCATTTGCCGCAAAAGCCCAACTATTTGGGCTTTTGGCATGTCTACAAGCACAAAAAAGCCATACTGAGTATGGCTTCAGCGTGTCGACAAACCCTCGCATTCGTTGTCAGGCCTGCGCGTCGGTGCTCACGAATATCTACATTCGCTGTGCTCCGATGCTCGCCCTTCCTAGACTTCAAGGGTTTTTCAATCACGCTGAAAAGATGACAAAGTCATAAAACGAAAACCGTTTTATGACTTTGTCAACAATCTGAAGCCATACTGAGTATGGCTTTTAATAATAAGGTGATATCATCAGATATACAATAACGCCTGTAAGACTTACATACAGCCACAAAGGCATTGTCCATCTGGCTATTTTTTTATGGCGCTCGACCTGCATGCTGAAGCCTCTGATCAGTGTAAACAGCGCAAGTGGCACAATGACTACAGAAAGGACGATATGCGAAATTAAGATAAAGAAGTAAATCGGACGCATGATACCTTCCCCGCCATACAGCGTATTCTCCGCGATCGAATGGTAAACAACATAACAAACCAAAAATAATAATGTTGTTGTGAAAGCTGCTAGAATAAAGCGTTTATGAGCTTTAATATTTTTCTGTTTAATCATCATCAGCGCGGCCAATAAAAAGATAAACGTAAAGCTGTTGAATATCGCATTCAGCATTGGCAAAATGTGAATATTCGCATGGCTGAACTGGTCTAATTTAGGCATAAAAAACAGCACTGCGATTAAACCGTTAATCAGAACTGTCAGCGTAAGGACAATCCCCGTATAATTTTTAGGTTTATTTTCTGTTTGGTTCATTTGATGATCTCTCCTATTTGTACTGACTATCCAAATCGTATGCAAATTCAAAGAGGTTGTCAACGTTTTCGAATGCTTCGTCAGAAATTAGACACACTTCAAAGGCCGGCAGCTTGCAGCCCCGGCCCTGTTCGATTTCACGCCTCTTTGATTAAATGCTCAACCGCTTTATGTTCATTTTCATTCAACAGGTTCTTTTGGATTTTCGAATGAATCGGTTTATTCATATGCTGATCCAATATATCCGCTGTTTCTTTATCACCGGCGATGACCATTCGTTCCCATCTTTTCGCGGCTGCTTTTTGATCAAGGTTGGCAGCCAGCCGCTTATACAGTCTTGTTTGGTTTTCCGTTACATGTTCCCTCATTCGATCCTCTTCAAACGGCACCGCTTTTTCTGCAGAGGAATGGCGATTCTCCCAAGACTCATTGATGATATCATACTCATAATGCTCAACCGCCTCAATTTTGCCTAAAACGGTTTCAATAATTTTCACTTCATGCTGCTGCGTTAAAATAAATGCAGTGCTTGGGTACGTTTGACGCAAATCCTTCAACTGATCCAGTATAGCTGTTTCTTCCCAGTAAAATCTTGTTGCTACAGGGATTTGCAGCTTTATTGCTTCCCATATGCCGCTATCGGAAACAAAAAACACAAGACTTCGGGGCATGTCCTTCCCCATTTCATTAAGATATTGATCAATCTTCGTTCTGATCCCTTCCAGACACTTCCCTTCCTCTGGATCACTTGCTGCCAAATACTCTTTTAATCGGCCAAACCCTGACTTTAGGGAAATCTTCCATTCTCCCCCCTGCTGCTCGGGATCTCTCATGTCTGTATTGAGATATAGGGAGAGAATTTTATCGGGTGGTTCCAATTGTACATACTGTAATTTCTTAATCAATGAATCAATCGCCATTCCAATTCCTCCTTTTTCAACAAGTTAGTTTTCTTTTTCCTCTCTTAGAATCAATCAAACCTTACTTTGCGCTAATTTCTACTAATAATGGATTTGTTATTTACAGATGCCCCTTTCATCTAATACAATTGGTAACTGTGTTTCTAAAATGGTTGATTGAAAGGAGTTTGGTCTTGTTTACTGTTAAAGAAAAAAATCGCGAAGAACTAGAGGAAGAACTGCATGACTTAGAATTTCAAATTTACCGCATGCAGGAGAATATGAAGGATCTATCTAAAGATGCCAAAGTGCTTGGTATTGATCAATCGAAACATGAAGAATGGATGATTGTTTCCTCGATTGATGATGGCCAAACATGCAAAATTATGCTTACTGATTGTAAAACGGCTTATAGAGGAAGAGACTGTTTTTCACTTGTAGCGACCTACAAGGAAGATGCCATTCATATCGGCGACATAAAAGGCCCTCCGAATCACGGGTTTGGTTCCATTTGCATGAAATATATAAAAGATATCGCCAGAGACCACAATATCCCAAAAGTCACCGGGGACATTGCCAAACGGGATTGGAATCATGTAGACCGGCTGATTCATTTTTATGAAAAACATCAATTTACAGTATGCATTGATCATGATACACAATCAGGCAGCATTAAGTGGGTTGATTTGTAAAAAGGTCTGGAAGAATGAACCAAGATGTGCTCTAATGGTGTAAAACCATTGTTGGAGGAGTCTATGTACGCCTCAAAACTGAAAAAGGGAGACGAAATCCGGATCGTGTCTCCCGCGACCAGCATGTCTCTATTATCAAATGAAACAAAAGTTCAAGCAAAAACGGCGTTAGAACGATTAGGTTATCGGGTAACCATCGCTGAACACGCAAATGAATGTAACGAATTTGATTCATCCTCTATTGAATCAAGAGTCCATGATCTGCACGCTGCCTTTTTCGATCCAGGTGTCAAAGCGATTTTAACGACACTCGGCGGTTTCAATTCAAATCAGCTGCTGCACTATCTTGATTACGATAAAATCAAACAGCATCCAAAAATTCTGTGCGGGTATTCCGATATCACGGCTCTTTGCAACGCCATTTATCAAAAAACGGGCCTTGTTACGTATTCAGGCCCCCACTTCTCAACATTCGCAATGAAAAAAGGGCTCGACTATACAAAAGAGTATTTTCTTTCTTGCTGCGCTTCGGATAGTCCGTTTGAGGTGCACCCTTCTGGCGAATGGAGCGATGATCGCTGGTATTTGGATCAAGAAAACAGGCGCTTTTATCCTCATGAAGGCCCGGTTGTGATCCAAGAGGGCTTTGCGGAAGGCACCTTGATTGGCGGAAACCTATGCACACTTAATTTGCTGCAGGGAACGGCGTATTTTCCTGAAACAGAGAATTCCATCTTATTGATTGAAGATGATCATATGTCAGACATCCATATGTTTGACCGTGATCTGCAATCGCTCATCCACCTCCCCGCTTTTTGTCATGTGAAGGCGATTTTGATCGGCCGATTTCAAAAAGCATCCAATGTACCAATGGAGCAGGTAAAAGCCATGATTGGAACAAAAAAAGAATTATCCGGCCTCCCAATCATCGCAAATATAAATGCCGGCCACACCACACCAATTGCCACGTTTCCTATAGGGGGAACATGCAGGATAGAAGCAATCGGGGATACATCACGAATATGGATCGACAAACATTAAGCAGCTTGTAAATCTCTTTTACAATCTTTTTCAGCTAGTTGTTTGTCTCAATCAGTAACTAAAATTCATCACCTTCAAATGGGTTACTTTTATGTACGTTTAACTCATTATTACCATCCAATCCTTTTATATTTCCCCTTGTTATTGTTTGTTTTTTCTAGTCCCATAAACTGAGAATAATGAGTTGTAATTGCTCCGATCATTGCGGTTGCAATTACAACAATTGAGCCTAAAGCTAAATCTGTAAAAAATGACAAACTGATTAAAAATATTTGTTGCTAATGCTGATTTATAAGTTTCTCCTAAATGATACTCTACTTTTGAAAAATAAATAATTTTATTAAATCACATCAAACTACAGGAGGTGGTACTGTGAGCAAAGATCATTCTTTAAAATTCAGGAAAACAATTCACTTTCTCACCATTATTGGAATAATTCTGTTGATTATTCCATCTGGACTTAATCCATGGTATTTGAACTTTGTTCTGATATTGTTTGGGATCAATATTAGCGTTCGATCAGTTGTTCTTTTGAAATCTGGTAGAAAGACTGAATATTTAGTTACTCTGGTAGCCTGTTTGTTTTGTATAGGATTTGGAGTTTTGAGGATGTTTTGAGGAAAAGCGGGCTCATTGTCTGCTTATTATTCATCATATCAGAGACGCCCGTATTGCTCTGAAAATCACGATAACATCTAATTTGATATACAGATTTAAAAGTACAATATTTTTTAAAAATAAACACTAACTCTACAAACTAACGTCAGCAAACATTCATTCACGGAAACCGCACGAGGAGCCATGACAAATGTCATATATGATGCATGATGTGTGCTACTACAAAGAACTTCTCTCATTCACGTATACTTAACCGAGACACACAATGAGAGGATACTTACTATGACTGAACAAACCACTGCGCAAAAACAAAAACAGCTGACCAAGCAAGTCGCTGCTTTTGCTAAGCCCGAAACAAAAAACAGCCTGATTCAGCTTTCGAACACGTTTATTCCTTTCTTTGGTTTATGGTTTCTTGCTTATCTGTGCCTCAATGTCTCCTATCTCCTTACGATAGCATTAACAGTGATTGCCGCAGGATTTTTGACAAGAATCTTTATCATCTTCCATGACTGCTGCCATCAATCATTTTTCAAACAAAAGCGCTATAACCACATACTCGGTTTTGTGACGGGTGTCCTGACTCTATTCCCTTATCTTCAATGGCAGCACAGCCATTCGATTCATCATGCGACAAGCAGCAATCTGGATAAACGCGGAACAGGAGACATCTGGATGTTAACTGTAAACGAATATCAAGCTGCATCCAGACGGACAAAACTTGCATACAGACTTTATAGAAATCCGTTTGTCATGTTTATTCTCGGACCGATTTATGTTTTTCTGATTACGAACCGTTTTAACAAAAAAGGGGCAAGACGTAAGGAGCGTGTTAACACATACCTTACGAATCTGGCAATCGCGGCATTGGCTGCTGTTTGCTGCCTGATCTTTGGCTGGCAATCGTTTTTACTGGTGCAAGGCCCTATTTTTCTGATCTCAGGCTCAATCGGTGTATGGCTCTTTTATGTGCAGCATACCTTTGAAGATTCTTACTTTGAAGCGGATGAAAATTGGAGTTACGTGCAGGCAGCTGTGGAAGGCAGTTCATTTTACAAACTCCCGAAACTGCTTCAATGGCTCACAGGAAATATCGGGTACCACCACGTACACCATTTGAGCCCCAAGGTGCCTAACTATAAGCTTGAAGTTGCACATGAACATCATGAGCCATTAAAAAACGTACCGACCATCACCTTAAAAACGAGTTTGCAATCACTTGCATTTCGCCTTTGGGATGAAGATAAAAAACAATTTGTATCATTTCGGGATATCAAACATATCCCTTCCAGCCTTCCGCCTGATTCAACAGAAAAACAAAAGCTGCGGAACGCCTGATGATGAAGGAGGTCTTCTCTTATACACAAGAAGGCTTCCTTTTTATTATTCAAGGGTGCATTCTAGCTTTCGCAATGATAAAGTTACATGTAAGATGAAAAGCTGAAAATGAGGGAATATCATGATTAAAAAGCATTTTACATTTCAAAAACTAAACGGGATTACGCCCTATATATGGACGATATTTTTCATCCTCCCCTTCTACTTTATATGGAAATCATCATCTACATTTGTTATCATCATCGGCATCATTTTGACGCTTTTGTTTTTTTCGGTATATCGATTTGCTTTTGTTTCAAAAGGCTGGTCCATTTATTTGTGGGCGTTTTTATTAATCGGCATTTCAACCGCCTCGATTACGCTTTTCAGTTATATTTATTTTGCTTTTTTTATCGCGTATTTTATTGGAAACATAAAAGAACGTGTCCCTTTTCATATTTTATATTACGTCCATTTAATAAGCGCAGCCGTTGCAGCCAATTTTAGCCTCGTATTAAAAAAAGAATTCTTTCTGACTCAGATCCCTTTTGTCGTCATTACCCTCATTAGCGCGATTTTATTGCCCTTCAGTATCAGAAGCCGCAAGGAACGCGAACGACTGGAAGAAAAACTGGAGGATGCAAATGAACGGATTGCTGAGCTGGTGAAATTAGAAGAGCGGCAGCGAATTGCCCGTGACCTCCACGACACACTAGGGCAAAAGCTGTCTCTCATCGGTTTAAAAAGCGACTTGGCGAGAAAATTGATATACAAAGATCCTGAACAAGCAACACGTGAACTGAAAAGCGTTCAGCAAACAGCGAGAACGTCTTTAAATGAAGTCAGAAAAATCGTATCTTCCATGAAAGGCATCCGGCTCAAGGATGAAATCATAAACATTAAACAAATTCTTGAAGCAGCCGGCATTACATTTATCTACGAGGAAGATCAATTGCCAAAGAATATCTCATTGCTTAATGAAAACATATTGAGCATGTGCTTAAAAGAAGCTGTCACTAATGTCGTCAAACACAGCCAAGCTAAGAACTGCCGAGTCGACATTCAGCAGCTCTGGAAGGAAGTTGTCATTACAGTGACTGACGATGGAACATTTCAAGGTGAAGAGAAGTACTTTTCAAAAGGACATGGCCTGCTTGGCATGAGAGAACGTCTTGAATTCGCAAACGGACACCTTCACATTGATACAAAAAACGGCACCACGCTTACCATGTCAATTCCTAATAACTCTAAATAAACAAAAAAGGATGACTTACATGATTCAAATATTTATTGCGGAAGATCAGCAAATGCTCTTAGGCGCTTTAGGATCACTTCTGAATTTAGAAGATGATATGGAAGTCGTCGGCAAAGGGACAAACGGTCAAGATGCTGTTGATTTTGTCAAAACACATCAGCCTGATGTATGCATCATGGACATAGAAATGCCTGGAAAAACGGGGCTTGAAGCTGCTGAGGAGTTAAAAAATACAGGCTGCAACATTATGATCTTAACCACTTTTACCAGACCCGGCTACTTTCAGAGAGCCATTAAAGCTGGCGTTAAGGGCTATTTGTTGAAAGACAGCCCGAGCGAAGAGCTCGCGAGCGCCATCCGAAGCGTCATGAACGGAAAACGCATTTATGCACCTGAGTTGATGGAAGACATATACAGCGAAGCTAATCCTCTTACAGACAGAGAAAAAGAAGTGCTCGAACTTGTCGCTGACGGTAAAAACACAAAAGAAATCGCTCAGGAGCTCAGCATCAAAAGCGGGACAGTTCGAAATTATATCTCAATGATTCTAGACAAACTTGAAGTCAAAAACCGAATAGAAGCCATTACCCGCTCAAAGGAGAAAGGCTGGTTTAAATAAAAAGGATCTTGGCAAATGCCAAGATCCTTTTTGCTAACCCGCAATTCCCCATGGTGAAAACAAAAGATACGTCGCCGCAACTAGAATCAAAATGATGCCTGACGCCAGTTTTACGTGTTTCCAAGATGTGACATCCACTTGCGGGTTGTGATCAAGCTTATAATCCGTTTCCCTCGGATACAGCTTTCCTGTCAGAAGCATCACAGCCACTGAAAATGGAAAGAGCACGGCAAGGATGTATAGAAAATGAATGTGCCCTAAATAGATTTTTGATAAGCCGTATAAAACAATATGGGCTGGTATTGCTATTTTCACAGCTAAAGCCGGCACTTTTTTTGTAAAGAATCCAATGACAATCGCCGCTAATATCGGAACATTAAAAAATCCGAACATCTCTTGAAGATAGTTGTACAGCCCTGATGGCGCATATAAAATAAAAGGCGCAATGACAATCGAAACGAGCCCGAGAACCGCGACAAAAATCCGTCCTGTTTTGACGAGATCAGCTTCATCTGCATGAGGCTTAAATACCGGTTTGTATATATCCAGAGTAAACAACGTAATGGTACTGTTCAGAGAGCCGTTGAACGAGCTTAAAATCGCTCCGAATAAAATAGCGGCAAATACACCGGTAAGCGATGCAGGCAATAAATCGACGATCAGCCGAGGATATACACTGTCAGCATTTCCAATGCCGCCTCCATATAAATGAAAGGCAATCACTCCAGGCACGACTAAATAAAACACGCCAATCAGTTTAAAGAAACCTGCTAAAAGAGCGCCCTTTTGTCCTTCAGCTAGATTTTTCGCTCCTAATGTCCGCTGAACGATCGCTTGGTTAACAGCCCAGTAAAAGAGATTGTTCACTAAAAGCCCTGTTAAAATCGTTGGCCACGGCACATCTGCCGAATTGCTGATATCAATTGAATTGAGTTTTTCCGTATGTAGAGTGGTCAGTTGCGCAACTCCGCCCCCAAAGCTGCCCTGCCCGACTGCAAGAACACCTAATACTACAATAAAAAAACCGCCTAAAATTAATCCGATTCCGTATATGGCATCCGCTGATGCAGCGGCTTTCAATCCGCCGAAAAAGATATAACAGCAGCTCGTTACGCCAATGATTAAGGATATCAGCAAGACAGCCATAAATGTACTGATGCCAAATGTCTCTGTAATGCGGAATACTTGATTCAACACAAGAGCCCCTGAATACAGTACTGTCGGCAGAAATGAAACAGCGTATCCGATAATAAGCAGCACGGAAACGATCTGCCTTGTTCTTTGGTCAAACCGCTTCTCTAGAAAATCAGGTATGGTAGTAATTCCTGTTTTTAAATAACGGGGCAATAAGACAAGTGCCAGAAAAATTAATGCAAGCGGCGCACTCGCTTCCCAAGACATCGCTGTCATGGACCCTGCATAGCTTTGTCCGTTTAACCCAACCATCTGCTCGGTTGATAAATTGGTTAACAGCAGCGAACTTCCGATATATAACGCAGTAAGACTCCTTCCCCCGAGGAAATATCCATCGGACGATTGCAAGTTGACCTCCTTTGTTCTCCGCCATGAAAATAGAAATATCCCAATATTGATAATCAGAAAAGATACAATAATCCAAAGCAACAGTCAGCAACTCCTTCTGCATATAGTTAGATGACAGGGACATATACCATCTACCCATTTTTCACACGCGAAAAACATCAGGAGCGCTTTTCTTTTATCAGCATAAGATAGAAACATAGCTAAACAAAACGAAAAAGACACAAGCAAAGAGCTTGCGTCTTTTATCACAATCTATATGATTAGTTTAAGATTTTTACATTTACAGTTTTGACGCCCCAATTGGATGCATCACTTTTATTTGGTACAAATACGTCGATTTTATTTCCTTTAATAGCGCCGCCAGTATCTCCTGCTGTTGCTTCACCGTAGCCTTCAACATAGACTTTAGAACCTAAAGGAATCACATTAGGATCAACCGCGATGACTTTCGCGTTTGGGTTCTTGTTTAAGTCAATGCCTGTTGCTGTAACGCCGGAAATGCCGCCGTCGTTAGCAGTATAAGCAGTAGCCGTAACTGTTAGTTCTTTTGAAGCTTCTTGATGATTTGTATTTGATTGAACAGCCTTTTCTTCTGTAGGAACAGAAGTTTCTGCTGCAGCCTTTGTTTCTTGTTTTGGTTGTTGTTTAGGTTGCTCTTTTTGCACAGCTTCTTGTTTTGCTTCAGTTTGAGGTGCGCTTGTTTGCGTATTCTCAGTAACCGCAGTTGCTGCTGTCGCCTGACCTTTTACTGATAGTGTTGATCCAGCATAGATCATGTCAGAGCTTAAATTATTCCAAACTTTCAGGTTGTTGACTGTCGTTCCGAATTGTTGAGCAATCTTTGTCAGCGTGTCTCCCGCTTTAATTGTATATTGCCCAGTAGTGGTTGTTTCTTCTGAAGAAATGGTCAGTTTTTCTCCTGCAATGATTTTATCAGAAGTTAACTTGTTCCATTCTTTTAAGTCCTTTAGGTTCACTCCGTTTTTCTGAGAGATTCCCCAGAGCGTATCACCCTTTTGCACCGTGATTTCTTTTGCAGAAGCGTGAGCTCCGAATGCAGTTGATGAAAGTGCAGCAACTGCTACAAAGGACATAATCGTCTTCTTCATAAGTAAATCCTCCCTTGTTAGCTTTTTATTGGCGGCTAACAGGTGCTATCGTAACACACGTAAATGTCAAATCAATAACAAAAAGATATGATTTAGATTACAGTTCCTTTACATGAAGGATTTCTCTCGGCTGGAAAGACTTGCTGAACCCTTGGTATCATAGGCTTCATAAGTCGTTTTCATTTGAGGCGAAAAAGAGAAAATAAAATGTGTTTTTTATAGAAAAAAAGGTTGATTTCCTATTTTTTTAGTCTGTCACTCTTGCATAAGCTTGTATTTCCTGTAAAAAAAGCCGGCCGTATTTTACTCTTTTTTGTTCACCGACTCCTTTTATTGACAAAAGTTCCTCGTCATTTACAGGCTGTTTGCCTGACATTTCTTTTAATGTTTGGTCAGAGAAAACGACAAATGGCGGAACCCCCTGCTCTGCTGCAATTTCTTTGCGAACCATACGCAGACGCTCAAACAGTGCATCATTTTCAGTAATCGCAGCCGCTTTTATTGCTTCTTTTCTTGTTACAGATAACTCCCCTCTCAGTACATTCCTTCCTTTACTGCTGACTATAAGAGTCGGAAATGTTCCATCTGACATCCTAATGAAATCGTCAGAAATCAGAAATTCGATAAAGTCACTGATTTCCCCTACTGATTGATGTTTTAATATCCCGTATGTTGAGAGATCGGTAAAGCCGTTTTCAAGAACTTTTTTATTTTTAGACCCGGCCAGCACCTGGGCAACCATCATCTTGCCAAATCGTTCTTTCATGCGAATGATACACGATAAGACCATTTGCGCCTCTCGCGTCACGTCATGGGCCGTCCTTGTATCGGTGCAGTTCCCGCACTGTCCGCACGCATCAGGCTCCTTTTCTCCGAAATACATAAGAATAAAACGCTGGAGACAATCTTCCGTGTGACAATAGTCGACCATTTGTCTCAGTTTTTTTAGATCCTGCTTTTGTTTCTCTTCATGTTCTGATTGTTCAATTAAAAAACGCTGCACCATAATATCT
Organism: Bacillus sp. MSP13; assembly: GCF_000815295.1. NCBI lineage: Bacteria > Bacillati > Bacillota > Bacilli > Caryophanales > Bacillaceae > Bacillus > Bacillus sp. MSP13. Next base: position 407,540 of record NZ_JXAQ01000004.1, read on the forward strand.
TGCGGCGAAAACAGGAGAACACATTCGCTTTCAAGACCGTCCCGCCCAGCTCGTCCAGCCTCTTGATAGTAGCTCTCCATATCTTTCGGAATTTGGGCATGCAACACAAATCTTATATTTGATTTATCAATGCCCATTCCAAAAGCAGAGGTTGCCACCATAACCTGCAGCTCATCATTAAGAAACCTCTCCTGCTGCTCTTTTCTCACATCGTCAGCCAAGCCCCCGTGATACCGCCCTGCACGAATCTGGTTTCGTTTCAGTTTCTCATAAATCCGATCAGCTTCTTTTCGGGTCGCTGTATAAATAATGCCTGCTTCATGTTTGTTTTGCTGCACATATTCATCAATAAAACGGCCCTTATTTTCTCCTTTTGCTACTTTAAACGTTAGATTGTCACGGGAAAATCCGGTATAGACCGTATTTTCTTTATGAATATGAAGCTGTTTGCAGATATCCTCATGGACCTCGGGTGTTGCCGTTGCTGTTAATGCCATGATGACAGGTTTATCATGTAATTCTCGGAACAATATTTCAATATTCCTGTAGCTTGGCCTGAAATCGTGTCCCCATTGAGAAATACAGTGTGCCTCGTCTATTGCGACTAAGGGCACATCAATCCCCTGTAAAATCCGAATAAACTCAGGGGATGTTAATCGCTCCGGTGTAATGTAAAAGAGTTTATAAGCCCCTTCTTTAATCCCGTTCAGCCTCTCATATATTTCCTGGTTGGATTGTGTGCTGTTGATATAGGCGGCGCTGATCCCCGCTTCTTCTAACGCATCGACTTGATCCTTCATCAAGGAAATCAACGGCGAAATGACAATCGTCGTTCCTTCAAACATCAGGGCGGGAATTTGATAGCAAATTGATTTGCCTCCTCCCGTCGGCATAATGCAGGCTGTGTTTTGCCTCGCTTCCGTCACCGAGCGGATCGCTTCTTCTTGGCCGTTGCGAAGCTTTTCGTAGCCAAAATAATGAGCCAGAAGGGATTGGGCTCTATGTAACATAACGTGTAAACCTCGCTTTTTCTTGAATTTCTCCTATCATATCATAAAAAATCGCCCTTCATTTCTTTCACACTGAAATTGAATTTTCACGATATCAAACCTATTTAGATAAAATAAAAAGCCATTTCCAAAAAGGAAATGGCTTTCGCTACGTCTTGCCGTATGCAAGTAAGAAAGTTTTAAACCACCACTCCTCAAAGTGGGTGTTTGCAGAAGCGTTCCTGTCGTCCTCTACACTGGAGGCATGACATTCCGGCTTCGATATAAAACTCCCTATTACAGCTTAAAGGTTAAAACTTAATTAACAATACGCACAAAGTAGCTTCTTTTATATAGTACACCATCAGTCGATTTTTATCAAGAGCTCAGAACAATTGTTTAGAAAAACTTTTTCCAGCAATAAAAACTGATTTTTCGCTATTATATCTGACGATTCGACAAACACAAAATATATTACAATAAGAAAAACAACCTATTCCGCCACGAGGAATGATCACTTTCTTATGTGAACAAAAAACTCCTATCGCAACGATAGGAGTTTCAGCTTCATTAGAATTTTGCAGCAAGATCTTTTGCTTCTTGTAATCCTTTTTCAACAATTGCTTGCGCTTGATCAGGCGCTGCGTTATGTCCTTCGATGACAACTGTGTGCAAGTCTTGAACGCCCCAGAAACCAAGAACTGTTTTCATGAAGTTTAATGACATTTCAAGTGCAGCCATTGGTCCTTCAGAGTAAATGCCGCCGCGCGCGTTAAGAAGCGCAACTTTTTTGTCGCCCATTAAACCAACTGGCCCTTCTTGTGTGTATTTGAATGTAACGCCTGCACGAGACAGGTAATCAACATAAGTATGAAGCACTGCCGGCACTGTGAAGTTCCAAAGCGGGAATGCAAAAACAACTTTGTCAGCTTTTACAAACTGATTGAGATATTTGTCAGCGATTGCTGCTTGTTTTTTCTCTTCTTCTGTCATGTCCATTCCTTGACCAGCTTTAAAAGTTCCGTTAATCATATCTCTTCCAAGGTAAGGAAGGTTTTCTTTATGAAGATCTAATTCAACCACTTCATCAGCAGGGTTGTTTTCTTTATAGGCAGCTAAGAAAGCTTCGTAAAGTTTAGTTGAAACGCCCTCTTCAGCTGTACGATCGCTTGATTTTACAAATAATACTGTAGACATTTGTATTCCTCCCGGTAAACTTTTTATATTTACTTACAAATAGTATGTTACTTTCTTTTCCACCCGAAGTCAATCACTTTATTTTGAATGTGAGATTTATTTCAAAAAAAAGCAAGTACATCTACTATTGGTGTACTTGCTAGCCATTTTCACTTCGAATCTTGTTCTCGATCCAAAATTTCATACGTTTGTGAACTTTTTTGATCAACTGTTTCTTCATTGGATAAATCTTCTACCTGTTCGTGAAACTCTCTTTCAAATGACGGAGCATCTGTCTCCAAATCATCCTCCGTATCTGCTTGAGCTTCTACTGTCATTCTTGCATAGGGAACGGCTTCAAGCCTTTCATAAGGGATGTCTCGGCCCGTTTTTTCACACACTCCATACCTTCCGTCTTTCATTTTTTGTAACGCATGATTGACCTCATCTAAAAGCTCCCGGTCAATTTCTCTCACCGTTTGGTCTGTCATCCGGTCTGTGACAAGTGTGCCGTGATCCCCCATATGGTTGTCAACTCCGTTCGTTAGCTCCCCCACTTCTTCCGTCATTGATTCTGTTTCCTTTTGCCCGCCAGACAATTCCTTTTGCATATCGAGTAATTTATGGTAGAGATGCTGTTTTTGTTCTTTTGTCAGTGTCATATGTATCCTCTCCTTTCTATCCTGTTTCCCGTTTTGGCCCCTGTCAAACATGGGAACTTTGATGCAAAGGAGAGCTGGTGCTTGTTTACGGATTGTGACCATCGGCGATTATGAAAGGTTTAGGTTTTCTTTATTTCTCCTCTTGCCGTACACGGTATGTGCACTCTGCTCTGTTTTTTCATAAAAAAAAGCCTAACCATTTTTGAACGGCTGGCTCATCAAATATTCAACTGCATAAGTGCTTTGTCAGCACAGCTTGAACTTCACTTAAATCGGTGTCTTTCGCAAATTCTAATTCAAAGGTTTTGCTTCTTGTCATCAATAAAAGTCCAGTGTCTGGATCAAACATGCCCGCTTCTTGGATCGCAAAGCTTTCAATTGTTTTATATGGAAGAAATACACGAACCTTCTTTTTAGAAAACATCTTATTGTCAAAGAAAATAATCCGTTTATTTGTAAAGCAAATTTGGTCAACCCGGAGCTTATAAATCGATTCTATTCTTTCCCCCTCAACGAGCAAAGCTTCAAGCTTCTTTGCGTCCGTTGATCTGTTAACAGAAAAAATACCCAATGAAGAACCCCTCTTTCTGCATTTATCTATTTGTTTTATCATTCATTACTTAAAAATAAGTCCTTTATCCCTATATAAGAATACGACATAGAACACATTTAAACCATTACGAACAGATTACATTTTTCAAATTTTTGATGTGTTTTTCGCCTTTTGTGCTGTTGTTATCAAGTAATACGCACGTGTAAAGAAAAAAGTTTCAATATTCAGCAATATTTTTTTAAATCAAGTTATTGATTTTGTTTTATTTTTCCTGTTTTAGCCAAAGAAAAAACCGCAGCTGGGCTGCGGTTTTTGATTTCAATCTTTTTTCTGGCTAATCCTTTAAGAAATCAGGCATTACATCTCCTCGAAGTATTCTTTATAATAGCCGCCGACTTTATTCGTATTGTCGATGACAAAGAGAAACTCCTCTGTTTCGTTTTTCACTTCATATTCTGTTCCCGGCGTTAACACGCGGTTCACGATATATTTTTTTGCGTTTGTCTGGACACATTTTACCTTTTTGATGGTTTCTTTTTCTAACCAATTGTTATGAATCATAAATGAAATCTCCTTTTCATATCTATAAGCTTATTGTAGCTTTTTTCTTTTGTAAATTGCAATATCGGTTATTCATTGATTTTGGCTTGTTTTCTATTATAAAATGTTTGTATACGCTTACTCTTACAGCAAATGTCATCGTTTCTTTCTGCTATTGAATCAAGGAATCAATGTACTATCACCAAGAATCTCAAAACAGACCATAAAAATGACTGGAGGTTTGTTACGGATGAGTTCTTTAACGATGCAAGTGACGAAAAGGCTGGAGACATTTTTACAGGGAACCAAGAAGCTGTACATTGATGGAAAGTTTGTTCCGAGTGACTCAGGGGCAACCTTTGACACTCCCAATCCGGCGACCGGTGAAACCTTGATAACGCTTTATGAAGCCCAGGCTGCGGATGTCGACAAAGCGGTTAAAGCTGCCCGCAAAGCCTTTGACCAAGGTGAATGGAGAACCATGTCTTCAGCTTCGAGAAGCAGACTGATGTATAAGCTGGCAGACTTAATGGAAGAGCATAAAACAGAACTTGCTCAGCTTGAAACGCTTGATAACGGGAAACCGATAAATGAAACGACGAATGGAGATATTCCGCTCGCTATTGAACATATGCGCTATTACGCCGGCTGGTGTACAAAAATAACTGGACAGACGATTCCGGTTTCCGGCGCCTATTTTAATTATACGCGCCATGAGCCTGTCGGCGTCGTCGGCCAGATCATTCCATGGAATTTCCCGCTTCTGATGGCGATGTGGAAAATGGGTGCGGCTCTTGCAACCGGCTGTACAATCGTGCTCAAACCGGCTGAACAGACATCGCTTTCAGCTCTTTACTTGGCAGAGTTAATTGACGAAGCCGGCTTCCCTGACGGTGTCATCAATATTATTCCGGGATTCGGTGAGGATGCGGGAGAAGCGCTGACGAACCATGAAGCAGTTGATAAAATTGCCTTTACCGGTTCCACTGAAATCGGAAAGAAAATCATGTCGACCGCTGCGAAAAGCATTAAGCGGGTTACATTGGAGCTGGGCGGAAAATCACCTAATATTCTTTTGCCTGATGCGAATTTGAAAAAAGCAATCCCAGGCGCTTTAAACGGTGTGATGTTTAACCAGGGCCAAGTCTGCTGTGCGGGTTCGCGCGTTTTCATTCATAAAGACCAATATGATCAAGTTGTTGATGAGATGGCATCCTATGCTGAATCACTCCGCCAAGGAGCTGGACTTCATAAGGATACACAAATCGGGCCTCTCGTAAGCAAGGAACAGCACGAACGCGTTCTTTCCTACATTCAAAAAGGCAAAGACGAAGGGGCAAAAGCAGTGACTGGCGGAAGCTGCCCTTTTGAAGAAGGGTATTTTGTCGCACCGACAGTGTTTGCGAATGTTGAAGACGAGATGACCATCGCAAAAGAAGAGATTTTCGGGCCGGTGCTGACTGCGATTCCGTATGATACAGTCGATGAAGTCATTGAGCGAGCAAATCATTCAGAATATGGACTTGCGGCTGGACTGTGGACTGAGAACGTCAAGCATGCCCACTATATAGCGGACCGCCTTCAAGCGGGAACCGTCTGGGTGAACTGCTATAATGTATTTGACGCGGCGTCTCCGTTTGGCGGTTATAAACAGTCAGGGCTCGGACGTGAAATGGGTTCATATGCCTTGGATAACTACACAGAAGTCAAAAGTGTCTGGATTCATCTCGAAGACTAACATGCATGTCAAAAAAACTGCTGCCAGCCAGCAGTTTTTTTCTTTCTGTAATGACGGCTAGAAACGCTGAATATATATGCTTCTGAAGGAGTTGAGCGTGATGGGCACACTTCAGGAGAATGTCAGGCGTTTTCAAAAGAAAACCGTTTTAGAGTTAAAAGACCGGCAAAATGCTGACGGTTCGTGGACATTTTGTTTTGAAGGACCAATCATGACAAATTCATTTTTTATTTTGCTCCTCACCTCACTCGATGAAGGCGAGAATGAAAAAGAACTGATATCAGCGCTTGCAGCCGGCATTCGCCAAAAACAGCAGCCCGATGGCACATTCATCAATTACCCCGATGAATCGAGCGGACATATAACGGCTACCGTACAAGGATATGTCGGGATGCTGGCTTCAGGGTGTTTTCTTAGATCTGACCCACTTATGAAAAAGGCAGAACAATTTATCATCTCACATGGCGGTCTGAGACATGTTCATTTTATGACAAAATGGATGCTTGCCGCAAACGGGCTCTACCCTTGGCCTGTATTGTATTTACCATTATCGCTCATGGCGCTCCCGCCAACATTACCGGTTCATTTTTACCAATTCAGCACCTATGCCCGCATTCATTTCGCTCCTATGGCTGTAACACTCAATCAGCGATTTATCCTTAAAAACCGCAACATTCCATCCCTGCGCCATCTCGATCCACACATGACAAAAAACCCATTCACTTGGCTTCGATCTGATGCTTCTGAAGAAAGGGATCTCACATCTATTTTGTCACATTGGGAACACATTTTTCATGCACCATTTGCTTTTCAGCAGTTGGGCTTACAGACAGCTAAAACATATATGCTGGACCGTATTGAAAAAGACGGAACATTATACAGCTATGCGAGCGCAACCATATTTATGGTTTACAGCCTTCTGTCACTTGGTGTGTCACGGCACTCGCCTGCCATAAAGAAGGCATTGAAAGGCATCAAATCGTTAGTGACACAGTGCAGCGGGATTCCTTATCTGGAAAACTCCACTTCCACTGTTTGGGATACAGCTCTGATCAGCTATGCTCTTCAAAAAAACGGCGTGACTGAAACTGACGGCTCTATTGCAAAAGCAGCCGCCTTTTTGCTGAAACGCCAGCATACGAAAATAGCAGATTGGTCTGTCAAAAATCCGGGTTCAGCTCCTGGCGGGTGGGGATTTTCAAACATCAATACAAACAACCCTGACTGTGACGATACGGCTGCAGTATTAAAAGCGCCCACAGTTATTCTCCTTTAGCTTGGGGGCGAGGAGTATCTTGGCTATTATCGATGCAAAACAATGACGGCGGATTTTCAGCTTTTGAGAAAAATGTGAACCATCCTCTGATACGCCTTCTCCCGCTTGAATCCGCCGAGGACGCGGCAGTTGACCCTTCAACCGCCGATCTTACCGGACGTGTGCTGCACTTTTTAGGCGAAAAAGCCGGATTCACAGAAAAACATCAACTTATTCAGCGCGCAGTGAACTGGCTTGTCGAACATCAAGAACAAAATGGGTCATGGTACGGGAGATGGGGGGTTTGCTATATTTACGGCACATGGGCTGCTCTTACGGGGCTGCATGCCTGCGGGGTCGACCGGAAGCACCCTGTGATACAAAAGAGCCTTCGCTGGCTCAAATCCATTCAGCTAGATGATGGCAGCTGGGGAGAATCATGCAAAAGCGCCGAAGTCAAAACGTACGTCCCGCTTAATAGAGGAACAATTGTACAGACGGCCTGGGCTTTAGACGCTTTGCTCACATACGAAAATCCCGAACACCCCTCTGTTGTGAAAGGTATGCATTACCTTACTGACAGCGGTTCTCATGGCGCCGATAGTCTGGCTTATCCAACAGGGATCGGCTTGCCAAAGCAATTTTATATCCGCTATCACAGTTATCCATATGTATTCTCTTTGCAGGCTGTCGGGAGATATTTGAATTCTATTGAAAAGGAGACAGCAAATGAAACGTGAATCTTATCAAACAGAAATGTTCAATTGGTGTGAAGCCTTGAAGGACCAGATTCAAAAGCGAGGACAGCTTGATCAGTTTGAAGATCAAATTGATAAGATGATTGCAGCATTGGAAGATGACCAAACAACAGAAGATGATTGGTATAAGCAGGCCGCTGCCCTTTATCGGGATATTACAGAATCAGAGGATACAAGTGAAAGACGCGCGTACGTCCCTATAGGAAAACATGTGCTGCCGAAGCTTCCGTACAAATATTCCGCTTTAGAACCTTATATTTCACGCGACATTATGGTCCTTCACCATACGAAGCATCACCAAAGCTATGTTGACGGCCTGAATAAAGCAGAAACAGAGCTTAAAAAAGCAAGAGCATCAAAGAATTATGACTTGATCACTCATTGGGAAAGAGAGCTTGCATTCCATGGAGCAGGCCATTATTTGCACAGCATTTTCTGGTTTTCGATGCATCCAAACGGAAAACGGCGTCCTACCGGGGCATTGTTCCAAATGATTGATCTTTCATTTGGAAGCTATTCCGCTTTTAAAGAACATTTTACTCAGGCCGCTAAAAAAGTGGAGGGTGTCGGCTGGGCCATTCTGGTCTGGGCGCCTCGGTCGGGACGGCTGGAGATTTTAGCCGCAGAAAAGCACCAGCTCTTCAGCCAATGGGATGTGATCCCTCTTTTAGCGCTTGACGTATGGGAACACGCGTATTATTTGCAATATAAAAATGACCGGGCGAGCTATGTCGATCACTGGTGGAATGTCGTGGATTGGCGAGAGCCAGAAAAACGTTTCCAGCAGGCAAAAGAAGTCGTTTGGAAACTCTATTAAAAAAAGCCCCCTTTTCCGGGGGGCCTCATGTTTTAGAAAATGCCGATCACATGCAAAAATACGATGATGATGGCAACAGGAGATAGATAACGAATGAGCAGGAGCCAAACCGCAAACCACTTTCGTTTCAAGTTGGACCCGCTTTTTAGCTCGTCAAACAAATCCTGTTTCGGTATTTTTAACGGAACAAATATAGAAATCAACAACGCGCCTAACGGCATTAAGATATTGCTCACAAGATAGTCGGCCGCATCAAAAATAGACAAGTGAAAAATAGTAACGTCACTTAAGACACCGTATGATAGTGCAGACGGCACACCGACAATAAAAATAGCAATCCCGCCTACCCAAGCGAATCGTTTTCTCTTATTGACATCGCCTTTAGAAAGCACTGCGACCAGAATTTCCAGCATTGAAAAAGCGGATGTGAGTGCCGCAAATAAAAATAAAATTAAAAATGCTAATAAAAAGATAATTCCAAACGGCATTTGATTAAACACAGTCGGCAGCACGTTAAATAACAGCACAGGCCCTTGGTCTGGTTTGAGGCCGAATGAAAATACAGCTGGAAAAATCGCAATTCCGGCCATGACAGCAACAAGCATGTTCAATACCGTTACGGATACAGCAGACTGCACAAGATTTTCCTGTTTCTCTAAATAAGAGCTATACGTTACCATGACAGATACGCCGACACTTAATAAGAAAAAGGATTGGCCCATCGCATATAAAATCGTATTGGCATCAATTGCTGTTATGTCGGGCATCAAGAAAAACTTGAGCCCTTCCATCGCGCCATCAAGTGTGACAGAACGCACCATTAATATGAGAAATAATATAAAAAGCGCCGGCATTAACACTTGGCTGGCTTTTTCAATTCCGCTGCTTACCCCTTTGGCAACTACTAAAATGGTCACCACCATAAAGAGCAGTTGGCCTCCTACAGCCAAATAAGGATTTGAAATTGTACTTGCAAATATCGTATCAAAGCCAGATGTTTCCGTTAAACCGCCAGTAAAACCTTTTGTAATATAAATTAAAATCCACCCGCCGACGACGCTGTAGAAAGATAAAAGAATAAAGCACGTCGCCATGCCTAAATAACCGATCCAATGCCACTTCGTCCCCGGAGCGAGTGTTTTATAGGATTGAACGGCATCTTTCTGTGTTTTTCTGCCTATGATGAATTCACCAAACAATAAAGGCAGTCCGATTAAAACCGTAAATAAAATAAAAATAAGTAAAAATGCGCCTCCACCGCTGGTGCCCGCTACATATGGAAATTTCCATATCGCACCAAGCCCGATAGCTGATCCTGCCGCAGCCAAAATAAAGCCGAGCTTCGAAGACCATTGATTTGCTTCCTTCACCCTATCACTCCTAATTTATCAAACCATTATAAAGGTTCATTGTAAGAATATCCTCCTATATAGTCAAGAACATTTTCTTTAGTTTACATAATATTTTTATCGTTATTCGCATAAAGACAATTTAATTGCTGATATTGAATTATTCAGAAAATTAATTATAATAAGAGGATACTTTAAAATCTGTGAGAATTTCTGCTGAAGTTCTTGATTAATGTGTAAGGAGTGTTTTGATGGACATCATTAGAAAAATAAGTCATTTCGCGGGACAAACCTTCGGTATATGGGTCATTGTTTTTGCCGTGCTGGGGTTTTCTTTCCCGTCTTTTTTTACATGGATTAGTTCTTATATTACGATTCTTCTTGGCATTATCATGTTTGGAATGGGTCTTACACTGCAAGCCGGTGATTTCAAAGAGCTCCTCAGAAAACCTTGGCATGTCATGGTTGGGGTGATTTTACAGTATACCATCATGCCGCTTGTTGCTTTCGGTCTGGCATTTTGGCTGCACCTTCCAGCAGAAATCGCAGTGGGTGTTATTCTTGTCGGCTGCTGTCCTGGCGGCACAGCCTCAAATGTCATGACTTTCTTAGCAAAAGGAAATACGGCTCTTTCTGTTGCTGTTACAACAATTTCCACCTTATTGGCGCCTGTTTTAACACCGATTTTGATTATGGTGTTTGCCAAGGAATGGCTTCCTGTCTCGCCGGGGTCTTTATTTATTTCAATCTTGCAGGCTGTGTTATTTCCAATCATTGCAGGCGTGATCGTCAAAATGATTTTCAGAAAACAAGTGGAAAAAGCCATACATGCCCTTCCCCTTGTTTCTGTCATTGGCATCGTTGCGATTGTCTCAGCTGTCGTCAGCGGCAACCGGGAACATCTGCTTCAATCTGGGCTGCTCATTTTTTCTGTTGTCATTCTGCATAACGGTATCGGTTATATCCTTGGATTTCTTTGCGCAAAGCTTTTCAAATTGGATTATCCATCTCAAAAAGCGATTGCAATCGAAGTCGGCATGCAAAATTCAGGACTTGGGGCCGCACTTGCCACGGCTCATTTCGCACCGCTATCTGCCGTACCTAGCGCGATGTTCAGTGTGTGGCATAACCTTTCAGGCTCCATGCTTGCAACGTACTGGTCAAAAAAAGCAAAAAAGAAACAAGCTGCATCTAACAGCAATCTGTCACTTTAAATCATTAAAAAAGGTACATCACTTTTTTCGTGATGTACCCTTTTTTAATTATCCCTCTAATAAAAGCTGTTCAGGATCTTCCAGTAAATTTTTGATTGTCACTAAGAAACCAACCGCTTCTTTACCGTCAACAATCCGGTGATCATAAGATAAAGCGATATACATCATCGGACGGTTTTCGAAACGCTCTTCATCAATGGCGACAGGGCGCAATTGAATCTTATGCATGCCCAGTATACCGACTTGAGGGCTGTTTAAAATCGGAGTCGACATCAGTGAACCGAAAGTCCCTCCGTTTGTAATTGTGAAGGAACCGCCCTGAAGCTCGCCAAGGGTTAATTTGTTGTTTCTTGCTTTTTTCGCAAGCTCGCCGATTTCTTTCTCGATTCCTGCAAATGTCAGGCGATCCGCATCCCGTACAACAGGAACGACAAGGCCTTCTTCAGCCGCAACAGCAATCCCAATATCGTAGAATTTCTTAACGATGAGCTCATCGCCTTGAATTTCCGCATTCAAGAGCGGATATTTTTTCAGCGCAGCGACGACTGCTTTCGTGAAGAAAGACATAAAGCCGAGCTTCACTTCGTTTTGCTCAAAGAATTGATCTTTGCGGCGTTTTCTGAGATTCATGACAGCCGTCATGTCTACTTCATTAAACGTAGTCAGCATTGCTGATGTCTGCTGTACCTCTACAAGGCGTTTTGCAATCGTTTGTCTGCGGCGTGACATTTTTTGCACATCGACAGGTTTGTCAAAGCTTTGCTGTGCTTTTTGAGCTTGAGGCTTCTGCTTTTGCTGAGGAGCCGGTTTTGATGCCGGTTTTTCGTACGCTTCGACATCCTGCTTGCGCACTCTTCCAAGCGGATCTCCCGTTGGAACCTGAGACAGGTCAATCCCTTTTTCTCTAGCCAGCTTACGGGCTGAAGGAGAAGCGATTGTTCTGGATTTTGCTTCGGTTTGCGCTTCCTCGCTCACCTCTTGCGCCGCTGGTTCAGCCTGTTTCTCTTCTTTCTCGCTATCTTTGCTCTCAGCTTTCTCTGAAGGAGCAGGGGCAGAACTTTCACCCGCGCCTTCTGAAATCGTACCGATAATTTCTCCGACCTGGACGGTATCACCCGAATCTTTCAATACCTCTTGAAGTACGCCCGATTCTTCTGCTGTCAATTCAACATTTACTTTATCCGTTTCTAGTTCAAGCAGATATTCACCCTGTTCTACATAGTCACCAGGCTGCTTTAACCATTGGGCTATTGTTCCTTCTGAGATTGATTCTGCTAATTCAGGTACCTTAATTTCCGCCATTTTTTCATTTCCCCCTTAGTTTTTGCGAGTCAAGCTATCAGATACAATACGTTCCTGTTCTTTTTTATGAACTGTCGGATCTCCTTCTGCAGGGCTGGATCGTCTTCTTCGTCCAATATATTGAACGCCTACTCCCTTTGGTGCAATTTCTGTCAAATACGGGCTGATATAACTCCAAGCCCCCATGTTCTGCGGTTCTTCCTGCACCCAAACGATTTCTTTCAGGTTCGGAAGTTTTGCAAATAATTCTTTGATTCCTTTTGCCGGGAATGGATACAGCTGTTCAATTCTCGCAATGTGAAGCCACTCTTTACCGTCTTCTAACTTGTTGAAATGGTCGCTGATGTCTATGGACACTTTCCCGCTGGATAATACAAGTCTGGTTACTTTTTCATAGTCATGAGAAAGTCCGGACTGTTCATAAACAGGCTGGAAGCGGCTTTCGCTGAGCTCCTGCACTTCCGAAACCGTATTCGGATTACGGAGAAGGCTCTTTGGCGTCATAATGACAAGCGGCCTGATTTCTTCACGAAGCAGCATTTTGGCCTGTCTTCTTAAAATATGAAAATATTGTGCGGCGCTTGTCAGGTTGGCAACCGTCCAGTTGTTTTCCGCCGCAAGCTGCAGGAACCGTTCGATTCTTCCGCTTGAGTGCTCGGGCCCCTGTCCCTCGTAACCATGCGGAAGAAGCATGACTAATCCGGATTTTTGGCCCCATTTCGCGCGTCCGGCAGAAATGAATTGGTCAAAATACACTTGAGCAGCGTTGGCAAAATCTCCGTACTGGGCTTCCCACATGACAAGCGTTTCTGGTGAATGCACGTTATAGCCATATTCAAAGCCGAGAACCGATCCTTCAGACAGCGGGCTATTATGAACCGCAAAAGATGTCTCGCAGTCAGTTAAGTGATGAAGCGGCACAAATTCTTCGCCCGTCTCACTGTCATGAAGCACAAGGTTTCTTTGGGCGAACGTTCCGCGCTCAGAATCCTGTCCTGTTAAACGAATCGGTGTTCCGTCTTTTAAAATAGATGCAAATGCGAGTGATTCTGCCAAAGACCATTCCACTTTTCTGTCATCATCGAACGCTTTGGCGCGTCTTTCTAAAATGCGCTTAAGCTTGCCGAAAACGTTAAATGACTCCGGCCAGTTGACCAATTCGCCATTCAGCTTGCGGAGCACATCAAAATCAATGGATGTGTCCACATCAGGAAAACCGTTTGAAACAGGCTCTGGAAGTTCAATTTCAGTAGCGGTCGGTTCCTTTTTAGCCGGCACTTTCTGATAAGCATCCTCAATGCGCTTCGTTACTGATTTTTCGATGTTTTGAACAACTTCCTCATCAAGCACGCCTTCTTTCACAAGCTTTTCAGCGAAAATGTGTTTGACGGTCGGATGCTTTCTGACAGCATCATACAGCATTGGCTGAGTGGTAGACGGCTCATCCATTTCGTTATGTCCGTAGCGTCTGTACCCGATCAAGTCAATCAGAAAGTCTTTGTTGAATGTTTTTCGGTATTCTACCGCAAACTTAACAGCTGAAAGACAGGCTTCAGGATCATCCGCATTCACGTGGACAATTGGAATTTCATAGCCCTTCGCCAGATCACTGGCATATTTTGTTGATCTTGATTCAGCGCTTTCTGTTGTGAATCCGATCATGTTATTGGCGATAATATGAATCGCACCGCCTACTTGATACCCTTTTAAAGAACTTAAATTCAATGTTTCAGCGACAATTCCTTCCCCAGGGAATGCTGCGTCTCCATGAATTAAAATGGCAAGCGATTTCGTTTCGTCCTGCACAGGGTATCCGCTTTGTGTTCTCGTTTCCTGTGCCGCTCTTGTGCTGCCTTCAACAATCGGGTTGATAAATTCCAAATGGCTCGGGTTGTTTGCTAACGTAATGCGCGCTGATTTGGTTGCGGCGTCTTGAAGCTCCCGATTCGCCCCGAGATGGTATTTGACATCCCCTGTCCATCCGTAGCTGATTCCGATTGATCCCTCAGACGGGACAAGATCTTTGTTCGGCGCATGCTGGAATTCGGAGAAAATGATTTCATACGGTTTGCCGAGCACGTGCGCCAAGACATTCAGGCGCCCCCTGTGCGCCATCCCGATGTTGACACTTGTCGTACCGGATTTGACAGATTGTGCAATAATGTCATCCAGCACTGGAACAAGTGCGTCCAGACCCTCAATGGAAAAACGCTTCTGTCCGACGAATGTGCGGTGTAAAAACTGCTCGAAGCCCTCTACTTCTGTCAGTCTTTCCAGCACAGCCGACAGCTTTTCAGCTGAGTTCTTCTGAAAGAGCTCGCCAGATTCAATCATCTTTGTCAGCCACTCGCGCTCTTTGAAGTCATGCACGTGGTCAAATTCAAATGAGATCGTTCTTTTATACGTATTTCGTAAATACTGAATGGCTTCTAAACCGTTCGTAATGTTTTTAGGAGCGTCTTTGCAAATTACTGACGCAGGTATTGCTTTTATTTCCTCTTCTGTTAGCCCGTAATCGGATAATGGAAAGAGTTCGCTCTTTTTCCCATCCTTTCTGAGCGGATTGACGGAAGCGTTTAAATGGCCATAGGTTCGGATATCTTCTGCAAGTCTGACTGCGGCTGCGATCTTTTGAATCAGATCGGCTGTAACACGTCCCTTTTCTTCTGTTCCCGAGGCCTCTTTTATATCGTTTGGCGGAGCACCTAGCTCGTCGAACATTTCCTTTAGATCCGGGTCAATGCTGTTCGGATCCTGGGTGTACTGATCGTAAAGCTCCAGCGCATAGCCGAGGTTCGGACCGTAAAAATCTTCCCAATTCATTCGTTGTTTCATACTATTTTGAAACATTTGAATATTACCCCCAACTTAGATAATCAAGTGATTGATTCACTATCTTAAAATAACTTTCGAACGATGTGTCCAAAATTATGTAATAAAAACGCTTCCAACGATATTTTACCACTGTTTGCAATTTGATTCTACCTTGATTGTTCACAAAATAGTAAAAAACCTTCATAAAAAACAAAAAATTTAATCATTTGAAAAAAGGAACGCCAAAAAGCATAGGATCAAGAGTTAACCTATGCTTTTATGGAGCAGTTTTTTCAGCAGCGGATACAGAACATCCGGGAGCTGATCGACATCCGGGACGAATATACTGAATTTTCCGTACATATCCTGAATGGTCTTCATCTGTGATTCTTCTATCTCTGTGTTGGAAAGAAAAACATTTATGACTTCTATTCCTCTTTTTCGCGCTTCAATAACCGCTTCACTTGTATCGACTATTCCGTTTTGTTCATAGCCAAACGCGGCCGGCTCTCCATCCGAGAAAACAATTAAGAACTTTTGCGCCTCGCTGCGCTGCAGCATTTGTTTCGTCATCTGGCGGATCGCATAGCCGTCACGGTTATCTTCCTCAGGCTCAAGCTGCATAATGGCAGGCCCGGCATCTTGTCTTAATGACGATTGGAAAGGAATAACCGTATTGAAATAGTTTGGCTGGCTTGTTTCGGTCGCATCGTTTGTGTCTTCCCAGAAACCGACAATCTGATGCGGAACGGCTACCGATTTCAACGCTTCGTGAAACAGCACGATTCCCCGCTTTGTCTCTTCCATTTTGTCGAACATGCTGGCTGAACAGTCGACCAGCAAAGTAAAAGCTGCGTCAATTTCGGAAGACGGTTCTTGCTTTTTGTAGAACAGGCGCGGATTCCGCTCCGTGAAGTAACGGAGGAGCTTATTGTTCAGCCGGCCGGCATGAAGATCTGTTCTCGGCAATGTTTTTTTATGCTCCAGCGTTTTTTGAATCATTTGTTTCAAACGCTTTTGATATGATTCGATCGTTTTTGCCTGCTGTTTATAAGAAAGCGCTTCTTCACTTGTAGCCGGCTTCGGTTCTTTGTAAATCGGAAATGCGTATTTATTTTCTTTTCCGTCGGCCATACCCGCTCCGTTTGGCTGGTCTTTCCGGGACTCCAGCGCTTCCAGCTTGGAATAGTCTTTCCGTTTTGTTTGTCTGGCTGATCCTTGGACTGAACCAAGCGCTTGATCTCCATCGTCGCCTTCCCTTGAAGCGTCTTTTCCTACATCTGATTTCGCGCCGTGTTCAATATCAAATTGAAGGAAGCTCTTAGAGGGCGCTTCTGTTTCCCGGTGCCACGTCGGCATTTCTTCTTCATGAATATCCTCGTCGCCGTCTGACTTTTTCGGAAGTGTGATGTCATCACTCAGCTTCGGCGCTTTTTTCTCTTCTTCAAACAATGGCTGTTCTGCGGCTTTTGCGTAATCAAGCTCAGGCAAAAAGAAGTAGGTGTTCAGCATGTCTTTATCAAGCACCTCTTCAAGCCCGTCCATGAGGTCTTCAACAATTTTCAGAACCTGACGTGTCGAATCTGCTTCATACACACGCAAAAGCTGCTGCTCAATAAACGGGCGCATCAGATCAATATCTTCACGCATAGACGGAAGGGTCTCGAGCGGCGACTCAGCTGTTAGCTTGACATAGATCGCGCAAAAGAGGGCATCCGTAAAAATGCTTCGCTCTAAATTTAAAGTCAGCTGGGTCGAGAAGTGTTTTCTGTACATGTCTTTTCGCTTCGCAAATACATGTTTCGTACCCGGACGCTCGTGTTTGATGCATTCTTCAATTCTGATGTCCTCAAGCAGCATAAACAGCTGCTTTGCAAAGCTTTTGAATGTCAGATGCCGATGAATATCATCCAAAAAGCTCGCAAACTCTTGCAAAGAGCTATATCTCGTTCCGACCGAGCGCAAGTAGACGTCGCTTTTTAGGCCCGCTTCCATGTCCTCAGCCGCCCTGTCCTTCCAAAAATGGCTCATATAAATTTTCTTTTCAAAAGGGTTGTAATACGACTGAACGCCATACTCCACTTCTACCGCTTCACTCTTGGTCAGTGTTTTGGCCAAATCAGTGAGCATCATAAATAAAAACGAATCGATTGTGCTGTCGTTAAATTTGATAAATTTCATCGCAGCTCCCTCATTCAAACAGAGTTTCAGCGATATTTCGGACTGCCGCCTTTTCTCGGTCATCATCAAGCTTTTCTACAATTCCCCGCTCAATCGCACGGCGCGGCGGAATATAAGCGGCTAAATCACATGTATCAATTAATGCTCTGATGGATGCCGCCTCCTCAGACACCTGGCCGTTATTGGCCTGGACGATCAGGTCAGAGGAAAGCGTGATAAACCGGTCAATCAATTTCTCATCTTTCAGGGCTGACTGAGACATGAGCACTTGTTTTAGCAGCTCGCCTTTAATATAAGGTACATCAATGATGACAAAACGGTTTTTCAATGCTTCATTCAGCGGAACAGTTCCGACATAGCCTTCATTGATGGCCGCAATGACTCCGAACCCTTCTTTAGCCCGAATGACCTCGCCTGTAAACGGATTTGTCATCATTTTTCTGTAATCTAATACACCGTTTAAAATGGGCAGTGTTTCCGGCTTTGCCATATTGATTTCATCTATATAAAGAAAATGGCCTTCTTTCATCGCTTTTGTGACAGGCCCTGAAACAAACTCGATCGTTGCCTGGCCAGATTGATTTTCAATCGTTTTATAGCCGACTAAGGCTTCAGCGTCCAAGTCCACTGAACAGTTGACACTGTGCATCGGTTTATGAAAATAGCCTGACAATGTTTCTGCCAGCTTTGTTTTTCCTGAGCCGGTAGGCCCTTTCAGCAGGACATTTTTTCCCATGGCTAATGCGATGATGGCGTCAAATAAAATCGCTTCATCCTCCGCCTCATAGCCTGTCGTTCCGATAAGCGACTGAAACTCAGGGGAAATCGGCTGGTCTTTATATAATAAAAGCTTTTGTTGTATCTCTTCAGGCAATATTACGTGCTGTATTTGAGTTGTCATAGTCTGGTTCCCTTTCCTGTTCATATTCCATAAAAGAGTATACTAAAAAAGCCCCTGTATACTCAATACAAAAGGGCTTGGATGATTTTACTGCTTCTCGTTATTTCCGGAAAGGGCTCCGCAGACGATACGCGCACCTGAATTTCCGCTAGGATTCGTTAAATAATCGTCGGCATGTTCATGAATAATAAACGCACTCCCATCATGATCGAGGATATTTAGCTTACTTCCTTTTTTCAGTGAGGTGTCCGGCGCATTCATTATGACATCTACTTTTCCATCGGCACCAACTTCAAGGTTTGGCAGATCTCCGGCATGATTCCCCATCGGATTGTTGAAGCCGTGTTCTTTGTTCAGCGGATTAAAATGGCCTCCCGCTGATTCAAAATCCGGCCTGACACATGAACCTTTCTCATGAATATGAAAACCTAGTGAAGCGCCGGGACGCAGGCTGTTAGCTGAAACGTGAATATCGAGGCCTTCGTCATCTGATTCTTTGATTTCTATAAAACCGACTGCTTTGCCTTCACGATTAACCAGCTGGACATGGTGACCAAACGCTGACGTTTCAATCACTTCTTTTTCCGGCACCCGCTCAGGAGGATCATGAGGGTTTTTTTGTCCGCATCCCGCAACTCCCAGGGCCGTCAGCAACATCAACAGCAAGAGACGGTACATACTGTCTCCCCCTTGTTTTTTCTAACAGTGTGGTCAATCATTGTCTGATCTAAACAAAAAAGCCTATAAAAAGGCTTTTTACAGCGTGTCGGCAAACCCTCGCATTCATTGCCAGCTCTGCTGTGTCTGAGCTTAGCAGCTACAATCTAGAGACCCTGTTCAAACGCCTGTGTCACACCGTATCCTGAGGAAGTCATCCCCAATGCTCACGCTTCAAGGGTTTCCAATTACGCTGAAAAGATAACAACATCCTAAACCAAAAACGTTTTAGGATGTTGTCCATACTCATTTTTAAAAATAGCTTTTTGCGCCCAAATAGCGTTGTTTCCAATATGAATTACTGAGATTGGAGACGTCGACGCCTGATGAGCTTGCATGAATAAAGTCTCCGCCGCCCAGGTAAATCCCCATGTGAGACGGTCCTGATTTATATGTCGTAAAGAAGACAAAATCTCCAACTGACGGCTGGCTGACGTTTTGCATCACATTCCAATACCCTGCCGTACTTAATCTAGATATCGATGATACTTTGTTAATGAGGTAATAAATGTAACCGCTGCAATCAAAACCGGCAGGCGTGTTTCCGCCCCAGCGGTATGGCACCCCGACATATTTTTTCGCTTCTGTTATCATTCTGTCAATTTTCGAGCCTATTTGAACGTTTGATCCCGAGTTGTCTTTTGGCTTTGTCTGATTTGAATTGTCAGGTTTTGATGCTCCTGAAATCGTCAGAACCTGCCCGATTTGCAGAACATCAGATGATAAATTGTTTTTATATCGGATGCTTTGCACACTAACCCCGAGCTGATTCGCGATTTTCCAGAGCGAATCGCCTGCTTTCACCTTGTATGTAGCTGTTTTTGAAGAATTGGAGTTTGACGGCTTCTTGGAACCGCTGCTTCCGCTGTTAGATGAACTGTTCCCTTTTATTTTGAGTACCTGCTTAGGGTACAGCGTATCTGATGTTAAGCCATTTAAGGTTTTTAATTCGGCTACTGTCATATGTAAGCTGTTAGCGATTTTCCACAGAGAGTCACCAAGCTTAACTGTATATGTACTTTTTGACGAGCCTGAAGAATTGGAACCGCTGTTTTTTTTCGATCCGTTTGAGCCGCTTGAACTGCTTGTCCCTTTAATCTTAAGCTTTTGTCCGGGCCGAATGAGGTCACTTGTCAGGCTGTTTATACTTTTAAGCTCAGAAACACTCATTTTATGATTTTTAGCAATCATCCACAACGAATCACCATAGGCAACTGTGTATGTTGACGTTTTGCTTGAGTGTGATGGGGATGTCGTGCTTTTTTTGCTGCTCTTAGGAATTTTAAGGCTTTGTCCGGCATAAATCACCGTTGATTTCAATTTGTTTTCGGATTTCAGAGCTGATATCGTCGTATCGTACTGGCGGGAAAGTTTCCAAAGAGAGTCACCGTTTTTCACTTTAATTGTTTTTGCTTCCGCGGGCGCTGCGGCAATCGATGACCCAACAACTGCGGAAACAGCCAAGCCGGCTACAATCTTCTTTTTCATTCAATCAACCTCCTAAACTGTTTATGCGCAAAAACAGTAGTATTTTCTTTCCAAAAATGGGCACACATCAGTTTTATCGTCACTTTTTTCAGCAAGTTAAACCCTTTTCAAATAATCCGCAGCCATTTCAGCATCGTTCGACATTTAGTCCTTCAAACAAACACCTAATATTTTACATGAGTTGCCTATATTTTTTCGAAAGTCTAAGGAACTATTTAAGCGAGGGGTACAAATGATGGGTTTCTTTGATGAACGGAGCAGATTTGCCTCCTTTCTTGTCTGTTTTTCCTATCAATTCTCTATCGGCGTGTCAAATCCCTTCACGAAAAAATAGAAAGCCTGTCCTATTGTAAGAACAGGCTATTACACTATGCGTTAGCAGATTGCTTTTTGTGTTTCACAAATTCAAGAATACGATCGGCAGCTTTTTTAGAGCCGCCCGCCGCTTGCAGTGATTGTCCAATTTCTTTTGCCTTTTCAGCATATGCACGATTGTTCATTACTTCTTGAATCGTCTCTTTCAGAAGGCTTTCAGATAATTGTTCTTTTTTCAGCACTTTTCCTGCGCCGACTTTTTCCACCTGATTTGCGACGACAAACTGGTCACCTCCCATCGGAATGACAACAAGCGGGGTTTCAAAATACAAACCTTCACTTGTGCTGTTCATCCCGCCGTGAGTCACAAATAAGCTGGCTCTTTTCAGGATCTCTAGCTGAGGGACATAAGGGCGCACAATAAAATTTTCCGGAATGTCGTTTAACTCACTCGGTTTCATATGCTTGCCGATGGAAAGCACAACTTTACCGTCAAAGTCTTTACACACTTCTAGGCATTGATTAAAAAACTGCTTTTGATTGTTAAAAATGGTTCCCATTGAAATAAACAGCACGTTTTCATTGTCAATTTGATCAAATGGGAAATCCTTGTTTCCGGCTCTTTCCGTAATGGAAGGACCGACAAATACATAGCGATCGCCAAATTTCTCGGCTAATGGCTGAAATTCTCTTGATGTAAAGACAATCGTCAAGTCCCCATCTGCTAAAAAAACATCAAATGGCTTCTTGATCTCTGCTTGAAATTCAGTATTTAAGGTTTCTGCAAGCTGCTGATAAGATTCATAATGAGGCGAGTCTTCAAGTGATCCTTTCATGTATCCTCCCATCATTTGCTTCGTAAATTCCTCATTCATTGCAAAGGTTGTACACAATGAAAATCTCGGCAGCTTCAGCAAATTGGCAATGATTTTACCAGCGAGAAGATGGTGGTCATAGATCACATAATCATATGATTCATGTTTGACTTCATCATAAATATGAGTCACGATCTCAATACAGCCTCTCAAAAAGACGCAGATCATTTCAGTGACATCTCTTTCTTCGTTTCCAGTTGCGTTTTTCCCGAAGTGATCCTCCCGAAAATCCTGATACTCACGAAACTCGACATCAAGAGCATCAATTTTTTCTTTGTATTCCTTCACTGCATAGTAAGTAATTTGTTCTCCCCGGGATTTCAGCTCCTTCATTACACCGATAGACGGATTAATATGCCCTTCACCGGGGAAACCGATCATTAATACGTTAGCCATGCGGCAGCACCCTTCCTATAATAGATGTAATAATTTTATACGGTACTACAAATACAAAATCAGGTGAAGTATTTAACTTAATTAATATTAATCATATATAACTTTTCTACTAGTTTATATTTTTTGTTCAGCCCAAAAAGCATTCAGCGTAAAGTGAATGCTTTAAAAAAGGGGTGAATTCAGTCCTATTGACTCAAGCTAGGAGTCATTTTCAGGCCCTTTTATTTATTTTTACGTTCTTGGCGAAATTAACGGATATAATACACCGTCTTTAGCAAACGACATCTTCCCTGTCTCTTCTGAAACAACGAGCACAAGCGCATCCGTATATCCCGACATACCAAGAGCCGCTCGGTGCCGTGTTCCCAAATGAATATCCACTTCCTTTGTTGTCAGCGGGAGGACATTGCCTGCTGAGACGAGTTTATTTTCTCTCACCAATAAAGCGCCATCATGAAGAGGGTTTCCGGGGAAAAAGATGCTCTCAATTAATGAAGCGCTAATTTCCGCATGAAGGGAGGTCCCTTTTTGAATAAAGTGTTCAACCGGGTCTGTTCTTTCTATCACAATTAGAGCACCATGCTTATGTTCTGATAAAGCTTTAATCGCCTTGGCCAGCTCGATGAATGCCGGCGTAAATTGCTCAATGTATGACTGCAAATAAAAGGATGATGCGATGCCCTGCATGTCCTGAAAAATATGCCCTAATTCATCTAACTCACAAAGAAGGCACTGGTCTTTTTCGTGAAGTGTTTTCAAAATTAGCGACGTATCAACCAATATTTCCTCCAAGAATATTTGTATCTTTCCTTTAAATACATTTTCCGACATTTGTTCATAACGCATAGACCTTCATCTCCTATCAAATTTCCAACTTTTCACGCATGCTTATTTTATTGATGCACATTCTATAGGTAAAGGAGGGATGTAAAGAATGGAAATTCAAAGAATCATTCAGTATATTTTCACCTTTTTAGGCGTGATTTCGCTTTCTTTTATTTATGCCCAAATGTTTAGAAAAACGAAGCCGACAAAAAAAGAATAGGGCCGGCGTTCATTGCTTTTTATACACAAAATGTTATAATTTCTCTCGTTATGAAAAAGAAACGGAGATCAATGTATGAAAGAAACTCAAAACGCCCGGCAAAAGATCAAACAGCTTTTGCACATTTTCATTCCGATATTCATTACCCAGGTAGGGCTTTCTCTTATGACGTTTTTAGATACGGTGATGTCAGGGAGAGTCAGTGCCGCTGATTTAGCCGGTGTCGCCATTGGATCAAGCCTTTGGACCCCTGTTTATACGGGACTTGCAGGCATTTTAATGGCGGTCACTCCGATTGTCGCTCATTTATTGGGCGCTGAAAAAAAACAGAAGATTCCCTTTACTGTTTTACAGGCTGTATATGTGGCTGCGCTTCTTAGCATCGCCGTTTTAGCGATTGGATATGCTGCAGTTGACCTTGTTCTTGGCCGATTACACCTTGAGGCACAAGTGTATGAGGTTGCCAAACACTTTTTAGGTTTTTTATCGCTGGGCATTTTCCCTTTATTTGTTTACACCGTTTTGAGGTCATTTATTGATTCACTAGGAAAAACGAGAGTCACCATGATGATTACACTTAGTTCTCTTCCGATCAATTTTGTATTGAATTACGTATTCATCTTCGGGAAATTCGGGCTGCCGGCCCTTGGCGGCGTTGGCGCCGGACTAGCGTCTGCGCTTACTTATTGGTGTATCTGCATCATCAGTTTTTTCATTATTTATAAATCCGCACCGTTTTCGGAATACGGGATTTTTCTTACAATGTATACATTCTCTTGGAAAGCATGCAAAAATATGCTCAAAATCGGGCTGCCTATTGGGTTTGCCGTCTTTTTTGAAACGAGCATTTTCGCAGCTGTCACGCTTCTGATGAGCCATTTTCATACAGTCACGATCGCGTCCCACCAGGCGGCCATGAACTTCGCTTCACTTTTATATATGCTGCCGCTCAGCGTGTCCATGGCTTTAACAATTGTTGTCGGTTTTGAAGCCGGTGCATCTCGTTTTAAGGATGCACGCTCCTATAGCTTAATCGGCATCATGATGGCAATCGGTTTTTCTTTGTTGACCGCTGCCTGTATCCTTTTATTCAGAGGCCAAATCGCCGGCATGTACACGTCTGACCCCGATGTACTCCGGCTGACACAGCACTTTTTAATTTATGCACTGTTTTTTCAGCTTTCCGATGCTGTTGCAGCACCGATTCAGGGAGCGCTCAGGGGATACAAAGATGTAAACTATACGCTGGCGGCCGCTTTTGTTTCTTACTGGGTCATTGGCCTTCCTGTCGGTTATGTGGTCGGCACGTATACAAGTCTCGGCGCGTTCGGGTATTGGATCGGACTCATTGCTGGACTCGCCGCCGGAGCAGTTGGACTGTTTTTCAGGCTGGCTAACCTGCAAAAACGTTATTCGCAAAAACAATACATTTAAAAGAGGTGATCAATCATGGCTAAAAATAAGAAATTATACGAATATCTTTCTCAGCATGCGGAGACAATCAGTTCAACATGGTACGAAACAATCGAGGAGACTGATCCGAATTCCATTTATGCATCAACAGACCCTGCAGTCATTCACAATTTAAAGAACCAGAATCTAGCCTTCAATTATAAGATAAATCGCATTTTCATAGATGATGAGGAGGTATACCTGCCTATACTGAAAGAATGGGCCTTTGAAGTGACACAGGATCAAGAGCATTTAAAGACTCCTATTCACTATATTATCCGGGAGTTTGTCAGAGTGAGAGATTTATATCTATCCTATGTGAAAGAATTTGTCCATCTCAATCAGGACACTGTGAAAGGCGAAGAAGCTGAAGATCTTTATCATTCCCTTATCAAAGCGTTCGATCTTGTGATTCATATTTTTATAGAAGAAATGTACAAAAACACAAGCCTCCAGCTTCAGGCTCAAAAAGACATGATTACTGAATTAAGCGCGCCTGTCATTGTGCTGTTTCACAGCGTCGGATTGCTGCCTTTAATCGGCGATATTGATACCGTACGCGCCAAACTGATTATGGAAAACACCCTGCATCAATGTGCGGAGAAAAAAGTGACGCAGCTGTACATTGATTTATCAGGAGTAGCTGTTATTGATACAATGGTTGCCCACCAGCTGTTCAGCCTGATTGAAGCGCTGCGTTTAATCGGCGTTTCCTCCACATTGTCGGGAATCCGCCCGGAAATCGCGCAAACCGCCGTCCAGTTAGGTTTGTCTTTCGAAGAAATTTCCATGAGATCCACCCTCGCGCAAGCGATCGCATCTGACTTAAAACTAAAAAAGGTATAAGGCTTAAGGCCTTACACCTTTTTGATTAATCATTCCATTGATACGTCCAATATACTTCTTCTTCAAACCATGTTGCCATAACAGGTTCATTGTTTTTCAATTTTTCTTCAAGTTCTCTAAGCATGCCTTCTGTTTGAGTTCTGTGAGCTCGTAACGCATTCAACTTAATATCAGCTACTTCTTTGATATCAAGTACGACATCAGCTTCGCCGAGTACCTCTTCTCTGTTGCGAGTAATCGCCATGCAAAGTGTGCGCGGTCGGTCTTCTTTCTTTTTTCGGTACAATGCACGAATGACCGCTTCTCCGCATGCATCATGGTCGGGATGCACGCCGTGTTCAGGATAAAATGTGACAATTAAACTTGGTTTTACATCATCTATGATCTCTTCCATAATATCAGCTAAATACTCATCGTCTTCAAATTCGAGTGTCTTGTCACGGAGCCCCAGCATCCGCAGGTCATGAATATCCATTTCTTTGCAAGCGTTAATGAGCTCTTGTTTTCTTAAGAGCGGCAATGTTTCCCGATTCGCGAAAAATGGATCGCCCATATTTCTCCCCATTTCACCTAAAGTGGCACAGGCGTAAGTGACGGGAATGTCTTTTTTTCTGTTTAAGGCAATCAGGCCTGCCACTCCGTATGATTCGTCATCAGGGTGAGGCAGGATTACAAGTACGTGTTCTTTCATTATTTTTCACCCTCTTCTTTAAACTGTGAACGGTTTTTCACTGATTTGCAGAGAAATAGCCAGTTTACCGCCCGGCAGGTGTCCGGCCATTAATATACGGTTTTCTTCATCTATCGTGTATTCAGTCAAACCTTCAGCATAAATCCAGCCTTCTTCTGTTTTTAAGCCGATACGGTAAGGCCCGGTTCCTTTGATTTTTGCCTGATGATAGGTGACTTTTGCATTGCGAATATATGCAACAACCGTCATGTTTTTTTCGTTTAAGTGTGCTGAATAAGAACCGGTTGTGGTTTCTAAATGGATATATACAGGGCGGTCCGCATATCGTTCTAAAGATGCTTGCACATCTTCTTTTATGATTGCTTTCATTATTGCTCCCCTCTTTCTTCTTTTAAATGCTCTGCACGTTCTGTATGTAATTTGACCAGCTGACATTTCACTGCCGGTTCGAGCTGTGCATTCACAATGCGCTGGATTGCGGCAAAATATTTTTCCAGCATCGGTTTCCGGAGTCTCGGATGTGTTCGTTTATCCAAGAGCTCAAGATCAATCGCCTCTGCTACCGCTTCCGCGTCATCACTTGCGAGAGATCTGTTGTTCCAGAGTGAAGCGTAGGCTTTCACTATCTCTTTATCATTGTCCATCGTCTTGCTCCTTTATGTCTTACATACATGAAATGATTATACATAATATATGCTTCAGCTAAAAGCCAAAGGTCTCAATGGCTTTTTGACGCCCGTTTCCACTTTACTTGTGAAAACGTAAACAAGAGCAGCGCAGCCCATATACAACTGAAGGTAAAAGCCTTCGAGCTTGAAAAGGGCTCGTGGTAAACAAATAGTCCGATCAGCAAGGTAATGGTCGGTGCAATATATTGCAAAATACCGATCTGATACAGCTGCAGCCGTTTCGCTCCTTCCGCAAACAATAATAGCGGCAAAGCCGTAAACACACCAGCAAAAAAGAGAAGCATCCACATGCCCCCGCTTTCTGCACCCGCTGGCTGAACATGGCCGCTCAGCAGCAAATACCCCAATGCAATCGGCATAATCATTAATGTTTCCAGCGTTAACCCGATGGCGCTCGGCAGGTTGGTTCTTTTTTTGCTTAACCCGTACAGTCCGAAGCTGAATGCGAGCAGAAGCGCAACATAAGGAATGGAGCCGTATTGCAACGCAGAGATGATAACGCCGGCAGCCGCAATCGAAACCGCCACCAGTTGCAGGCGATTCAGTTTTTCCTTTAAAAATAAAATGCCGAGGAGAACGGATACAAGCGGATTAATGTAATAGCCAAGACTAGCCTCAAGCAAAAAACCATGATTGACAGCCCATATGTATACAAACCAGTTAATCGAAATCAGAATAGAAGCGAGAAATAAAGAAAGGATGCCTCCGTTCTTTTTCAATGAGCGCAACACCTGCCATCCTGTTTTCCATTGCCGCAAGAAAAAAAGTACGATACACATAAAAACAAAAGACCATATCATGCGGTGGGCCAAGATATCAAGAGCCGGCAGCTGTTCGAGAAGCTTCCAATAGAGCGGAAACAGCCCCCACATGATAAAGGAAACGGCTGTGTAGAGAATGCCTTTTTTAGTTTCTGAATGTTGCATTGATATCCCTGCCTTTCTATAGAGCATCTTAGATTATATCACGTGAAGGATCGGGCGGGCATATACTATTTTGTCCGTGAAGAAAGGGTGTGACGACGATGTTTGAATGGAACAAGTACTTTCCTTTCCACAATCAGTTTTCCAAGGAAGCATTAAAAAAAGCAGATCCAAAAGAAGTGGAAACGTATGTAAATCGTGTGATGGAAAGCGTGTTCGGCAGTGATTATGCGGCTCAATTTCCTTTCCGCGATCCCCTTCCCCCCAAAAAAGAACAGCACGTCAAACCTGACACTACATCTGACATAGATCTCTTTGAAACAACAGAGCATGTGTTTGTAAAAGTGCCAATCAGTGAAGGCCAGCTGGATCAGGTAAAAATTAAACACACTTCACACACACTAATGATAGAGAATTTCCCGAATGCAAACCATCCCAAAAAGATAAACCTGCCTTGTTTAGTCAAACGCAAAGGAACAAAAGCCGTCTATAAGGACGGCCTTCTGGAAGTGATGTTCCAGAAACAGCATGACTACAATATGTCCGAGGTGGAAATATTCCGATAAAAAACGGCCTGCACCGATGCAGGCCGTTTTTGTTAATAGAAACCGGGGTATCCGCCGTATGGCACACCGGCACCAAAACCGTACGGTGCGCCTCCGTAACCGTAAGGGCCGGGCGGATAAGCGTAAGGGCGTGGGTAGTTAAACAGCGCACTCCCGAGAAAGCCGCCTAATAAACCGCCGACTAAAGGAGCGCCAAACACAAAAGGACTTCGCGCCGGGTATCCGGCTGCAATTGGATTCCCGCGATAATAAGAATGATGAGGGTACATGATTTTTTCCTCCTTTATGTCTGCCTATATGTAAGGTATTCAACAAAGAAGAAAAACGATTGGGCTATGACCAGAAACCTGTAATGTAACATCATCAGCTCTGTCAAACACACAGCAAAGCCCTGATACTGGGAGAACTGTTGTAAGCGGCGCCCCAGTTGGAAATGTTTTTGGTCATGCTCAAGCTTTATCTTTTAAAATCCACCATCAAATGCATGACTAGTGATGAAGACCGATTTTATTGATATCCATGTCTACTAAAAATGAAACAACAAACGTGTGTCCTTTTGCTTTAATCATAAGAAAACAAAAATGCATTGGTTATATAATTGTTATCTTTTGATCAACTTGTAATTCACACTAATTTTCCATCAACGCCTATCAATCACGCTATAGTTCACCTTGTTTCGCTATCACAAACTCAAATCATCAATTAGTTATATGTTGATTACCTTTTGGTTATATGTTATGGTTTTTATCAAGTAAGCGATTCTTATATCTATGCATTGTCTGAAAGCAAATCAATCAATGTGAAAACAGACAGATTACAACTTCACAAGAGGAGGAATTCACATGCCATTATTACGTTTTGATTTAATTGAAGGCCGTGACGAAAAATCACTGCAATTGTTATTAGACACTGCCCATCAAGCCATGGTCGAAGCGTTTGGCGTTCCGGAAAGAGACCGATATCAAATTGTCCATCAGCATCCGGAAAACGAGCTTATGATCCAGGACACAGGATTAGGGTTTCAAAGAAGCAAAGATCTGGTTATCATCAGTATGACAAGCAAAACAAGAACAGAAAGCCAAAAGGAAAAACTGTATGCCCTGCTGGCTGAAAAGCTCCAAGCCGAATGTGGGATTTCCCCTGAAGATTTAATGGTATCCATTACCGAAAATGGTGACGCAGACTGGAGTTTCGGTCTTGGGGAAGCGCAATTTTTGAATGGAAAACTATAAGATAATGAAAATGGCAAGTTTGCATATCATAAAAAAAGAGAGAGTTCCAGCAGATACTCTCTCTTTTCTTCGCTCATTTCTATTTCATTATCAGAATGAAAACAGCCGGCAAGACGGGGATAATGAGTAATTAAAATGCGGCAGATGGAGCCTGAATTCCTTATTTACATCCAGTTTCGATGCCCGTCTCTCTAATGTAAGCTGACTAGGTTTTGACCGTACATATAAAATACAGGCAGATAGAGCTGATTTGGTGATGTGCATAACGGGATAAATGATTCTATCCATTAACAATAGGTTAGCTGCTAATCACTTTTTCACGCGATCTTTTTCGATATTTGTATATCTCCTTCACATGACCATTACTTTTGCTCATCTGTAAAAGCCACTCTGACAAATATAAAAAGTCATGTAAACGGCATGAATCACCCTTCACATGACTTTACATTGAAACAAAGGCTCTTTCCCGGACGCCTCTTTCCTTATTTCTCTTCTTCGCACACTGTTTCACCGGGCTCGCAAAATTGGTCGGCCCACGCTTGCATCTCTTGGAATACAGCTTGAAGCGCCGTTCCTTTTTCAGTCAGCGTGTAAATAACTTTGACCGGCGTTTCAGGAAGAACCTGCCGCTCGACGATCTCGTTTTGTTCAAGCTCTTTTAGGCGCTCCGCCAGCATTTTTTGGCTGATCATCGGAATTGTTTCCGTAATCTCTTTAAACCGTTTCGGCCCATCCATAAGCACATGGATGATCAGACCGTTCCATCGTTTTCCCAGCAATGAGAAAGCGGATTCCATTTTAGGGCACATTGTATTTCCCACAAGTCCTCATCCCTTCATCTATTGATTGACATGTTTTCCATGATCCATTACAATAATCTTTCAAGTTACATTTAGTAAGCTTCTAACTTTTCTATTATCATACCACGTTTATCCGAAGGAGGAAACACTATGACGAATACTCTGGACGTTTTAAAAGCACGTGCTTCTGTAAAGGAGTATGATACGAATGCCCCCATCTCTAAGGAGGAGCTGACTGAGCTATTGGATCTTGCCACTAAAGCGCCTTCAGCTTGGAACCTTCAGCATTGGCATTTCACCGTATTTCACAGCGATGAAGCAAAAGCGGAACTTCTTCCTGTAGCCTATAATCAAAAACAAATCGTTGAGTCTTCAGCTGTTGTTGCTATTTTAGGCGATTTAAAGGCAAATGAAAACGGCGAAAACGTATATGCTGAATTGGTAAACCAGGGCTATATTACAGATGAAATCAAACAAACTTTGCTCGGCCAAATTAATGGTGCCTATCAAAGTGAACAATTCGCTCGTGATTCCGCTTTCTTAAATGCTTCTTTAGCGGCTATGCAGCTTATGATTGCCGCAAAAGCAAAAGGTTATGACACTTGCGCAATCGGCGGATTTAACAAAGAGCAGTTCCAAAAGCAATTTGATATCAGTGAGCGCTATGTTCCGGTTATGCTCATTTCAATCGGAAAAGCAGTGAAACCTGCCCATCAAAGCAACCGCTTGCCGCTTTCAAACGTGTCAACTTGGCTGTAAGGATATGAAAAACCTTAGTCCGTATTCGGACTAAGGTTTTTTTATACAATCACATCTTTGTACCATTCGCGAGCCTGTTCAGCTTCATGCTGCGTCAGCTGATGGCCCCCATCCTGCCAAAAAACGGAGGCTGACGCCCCGCTGTCACGCAAATAGCGATGAAGCTCATCTGATTCTTCCTTCGTGCAGAGAGGGTCGTATTTTCCGGCACCGATAAAAACAGGAAGTCCTGTCATGTCAGGCAGCTTGATACCACGTATCGGAACCATCGGATGATGGAGAATAGCCCCTTTTAAGACATCTTTATAATGAAAAAGCAGGCTTGCCGCAATATTTGCGCCGTTTGAATAACCGACCGCAATCACTCGGCCACGGTCAAATTGATACATTTCTGCTGCCTCGTCGATGAATTCTTTCAGTTCTCTTGTCCGCTCCACGAGGTCCTTTTCATCAAAGACCCCTTCACTCAGACGTTTAAAAAAGCGCGGCATTCCATTTTCAAGCACTGATCCTCTGACACCAAGCAAATGGGCATGAGGGTCTATAAACCGTCCTAGCGAAAGCAGATCGTGCTCATTTCCGCCAGTGCCATGTAACAGCAACAGTACGTTGTCAGATGTCCCTTTTTCAAAAATATGGTTCATTGTAAATTCCCCCTTTTATAGTTCAGGCAAAACGTCTGTCATTTGTTTTCGATGTTTCTCCAGCCATTCAGGCAGTTTTAATGAAGTCCCTAGCTCAGCAAACGTTTCATCTGTCATAAAGCCCGGTTCATCTGTGGCGATTTCAAATAAGATACCGCCTTTCTCCCTGAAATAAACGGATGTGAAATATTCTCTGTCAAGGATTTCTGACGAAGGAAGATGATTTTCGGCAAGAATCGGCAGCCATTTCGCCTGTTCCTCTTTCGTTGTCCGAAATGCTACATGGTGCACCGTGCCATAACCTCCCACCCCTCTTTTTTCAGGGTGTAAATGTACGTCAATGATGCCCCCGATGGCCGCTGATGATGTCAGCCTGACAATCTGGTCTTCTACCGCCGCTTTGGTGTATCCGAGGCTTTCGGTTAACAATTGAATGGTCGCCTGCGGGGCATAGGAATACAGCAGCACGCCTTTCATCCCTGTGATCGCTTCATGTTCTGAAATACCGTCAGGCGCCCACCCGCTTTTGCCGCTTTTTTCATTCTCCATGATCGCTAGCGGAAGGCCTTCCGTATCACAAAAAACCAGACCCTTTTCACCGAATAACGTTTTCTCCTCGGGATCCAGCCCATTTTTCTCAAGGCGTTTCCTCCAAAAAGACAGGGAGCCTTTAGGAACTGAAAAGTAGACCCGACCCGCTTGGCCTTTGCCCACCGTTCCCTGTCCGCTTCCCTGGAACGGAAAAAAGGTTATAATGGTACCGGGATCTCCATTTTGATTTCCGAAATAAAAATGATATGTTCCGGGATCATCAAAGTTGACTGTTTTTTTAACAAGCCGAAGCCCAAGCACTTCTGTATAAAACCGCAAATTTTCTTGCGGATCTTTGGCGAATGCTGTGACATGATGCAAACCTTCTGTTTTCATGCTTCCACTCCTATTTATCTCGATTTCAAGATATTTATTATTTTAAACCTTTACCATGCAGGATGCAAACCATGTGTTTTTGATTGAATAATTAAAAAAATCACTTTTTTCTAATAATGATCTTGTGATCTTTTCTTACAACTGCTATTATAGTGAGCATTATCATGATTCAGGAGGAAAAGAAATGGTTAAAAAAGCATTTATTGTTATTCTCATTCTTTTGCCATTCGTTCAGCTTGCCCTATTGCCGCTTGTGAATCGAATGGAACCGATTATGTTCGGCCTTCCGTTTTTCCACTTCTGGCTGCTGTTGTGGATTATTATTACGCCGTTATGCTCGTTCGGCATATACCAGATGCAAAAAAAAGATGGAGGACTTGAATAATGCAAGGGAATCTGACTGCACTTCTCATTACAGCTATTATCGTATTAAGCGTTGTCTGTATCGGATTTCTCGCTGGAAGAGACAAATCCTCACGCGCCTCGGTGGAAGAATGGTCTGTTGGCGGCAGGCGCTTCGGCGGCCTTCTCGTCTGGTTTTTAGTAGGCGCCGACCTCTATACGGCCTACACTTTTTTAGGATTGACCAGTACTGCTTTTACCGGCGGTAGTGTTGCATTTTTCGCCATTCCTTATTCTGTTTTGGCCTACTTTATCGCTTACTTCTTCCTGCCAAAACTCTGGAATATTGCGAAAATTCACAAATTAACAACACTGGCGGATTACGCCCGGGAACGTTTTGACAGCAAGCTTTTAGCAAGTCTTGTTGCCATTGTCGGTGTGCTCATGCTCATTCCCTACATATGTCTTCAACTGAGCGGCATTCAAGATACGCTCCAGGTTGCCGGCACCGGATATATAAACGTAAAATTCGTTGTGATCATCTCATTTATTCTTGTTGCTCTTTACACATTTTTCAGCGGGATTAAAGGGCCTACATTTACAGCCATCATTAAAGACATTTTAGTGTGGGTCATTATGCTGTTTATGGTGGTGTCCCTCCCTCTCATTCATTTTAACGGCTGGACGCCGATGATTGACACGTTAGTGAAGGAAGCGCCGCAAATGCTGACGATACCGTCAGAAGGGCCAAAAGGCATCCCTTGGTTTATCACAGCATCTATTGTTTCCGCTCTGGCACTTTTTATGTGGGCACATGCCGCTACAGGTGTTTTCACTGCGAAAAGCGCCGATGCAGTAAGAAAAAACAGCATGTTCTTGCCGCTTTATAATATTGTATTAATTTTGGTCATTTTTCTTGGTTTTATCGCCTTTCTTGTCCTGCCGGAAGATACAAATCCAAGACTGGCACTGCTGCATTTGATTCAAACATCTTACGGCGGTGTGGCACAAGGTTTTGCATATGCCACAATTGCTCTTGCTTCATTGATCCCTTGTTCTATCATGGCCATCGGAGCATCAAATTTATTTGCCAATAACCTGTATCGGGATTTGATTCATCCGAATGTGTCCCAAAGCAAGCTGACCCTTGTCACACGTTCAATGGTGTTTGTTGTTATCGGCCTTGCGCTTCTGTTTGGCATGCTGTTCCCGACTGCCTTAGTGACACTTCAGCTATTAGGCGTATCAGGCATGGTGCAAATCTTCCCAGCGATTGCTGTCAGCCTATTCTGGAAGCATCAAACGAAAGAAGCGACAGTTATCGGATTATTAGTCGGCCTTGCAGTAACATTTATTGTGTATGCCACTCAATCCGCAAATGGTATTTATGAAGGGTTCTGGGGTTTGGCCGCCAACATCATCGCTGTGGTGATCCTGAATCCGCTGTTCGTCAAAAAAGCAGGGTCCAATCCTGTCATTGAAGGTTTATTTGGTAAAAAACAAGAGCCTAACCCAAGTCAGAGGGGCGCATAAAAACCCCATACGCGGCAGACGCGTATGGGGTTTTTCACATCTCTTTTTTCAGTGTTTCAATTGCTTTTTCCATTTGCGTATCATTATTCGACAGTTTCTTTTGAAGTTCTGTCATTAATTTCGTTGTTGTCTCGCCAGTCAATACGCCTGTTTCTTTCAGCTTCTCTTTTTGCTGGAACTGTTTGACGACAGATACAAAATCCTGGTCATACGTACTGTTAACTTTTACGTTGTAGCCAAGTGCTTTGAACATTTGCTGAGCGACTTTGATGTTTGTGCCTGAATCACCGGATTTATACGTTTTATCCGCGTCCAAAAACGGCAGCTTCGCGTAATCAGGCAGCTCTGCTTTCACTTGGGGCTTGACCCCTTTTTTATGAATCCATTCACCGTCAGCCGTCAGCCATTTGGCGACTGTCAGTTTGACAGTAGAGCCGTCATCATATTCTTTTGCAGTCTGCACCGTGCCTTTGCCAAATGTCGTTTCCCCGATTAACGGTATGCCTGACGATTCATGGAGGGCAGCGGCCATAATTTCCGCGGCGCTGGCTGTGCCGTCATTGACTAAAACGACGGTAGGTTTGGTTATTGTTCGTTCTTTGTCAGCCTTCATGACTTCTTTAGAACCGTTTTTATATTGAACCTGCATGATGTTTTTTCCTTTATCAATGAACATGTTGCTCATTGTAATCGCCTGTTCCATTAAACCGCCCGGGTTGCCCCTTAAGTCTAAAATATAGCCTTCAGCGCCTTTTTCCTCTAAACTGTCAATGGCGCTTTTCAGCTCTTTTGCCGTTGTTTCAGAGAAAGAAGTAATTTGAATTTCTCCGATATTGTTGTCTTTCATCTCGGAATAGACGGTCTCTACAGGAATGGTATCGCGCTTAATGGAAACATCGATATGACCGACACCCGCTCTGTTAAGCTCAAGCTTCACTTTTGTGCCCTTTTTTCCGCGGATTAAAGCGACGGCTTCATTTACATTCATGCCTTTGACGCTTTTTCCGTTCACCTTAAGGATCTGGTCCTTCGGCTTGATCCCCGCTTTTTCAGCAGGTGAACCTTTAATTGGCGACACAATAAGGATTTCACCGTCTTTTTCCTCTACTTGCGCTCCGATCCCTTCAAAGGATGCAGAAATGGTCTCGTCGAATGATTTTGCTTCCTCTTGATCCATATATGTCGAATACGGATCATCCAGAGATTCAATCATTCCTTTAATTGCTCCGTCTACTAATTTGTCATCGTCTGTCTTTTGGTAGTAATCACCTTTGATTTGCTCATACGCTTTATTTAACTTGTCGAACTGACTGTCTCCCGCACGAATTGATTTTTGGCCCAGGATACTGGAATTGCCCGTAATAAATAAAGTAAGCGCCGAAGCGACAACCGCAGTGATCAGCACTATAAAAAACAGTTTAAATTGCCGTTTCAATTAAACACCACCTTTTTCTTCTTACAATATTATCATAGACGATTTCTTATTCGTCAACTCGGAGCAAAAAAGAATGAGAAACGCCCTTCTTTCGCTTTTCATAAACCCTATGTCTTTATATGACATATGATAAAGAAAAAGGAGGATTCGATATTGAGCCGATATTTAGAAATGCTGTCCTTATTCGGTGTCGCAGGAGCGCATCCGGGCGGACTGGCTTTTTCAAAAGCGGTCTTGCAAAAAGCCGTGCCCTCCCCGGATCAGCCGATTCTTGATGCCGGATGCGGAACAGGACAAACAGCGGCTTATTTAGGCCATTTGCTTTACCCTGTAACAGTTGTTGATAAAGACCCTATCATGCTTGAGAAAGCGAAAAAAAGATTTGCAAATGAAGGGCTCGCCATCCCTTCATATCAAGCTGAACTGGAACGCCTCCCGTTTTCTTCCGAGTCCTTTTCATGCGTATTGTCCGAGTCAGTCCTCAGTTTTTCCCATCTGTCATCCTCTCTTCAGGAAATGTCAAGAGTATTGAAGCCCGGCGGGATGCTGATTGGTATTGAAGCAGCTTTAAAAAAACCGATGCCGCCCGCAGAAAAAAAGGAAATGATGGATTTCTACGGTTTTACTTGCTTACATGAAGAACTCGAGTGGCATAAACTCCTGAGAACCTATGGCTTTCAAAAAACGGAAGCGATATCACTTCTTCCGGACGACATGGAATTTGAGCCAACCACAGAAATGGATTTATCGCAAACGATTGCCCCTATCTATTACGATACACTTCAAACACATTATGAACTCATGCAGATCTATAGTGAGTACATGGGACATTGTATCTTTATCGCGTATAAGTAAAACGGCGTATCACCCCCTGTTTTCGTCCAACCTTTTTATCCTGTCTATCATATGCTGATAGAAAGTCAGTATAGGAGGGAAACAAGATTGGAGAGATATTACCATCTTTGCAGGAACCACCAAGGTAAAGTCGTCAGAATTACTGAAAGAGGCGGAAGAGTGCACGTCGGCAGAATTACCCGTGTCACAAGAGACAGGGTTTATATAACACCTGCCGGCGCGGGTCCTAGAGGTTTCGGTTACGGATATTGGGGCGGCTATGGAGGATACGGAGCAGCTTACGGTATTTCCCTCGGTTTAATTACAGGAGTGGCTCTGGCTGGTTTATTCTTCTGGTAAGCATAGACTTATTGTCTGTGCAAGCGCCAGATTCATCAAACACAATGAAGCCCGCTTATCAAATTGTAAGCGGGCTTTCTATTTAGATTTTCTTCACTTTTTCAAAATACTCTTCCAGCGTTAAATCATTGTCATGGATGACTTTTGCGGCCTTTTTGCCTACATAGCGCAAGTGCCATGGCTCATATTTGTATTTCGTAATATCTTCTTTATTTTTAAGATAGCGAATGATAAAACCATATTTATAAGCATTGTCTTGCACCCATTTTCCGTCTGCCGTGCTTCCAAACGCTTCATTAATCTGAAAGCCATTGCTCCGGCTTGAGATGTCCATCGCTAGGCCTGTTTGGTGCTCGCTTTCACCCGGGTAAGCAACCGCTTCCCTTGCCTTCTTTTCCCCTTTTAGGTTTACTTCATTGTTAAAAATGACTTTCTGTCTGTCATACGCGCGGTATCCCGAGACAGCTGCCAGTTCATAGCCTTCCTTTTTCGCAGCAGCGAACATCGTCTTTAATGCGCCGGCCGCTTCCTTCCTGATGTAACGTTTTTGAATCTTTTCTTCAAAAGAAAACTCAACATCAGGTATAACAAGATCACTAGGTTCATAGTTTTCGGGCAAAGCGTATTCTTTATTGACCAAAGCGAGTATATTTTCTGGATTTTGAATGGTTTCCAGACCATCTACTTGTTTAGTATCATTGAAATATTTGCTTTCCAATGAAAACTCACTGTCCTGCTTGTTTTCTTTTTTGCTGTCAGCTGTTTTTTGTTCTGTTTGCTTCGTTTCTGCTGTGGTTTTCGTATCCTTTTGAGCATCTCCGTTTGACATGCTGCAGCCGGCTCCGACTAATGCCGTCACACTCAGAGCCGCTGCCAGCGAGAACCACTTACCGGTCTTTTTCATACTCCATTTCCTTCCTTTTATCAATCGTTTCCGCATTCATAAAGAAGAGGCTGCCGGCATCCAGCACGCCTCTTGATTTATTTTATTGTGATACGGAATGTAAAGCCACTTCTATCATATCATGAAATGTGGTTTGACGCTCTTCCGCTGTTGTTTCTTCTCCTGTTAGTACGTGGTCACTCACAGTGAGTATTGACAGCGCTTTTCTTCCGTGCTTCGCTGCTAATGTATACAATGCGGTTGTTTCCATCTCAACGCCGAGCACGCCGTATTTTGCAAGCTTTTCGATTTGCGAATCGTCGTTATAGAACTGATCAGCTGTAAATACGCTTCCTACAGTTATCGGCACACCTTTATCCTTTGCGGCATCATAAGCATTTTTTAAAAGCTCGAAATCTGCGCATGGGGCAAAATCAATGCTTCCAAAAGCAACCCTGTTCATTTGTGAATCAGTTGAGGAGGTCATAGCCAAAATGACGTCCCGCACCTTGACATCTTTACGGATAGCGCCGCAAGAACCTACTCTAATTAAGTTTTGTACGTCATAGCTTTGAATTAGTTCATTCACATAAATCGAAATAGAAGGAACGCCCATTCCCGTGCCTTGCACGGAAATTTTCTTGCCTTTATATGTACCCGTAAATCCATACATGCCTCTGACTTCATTGTAGCATTCTACATCTTCAAGATACGTTTCAGCAATAAATTTTGCTCGGAGAGGATCTCCCGGCAAAAGCACTGTATCCGCAATCTGTCCTTTTTCAGCACCTATATGTACACTCATCTCTTATCCTCCTAAATCTAAATTATCATCCAGTCCGTTCATTTTACAACGAATGTCATGATGAGACAAACTTCAGCATTGATTATAAAGGAATATAGTGAAAAAAGAAATGCTCTGAGGCTGTTCGGGCACTTCCTGTGAAAAACGGGATAAACGAGGTGTTTATTTGAAAACCTAACCGCAGGAAGGAGGGATAAGACATGGGTAAAAAACAGCGCAACCGGATTACCGGTCAAAAAAAGAACAATCACATACCTGCAAAAGATGTCATTGCAGCTGAAGAGGCGCACGGGAAAGAATATTCCGCTGCCAAACGCAAGCCTTAAACTGCTGAAAACTGCGGAAGTCCGCAGTTTTCTTTTTGTTATGTCGTTTGCACAATCAGACGATTGATTTTCCTCCATCCGGCGGGAAGCAGTTTGTAATATGTCTTGCCTTTTCTGCCTTCATCAATCAGAATCACGTCTCCTGTGGCAACAAATCTCGCATCATAATCACTTGGAACGGTGTCAAATACATTAAACAAAGAGAATGCCCTTTTCAGCACATCTTGATGACCGCTCCCGTTCAGTTCAGTTCGATAGACGGCTCTGTAGCCTTTTTTTTCGCCAAACCGGGGTGTTTGAAATATTGTCACGTCATAGGAACAAGACTTCTTTTTAAACACGGATAACATCATCAAGATCCCCTCCCTTTTATTTCTATAACATATTGGCGTTTTTGCCGCGTTTTCCTCTCTCTATTTTTGTCGAAACCGCTTCATCTTTTCGTCAAAATCTTTTACTAGGAAAAATAGAAGCAGGCCGAGACTAAAGCCTCCTAGCACATCGGTCACAAAGTGAACCCCCAAGTATACTCTGCTTATGCCGACCAAAACTGTGATCACGCCGGCTATGGTGTATACGATTTTTTTATGTTTGGACAAAAACGGAATGTGTTTCACTAAAAAGTAGGCTAAGACAGGATAAACACAGGCAGCATTCATGGAGTGGCCGCTCGGAAAGCTGAAGGATGATTCATGTACCAGCGGAGCAAAATCAGGCCTCACTCGTTCGATCCATTCTTTTAAGACTTTGTTTAATAGCCGATCCGCACCGAATATCAAGAGCATCAAAAGGCCGTCCCCTGTTTTTTTGTAAAAAAACAGGCCCGCTCCAATGATTGCGATAAGAGGGAGCAGAATAAAAGAAGCACCAAGATGCGTAATCCCTGTCATGACCTCATTAAGCCATGGGTGACGGGTCAAAACAGCCGCCTTGCTTATCGCTTCATCCGCTGATTGAACAGCATTTGTATGAATGGCCGCAGCTAGAAAAAGAAAGAAAAGTAACAGGCTTACGGGCTTGTACAACATGTAAACCACCTCAATTATCACAGAATTCATAAAACACGAATAATAAAACCGGAGCTGACCACTCCGGTTTTAAGCTTCAATCATCTTCATCCAGCTCTTCATCTATCATACATTTTTCTATCAAATAATCAAAGGTAATGTCAGCGATTTCAAACAGCTCATCCTCACTCGGTATGTAGCCCCGTCGCGCAAGCTCTCTGTAAAAAAATTCAGCGATTTCCTCTGTATCAATCACAAGATCTATTTCTTTCATCTCCGTACCGCCTCCTTTTTTATGTTTTATGAAAAAACAGGCTGAATTATACCCGGTGTTCTAAACTATTCTTTCAATCATATACATTGAATAAAAAACAAGCCACGGGAGGCTGACGGGAATGATTGCTAAAATGATGGAAGCACTGGACGGAGAAAGATTCGATATCATCATGGAAAAAACGCTTAAAGGAATGACGCTTGTGATGATATGGGGCTGTCTGCCTTATTTTTTATATGTCTTGATCTGCATGTTCACAAACTAACTGAAATGCTCTTTTAAACTTTCCAGAACAAATATCATCATATCCTTATATTCTTCATCTCGAAACATGTCATACAGAATTTTGTAGTCGTTATAAATATCGAGAAGCTCATCAACAATTGATACAGCAAGGATGTGAAGGGTATCTTGATCTTCATCATCGCCTTCAAACTGAAGAAGAGCAGACGATGCAATATCTTCGCCGATCTCATGGCCAGTTTCTCCGACATAGTGGACAAACAACAGCTGGTGTACAAACTGGTCCATTTCATATTTTCTCAGCACCAGCGTGAGATCCTCTTCCTCCGTTTCAAGCCACTCTCCATCCTTTAAACGGGTCAGCTCATAAATGATATCTTCCCAGCCATCTTCTAAATATCTCCAAATTTCTGTTCTGTGGCCGATAATGCGGAAGAGTTCTTTTCCATAATCTTTTACATAAACAACATCCCCAATAAGGAATTCATACTCAATATCCAGCTTTTCCATGTCGACAATGACACCCTCATAATCTTTGTACAGCTGAATGGACGATTCAAAGTATAAGACTTCATTATGATTGACTTCATAAAGATAGTAATGATCAATTTGGTGTACTTTTGTGATGGTGCCTACTGTTCCATACATAATGACGACTACGACATCCCCTACTTGGAATTTCGGTTTATTTTGCTTCATGGTGTCTCCCCCTCGCCGCAACATTTCTCATACGCTATCGTATGCCGGGTGACGCCAATTCGCATGGGCATGAAAACCAAAGGAAATATCCAATTATGGTTAGATTAGGACATAAAAAAATCCGCAGGAATCTGCGGACGAAACAGCTATTATCTGCCGTGAACTTCAGCCTCGTATTGATCCCAAGCTTCATCAAACGTCGCCATCGTGTGAAGGTAATCAGCGTTCAGCTCCAAATATGAACTGATTTCATGATAATCGGTTGAGGTTTTCGGAAAGCTGTGATCCTCATACGCCTGATTGGCAAATTCACTGATGCTGTCCTGCGGCTTCGGGTGTCTATATTTCAATAAATAGTGATAAAAGGATTTCATGGGTTTCCCCTCCTGATGTCTGTCTTTTGTTGTTCTATTATAC
This sequence comes from Bacillus sp. MSP13, assembly GCF_000815295.1. Lineage (NCBI taxonomy): Bacteria > Bacillati > Bacillota > Bacilli > Caryophanales > Bacillaceae > Bacillus > Bacillus sp. MSP13. The sequence continues at coordinate 449,312 of NZ_JXAQ01000004.1, forward strand.
AGTTCAAGTGTAAAAATACAACAAAAGAATACCGAAACATCATTCAGGAGAAGTCAAAATAGTTGCGTTTCAGAATCCTTTCTGTCTCCATGAGCTGCTGGTAGGTCAGGCTTTGAGGCAGTTTTTTTGTTTGAATCAAAAGCAGCTGATCCTCAATCACCTTTATTGTGGCTTCCTCCTGATAGGTCATTCCGCAGGAAGCACACACCATGGCGGGGGTGTCAGTCAGCTCTATGGCTCTTGATCCGTCAGGGAGCTCCCAGTACACCGTGTTCCTGCCGGGTACTGCTTCAAGCTCGCCGCACCATTCGCATGTTTTCATGAAGAATCCCCTCCGCTTTCAGCCTCTTTCTGTTTTTTCTGCTGCGCCAAAAATTTCTTTTCTTTAAGCTGATCTCTTTTCTCACGCCGGTCTTTTAATGTTTCATGCTCCGGATTCGCTGTAAACGCCTCCCGCCTTTTGATTCTGGCTACGTTTTCCGGTGTAAATGAAACCTCTTTGTCAGCAAAAATGGCACTCAGTCCAATTGGCTCCTTTTTGTCAGCGATGTCAGGAAAAACGGACGCAAAATAGGCGTCAGCCTGATTAGGAATGTAATTCTCCGGTTCTGGATATGACGTAATCACACCTTCAAAATTTCTTAAGATGACTTTGTCAGGGCTTTGCGACAGGACATAGTTTGGCTGCAGGGCGATTTTCCCCCCGCCGCCTGGTGCGTCAACGACAAAGGTCGGAACCGCATAGCCCGAGGTATGGCCTCGCAGCCCTTCAATAATCTCCAAACCTTTGGAAACAGGAGCTCTGAAATGTCCGATCCCCTCTGACAGGTCACACTGATAAATATAATACGGACGGACTCTGATTTTTACCAAGTCGTGCATGAGTTTTTTCATGATGGGAATCGAATCATTAATACCGGCTAACACGACGGCCTGATTTCCGACCGGCACTCCTGCGTTCACTAATTTTTCACAGGCCTCAACGGATTCCTCTGTCATTTCGATGCTTGTATTGAAATGGGTGTTCAGCCAGACTGGATGATATTTTTTCAAGATCTCGCACAGCTGATCGGTAATGCGCTGCGGAAAGACGACCGGAGCCCTCGTTCCGATCCTAATGACTTCCAAATGCGGAATGCTGCGCAGCTCTTTTAAGATGTATTCTAAAATTTGGTCATTGATTAGCAGTCCGTCACCGCCTGAAATTAAACAATCGCGGATTTCAGGTGTTTCCCGGATATAAGCAATTGCAGCATCAAGCTGTTTTTTAGGAACTCCCATTCCGATTTGTCCGGAAAAACGCCTTCTTGTGCAGTAGCGGCAGTACATGGAACATTGATTGGTGACAAGAAACAGGACACGGTCGGGATAGCGGTGTGTCAGTCCGGGTACCGGTGAATCTTCATCCTCATGGAGGGGATCTTCCAGATCGTATTTTGTTTTGTGCATTTCTTCAGAAAGAGGCACTGACTGCATGCGGACCGGGCATCTCGGGTTATCGGGGTCCATTAAAGAAGCATAATATGGTGTAATATTTAAGGGGATCGTTTTGGTAGAGATTCTAACGCCTTCCTCTTCATCCTCGGTCAAGTGAATGACTTTTTTTAAGTCATCAACCGTTCTTACTGTATGTGTTAACTGCCAAAGCCAATCGTTCCATTTCTCTTCCGGAACGTCCTTCCATAACTCGATCTCCTTCCAATGCCGTTTCGGTTTATACCATTTGCTTTCCAAATGAATTCCTCCCTCGCGCATCGTTTTGACTTACAGGTGCTTGCACCAAATGTTCATGTTTTCAAGACCTTCCGCTATATAGCAATTATTAATCAGCCTTCCGCCATACTGATAACCGGAATGATACAATACAGCATTCATCCCAAAAGAGGCAGCCCGGGCGAGAGAAAACACGTGAAAGATTGCTTTCTCGGCCATTTCTTTTTCTAATGCCTCGATTAAAAAGCTTGTCAGCGAATGGCCTCGATATTCCGGAAGCACAGCGCAGTCGGTTATTTCTGCATGACCGAGCTCTGGATTGATGTCTGCGCTTGCTGCGCTGATCAGGCGGTCATGATCAAACATGACATAATACATCACATTTTCATTCATCGTCTTTTCAATGTATGCGGGATCAAATACAGGGGTCGGGTACGTACGGAATACTTTTTTAAACAACATCGAAAGCTGATACATGTCGTTTATTTCCGCTTTTCTCATCGTAAAGTTTGGACTGTTTTCGCTACAGGGGTGAGGTGCTGTGCGGTATAAGGCTTCGATCATCTCCTGTTCCTTTATATATGAATCTGTTTGCCTGCGTTTTTCTGTGAGGTAACGCGCCATGACACAAGCCGAGTGGCCGAGATAATAGCCCTCGAGAAAACCCTCCGGCGCAAACAATTGTCTGGCAAGCACAGCTTCATCTTGCAGTTTCGTATAGACGATGATTTTTTCCGCATCCTCTTCTTTTGCCGCTGCCACGATATCAGGCAGGGCCTGCTCAATAGCGCCGTCATAACGGACAACTCTTATTCGCCTATTAAAGCTGTCATGGTCCAGAACAGCTGTGACACCATTACTCATTATCGACTTGAGCATCCTCATTCTCCCCCTCCCCGCCTGTATGAAGCCCGCACCAATCGATCACAAAAAGAGCGATAATCTTAGCAGATTCTATCATGGCTTCAATCTCAATGTATTCATTTGCTTGATGAGCTGTTTTTGTTTCTCCTGGCCCGAAAACGATCACGGGCGTATCGCCTGCATGGTATAAAAGCCCTCCATCCGTTCCCCATGGCGAGGCTTCGATGATCGGCTCTGTCTGTTTCATTTTTTGATAGGCTGATTGCAGCACTGAAATCAAAGGATGGTCATTAGGCAAATCGTTCGGAAGCCATTGAGCGCCGAACCACTCAACTTTAATCGGATGGCGTTTAAACCATTCATCACGGTAATCTAAATCCTTCAGCCAGTTTTCCAATTCAAGTTTTACTGCTTCTGGCTTCTCATGGGGCGCAATTCCGCATCTCCCTTCTATGACGACACGGTCTGCAACTGAAGAAGGCCACGCTCCGCCTGAGATGGTGCCGATATTCACCGGTACAGGTATTGGGACATTGTCGTACAGCGGATCTGAGATTCTGGCATTGCGGACTTTTTCCAGCTCCTGTATGGCTCTGATCACATGCATGCTTTTTTCAATCGCGCTTACCCCTTCATAGCGTGTGCCTCCATGTGCCGCTAATCCCTTCACTGTGATCCGAAACCACATCGACCCCTGCTGCTTTATAAAAAGTTTCATGTTCGTCGGTTCCGGAATCAGCGCCCCGTCAGCACGATACCCTCTCATGATGGCAGACAGTGTTCCCGCTCCGCCGCACTCTTCATCGACAACACTTTGAAATAACACATCACCTTTCAATTTGACATCGCAGGCGTTCAGGGCTTCTAAAGCAAAAAGAAGGGCTGTATTGCCTCCCTTCATATCCGTTGAGCCGCGGCCGTATATTTTACCGTTTTCTTCTACAGCTTGAAACGGTTCATGCTTCCAATCATTCACGCTTCCTTCAGGCACAACATCGATATGGCCGTTTAAAATCAGCGACCGGCCCCCGCCCGCTCCCGTTTTTTTTGCAACGATGTTCGGACTCTCATGAAAATCGGAGCGGTCTGATTTAAAGTAGGGATGCTGTTTTAATTGCTTTAGGCTTGGCTCCCACACGTCAATGTCCATATGAAATTGCCGCAGTTTTTCCAGCACAACAGCTTGGGCATTAAATTCTGAACCCAATGTGCTTTTTTCTCCAATCAGCCTTTTGAGAAGACGAATGGCTTTGGCCGAATGCTGATCAAGCCACTCGATTACTTTTTTCTCAATGTCTTGCATCCTCATTCCCCCTTTAAGAAAAAGGCATATCTATTTTGATTTCAGCTTCAGTCAGCCTTCTCACCTCGGTGATTGTCGAGCCATTCATCACCTCTTTTAAAATGAAATGACGGCCATCGACCTCAAGAACGGCTTTTTCAGTAATGATCATATCTACACAGCCTGCTGCGGTTAATGGAAGCGTGCATGTTTCGGTTAATTTAGGCCTTCCTTTTTGATCTGTATGACTCATGACGACAACCACTTTTTTCGCTTTTTGGGCCAGTTCCATCGCACCGCCCATACCCGGCACCTTTTTTCCCGGGACAAGCCAATTCGCCAAATCGCCTGACTGGCTCACCTGCAGGGCGCCTAAAATGGTAATGTCAATTTTGCCTCTTCTGATCATCGCAAAAGACACCGTTGTATCAAAATAAGACGCACCGTTAACAGCGCGGACCGGAAATCCAGCCGCGTTGCATAAATGTTCATCCTCATCTCCCTTTTCAGGGCTTTCGCCAATGCCGAGCACACCGTTTTCAGCCTGCAGCATGACCTGGATACCAGGCGGCAAAAAGTTTGGCACCAAAGATGGGATGCCGATACCGAGATTCACAATCATGCCCGGCTTGATTTCAGAAGCGGCCCGTTTTGCGATCTGTTCTCTCTCTGCTACTCCCAAGCCCATTTCCACTTCACTCCTTCGCTTCTCACAACCCCCTCGACAAAAACCCCCGGTGTAACAATCCTTTCTTCTGAAATCTCTCCCATCGGGACGATACGCTGAGCTTCGGCAAAGGTTCTCCTTGCGGCCATCGCCATAAGCGGATTCATATTACGCGCTGTTTTGTCATACGTTAAATTGCCGAATTCATCTCCAATGTGCGCATTGATGAAAGCAAAATCAGCCGTCAGCGCCTCTTCAATCAAATATCGCTTTCCTGCCATAGACATGATGTTCTTTCCCTCACAAACCATTTGATTATCAATCCCCACGTCAGTTAAAATGCCGCCTAGCCCCGCTCCACCGGCGCGAATCCGTTCTGCAAGCGTTCCCTGGGGTGAAAATTGAACCTCTAACGACCCGTCTGTCATTTGTTTTCCCGCTACTGGATTAGAACCGATATGCGATGCGATCAGGGTTTTGACTCGTTGATTGACAATAAGCGGCCCGATCCCTATTTCCGGAAACCCGGCATCATTGCAAATAACGGTTAAATCCGTTACACCGCTGTCTAATATAGCTTCAATCAATGAAGGAGGCGAGCCGACTCCTCCAAAACCGCCAAACATCAGGACCGATCCGTCCTGGACATCTGCAATTGCCGTTTCGATGCTGATTGTTTTTTGAAATGGCGCCATTTGATTTCAATCCCTTTTCAGTTTTTTTCAATCGCTGCAACTGTTTCTGAAAAAATTGATATGAGTTCTTCAGTCTCACGATCTGAAATGGTAAAAGGCGGAGCAATAATGACAGCATCTCCTTCCCCGCTGTCTATTCCCGCTTTGGCAGGATAAACAATCAGTCCGCGTTTTTTCGCCTCGGCTACAATACGCTGGGTAATAGCCTGCTCTGGCGAAAAAACGTTCCTCGTGTTCTTGTCTGCTACAAATTCAATGCCTAATAGCAGTCCTTTCCCTCGTACATCACCAATGATGCTGCTTTGAGAAGCTGCCTCAATAAGCTTCTTTTTCAGCACAGCTCCCTTTTTTTCTGATTGCTTGATCAAGCCGTGCTTTAACACATACCGCAAAACTTCCAGAGCCGCTTTGGCTGAATAGGGATGTGCACTATATGTGTGGCCGCTCATAATCACACCCGAACCTTGTTTTATCGTTTCAATAATAGGATCTGATACAACGGCAGCAGCAATAGGCGCATACCCCGCACCAAGGCCCTTACCCAGTACAGCTATATCAGGAACGGTGTGCCAGTGTTCTGTCGCGAGCATCCTCCCTGTTCTTCCAAGACCTGTCATCACTTCATCTGCAATAAAGAGTATTTCGTGTGTGCGGCATACCTCAGTTAATCTCTCATAATATCCCGGTGGCGGGGTGATCGCTGCACCTGCGGCACCGATAATAGGCTCAGCCACAAAGGCGGCGATAAATTGGCTTCCGATTCTTTTGATGGCCGTTTCCAGTTCATCAGCGGCAGTTTGAACAATTTCTTCATCCGTCCTATCATTCAGCCGATACATGTGGGGAGCTGAGATAGCGGGATATCGCTCAATGAGATGGGTGAATCGGTATCTCCTCTCATAAAAACCAGATAATGAAAGCGCTCCCAAAGTTATTCCGTGATAACTGCTCCACCGCGACAAAAAGATGGATTTTTGGATTTGCTTTTTTTCCTGCCAATACTGAATGGCGATTTTCATCGCTGTTTCTATGGCTTCTGATCCGCTGTTGACAAAAAAAGACCAATTCACGTCTCCCGGCAGCTCCTGCGCTAAGAGAGCGGCTAATTGCTCGGCAGGCTCGCTCGTAAACTGTGAGCGGTAAGCAAAAGACACCTGATCAAGCTGTTCTTTCAGCCTCTCAGTCACATGACGAACCCCGTGGCCGATATTGCATGTCACCGCACCTGATGAGCCGTCTAGATATCTTTTTCCGGTCTGATCATAAACATATGAACCCTTCGCATGACTGACAACCGGATAGGCAGAACAAAGCTCCGGCTTAATCAAATAACTGCTCATGTTTCCACCTCAAAAACCCTTTTGACATATTATATGAGTGTCCAAATTGCGGCATGACGTTCACTGAAAAACTTTTCTCACAAAAAAGAGCCTTCCTGAATGGAAAGGCTCTTTTAGAAATTCATATTTAGCCAATAAAAGCGGCTCCGACAATAATTAATAAAATGAACAAGACAACAATCAATACAAACGTATTTGTCCCGCAGCCAGTTCCGTAACCGTATCCAGCGTATCCATGCATGCTGTTTTCATCCTTTCTTATCACGATATACGGCATGTTATGCGGGCCAAGTCCCAAATGGTTGGTACAAACGCCTATTTTATGAAAGGAAATAATGAAAAACAGTGTGTATCCGCTCATATTTTTTAAATGTCAGCTTTTCGTAAAAATAGGTTGCACCGTCAGCGCTTGTAGCCACTAAATAGGCCGCTTCCATTCCGAGCGATTTTGCGATGGACAGCATTTCTTTCACTAAGATACTGCCATAGCCCTTCCTTTGAAACTGATCCAAAATGGCAACTTCTTCGATTTTAGCCGTTTTTTCTTGCGGATGGATGAAAAGTTCGCCGCACCCAATGGGAATCTTCTGTGATGGATCGCTGTAACAAACAACAAGGATGACCGTACCCGTTTCATAAAAGGGATATTTTCTTTTTAATTTTTGTTCAGCGATCGCTTCCCCGATATAAATGGAATCATAAATTTTCATGATAGAAGATCCATCACTGAGACTTTTAGCCGTCCCCCATGCCGTTAACGGATGCCCCATCTGCCCTTTCCAATCACTAAGCTTCATATCGTACAACAGCTCATCCTCGACAACAAACCCGCTTTTGACAAGGGATTGCTTCAACCCGAGCGGAAAAACATGCTGCGGCGCCGCTTTTAAATGGAGATAATTTGCATGAAGCAGCTTTGGTACGGATGGCAAAAAGTCCAATAACCGCTTCAATGGAAACGTATCATGGAGCTGAACAAAGTTATGAGAAAAAATGTGCGGCAGCTTCGGATCTCTATATACGCTGTAATGATCAAACGAAGCCGATTCAGACGTTAACAATATATATTGATGTTCTGTTTTTGAATAGTCTCCTGTCATGAACGTCTCCTTTTTATGGCCTGTGCCTTTACTCAGCTGCAATATTCAATTTCTTCATAATCTCATCGTACACCGGATAAAACGGCTTTCCAATTGGAAATTGCTGAATATTACGAAAAGAAGCGGGGATTGGCTTATGATATAAAAAGAATTTCCTTACTACTTGTTCACGTATCGGGTGAAAGACGCCGTTTAGAAATAAAAACGGTTCGCGTTCTATGAAAAAAAGCCTGCGTCCAGGCGGATTTTCGATCAAACCAGATCGTTCCCGCGTAATTGGCAGCCCTTCTGGCAGCGCCTTCAGTTCTTCTTCTCCAATGGTCACTATGTCTTTTCTTTTAAATTGATAAAACTGAAAAGCATACTGATCAGCAATCCGTCTTTTTTTTCCGGCTTCGATATAGAATATTGCAGGGTGGTCAGCTCCCTTTACTAACATATAGTTCGGAATGTTTAACATTTTCCCAATCCTATATTGGAATAAATACGGATCTGGAACGGCCACAGTCCGATTTAGATACAAAGAACCCCACCTTTCCCCGACAGGATGCCTCACACCCAGATCAAAAAAATACACATTTTGATCTGAGCCTTTTACAAAAGATCCGTCAATTAAATCGGCGGGCAGAAACCGATACGCATTTTGAAATGAATCGGGGGTTTTATAGGTTGTATCTAATACTTCATTTATCGGCAGAAACGGAGCAAAGTTGTTCATTCTGGCCCAAAAAATTGAGTCGCCATGATTCCAATGCTTCATATCATCATCCCAATAGCTTCCATATTTATGGCGAATACGATCAAGTAACGAACGGCGATGCATAACTGAGCAATGATCGACTAGAAAAGCAGCCTGATGAAGCACTGTATTGGCATTTCTATAAAAATGGGAGATTGCCTCTCCCCTTTCGTTTACCTGTACAACTTTTTGTTTTGAATAAACAGCCTGCGCCTCAGGATGATGTAAAAACATCTCTACCATACGGCTCAGCCGCTCAGGATGATAAACAGTGTCATCAGTGAGATAGGAAATGAAATCGCCGTCGGCAGATGGGAGTGCACTGTTAATTAATGTGGCATAACGGGTGGTTTTTAATCGATCTGCGGGATGTACGAAACTATTTTCATAACGAACGCGAGGGTCATGAAGGTATTTATGAATCACTGCAATTGTTTCATCATAAGAATGATCATCCATGATCAAGAGCTCCCAGAGTTCATGCGTTTGCTTCATGACGCTTTCGATCGCTTTTTGCAGATAGTAAGGTTTATTATAACTCGTTAAAATAATGGACACTTTCTCTCCCAATATACAGCCCCCCTATCGTCACACATCAAAACGGCTCCGCAGCAAGCAGAGCCTCTGTCATCATTTAAAAAGCACCCCAGCTTACAATACTTGAGAGTGAGACATGAGATCTCGTATGATTTAACGGGTTTTGAAAAATAACCAAATCACTCAGAACTTCTTTTATGATGACGTTTTGAAGCGTCTCCCCATTTATCAGATGAACGGTTGAAACCGGTACGCCAAGCTCTTTTGCAAATACAAGCTGGCGCCTGAGATCAGATGGATGCTCAGTAGACGATTGGCGAATAAGCAAAATCAGCAAAAGCAAAATAAAATGCAGTTCATCTTGGTTTTCTTCTTGATTCACGTGGTTCTCAATATCCAAACATTCCCTCTCCTTTATCCTTATGCTCTGTTTCACAATATGACTGATTTCGATTTATGGTATAGGCTATGTCCACTCATTTAAAAAATCAGCATTTTCCTTAAATATATGAAAAATAGGTCAGGTACGGCATTCGACTCATACCAAATGGCGGCCTGAAGAATATGATTAACGTGAGTTCACTATTGAATAGGAGGTGTGTGTAATGAGCTCTGAAAAGGCAGAGTTAAAAAAGGATTTGATTAAAACCCTTTTAAACCCTTTATTTCCAACTGCAACAGAAGGAGGAGAAAACGTGGAAAACCATCTTAAAGACTTGCTTGAAGCTGCAATCGATCAAAAAGTAGATCAAAGTGAAATGATTACGGCTGAATCTACTTCCCTTCCGGCAAGATGGATTTTTGCCAGAATTACGCCAGGCACTACGATCAGCATCGTAACTGATTCAGGTGACATGATCGGACCAGTTGTTTTCGTTGCTTTTGATCAAGTTCACGGCATCGTATTTGTAACACAGGAAAGCTCCGTCACGCCAGAAGGGCAAGCTACAACATTAATTGATGTCGACAAAGTAGAAAGCGTCACATTCTTTTCATAACATCTGATGAAAGTGTTGTATATCCAGTCGGGATACGGAGGAATATACAGTTATTTTGACCGCTGGGCTGAAGAATGTTTTCGTCATACTCATACAGAGTACATGTCTGCAGATATTCCGGAACCAGAATCTCTGGAGAACATCGAAGCGTTTCAGCCGGACTTCGCACTCATGATGGTTGGAGACCGCGTTCCTCACGACTGGCTGACCTGGTTAAAGGGTAAGGATATTCCCGTATATGTTTGGCTGACCGAAGACCCATTTTACATTGATGTCAGTCTTCAGGTGATAAAGCACGCTGACGCCATATTAACGATTGAACAAAATGCCGCTCTCTATTATCAGGAGCTTGGCTGCCAGCACGTCTATTATGTTCCGATTCCAGTGAATCACCGGCTGTTTAAAAAAATGGACACAGATGATTCTTTTCATTCAAATCTGCTTATCATCGGCTATCCTTACCCTAACCGGGTTCAGCTTATAAAAGAAGCGGTGCATCTGCCTTTCACCGTTCGGGTTATCGGAAAGGAATGGAGAAAATACCTGCCGAATAAAGTGCTCAAACAGCCGCATATCGATGTCGTCAGCACATGGGTTCCGCCCGAACAGGCCGTCCATTATTATAACGGGGCAGACATCGTGATGAATGCGCATCGGCCCTATCATTTTGCTTTCAATCAAAATCATATCCGCCTCCAAAATGCCAGTTTTAATAACCGGACGTTTGATATAGCTGCATGCGAAGCATTTCAATTAACAAATTTACCCGCGGCACATCCTTTTTCATCCTTTATTTCTTATCACAGCATGAACGACTTTAAGGAAAAAGCCGCTTTCTATATCAACCACCCTGAGGAACGTCAAAAAGCTGCAGCAGCCAATTACAAAGAGACCGTGCCCGCATATACGTTTGATGAGCTTCCTGCAAAACTAAAGGCAATCCATCTGGCGCTTTCTTGAAAAATCGTTCATTGTGATGAACGATTTTTTCCGTACAGAAAAAAGCAGCCAAACAAGCTGCTTTCCAGATTGTTGACCAAATGCTGAAACGGTTTGGTCTTAGCGTTTGGTCAACTTTTTTCGTGATGGAAAACCCTCGCTGTCTAGGAATAAAGAGTATTGGGCGCAGCGAATAGAAATTCGTGAACATCAACGCGCGGGACTGACAACGAATGGCTTGTCGACACGCTGAAAGCCAGCTGAATGTGCTGCTCTTTCTTAGCCGTCAGAACGGTCCTTCAGCTTCCTCGGATTCACCTGTTTATGAAAATGAGGCTTTCCTCCTAGATGCTTTGCAATCTGTTCCCATGACACAATTTTGAAGTTCTGATTGACGGCTTGTCCATTGTCAATATTTTCACCGTCCTGCGCCACAAAAATCCCGTACGGATATTTTGGGCCGAGTCCGAAACCGAGAACATCAATACCGTCTGTGTCACTGGTGCCGTCTATCTTTTCGCCATCTGCAATGTCAAAATTGGCTATGTAGCGATTGCTTCCCTGACGTTCATACATTGCATAGCTGTTATTTCCCTGACTTGAGGCCATGAGATATCCTTTGCCTTCTGGCGCATAATAGATCGTCAGTCCTTCAATATCAGCTGTCAAGCGTTCTCCTGTCGCGCGGTCGACAACCAGTCCCTTTGATCCTCCGTCTGGCTCAGCATGAAATTTCCAGATGGCTTCAATTTCCTCTGCTATATACAAGTTCCCGTACTCATCATCAGCAACAAGGCCTTCTGTCTGTGAATTCAATTTAAATTCACGCTATAGTTTCCCCGTTACATAACCCTTTCCTTTATCAACAATTTCATATTGCTCGAATTCTCCCTGTTTGCCAGTCACTAATGCGTAAAATGCTCCTGTTTTCTGGCTGTGATACAGGCTGAACCCGTATACCTCGGAAATACCAGTTGAAATAGGATGGTGGGGATCTGTAATGCTTTTCAACTTTCCTTTCTCTCCGTCAATTGCATAGACTTCGATTGTATTTTTTCCCTCAGATCGGTTGGAGGCGGCAGCAATATCAATTTTTTCGCCGTTCAAAGGAAAATCATAACGCAGATCGACATTATTAAGCTTTCCAAACTCATAAAATTGAAGCTGTTTGCCGTTTAAATCATACACGACGAGTCCTGACTTCTTATTTGTTGTGATCAACTTGCTTTTTTCCGGATGCTTTTCGTGAACCCAAATGGCCGGGTCATCTGCTGCGTCATCACCAGAAGGGACAGGATCGGTCTCCGTTTGTGCCGTCACTTTAAAATGATGTTCCGCTTTCACATGGTGTGCAGACACCGAGTGAGTTGTCAGGCTAAGCAATATACCCGCAACAGTGCTTAGCAGTATTGTTTTTGAAACTTTCATTTTGCACCCCCCTCCTTATCACTATCGCTTCTATTGTAAAATATATACAGGTATTTAACCGTGACGAAAATGAACTTTTTTTGTATTGTTTCTAACTCATAAATCATTTTTTCCCTATGAAGCACGTGAAATGGCTCCGTCAGAATAGTTTTTACGGCGCGAGAGTAAGATCATTATGAATATTTAGTACAACGTTTATTTAGTTTACTTTATTGTCTGATTGCCCTTGATAGGGATTTTCTATAAAAAAAGCACACTTTGTGAGTTGATCATTCCCATACATTTTTTTGAAAAGTATGCGGAGGATAAACGGCTTTTGGACTCGTACATGCGCACGACCACAGATGGGTATCAGGCAATAAAACCGTTCTGTCATGTGAAGACATCCATTTGAAGACATCCAGACCAATCTCATCAGCGGACAGGATGTGGCGGGGCCGCCCTTTTATACCGGGGGCAGCATGTTATGAGTAAAGCTGTATCGCCTATAAATACAATGGGTGCCACCAAGCTGTTATCTGAAAATCTGAAACCCCCACGTCCATGACAGAGAAACTGTGTTTTGCTTCGGAAATGTTCCCGCCCCAAAGGGTTCGGCCATTCCGATTTTATTTGCACAAAAGATGGAGCGTGATCCGCTAAAATCTCAGGCAAGAACATGACGAGGTTTTTCAATCATGCGGCTATATTGACATTGTAACCAGCTGCTATTCCAAAGGCGGAGAAGCTTTTATTTTAAAATGAAATCATTGAAGAAGAATATGTATGCATCGCAGCACGGGCTCCCGTATCCGGCCCGCAGTGGAACCCAAACGTCCGGGTGAAAAGCAACACAAAGAAGGAACGCCCCTACATGAAATTGATTCTCTGTATAGATGGCGCAAGCTTTAGACGATACTTCCAGAGCCTGAAAAACATCCTGATTTTACGCAAAGACAATCTGCCAAATATCAATGAGATTAAGCCCCTCTCATTAAGAAAGACAGAATCGCGCAATGAAAAAAAGGCAAAAAACAAGCCTGTCTATCCAGTAGGCAGGCTTGTTTTTTTGTTTTATTTTTCAAAAAGATGCAGGTAGCTTTCGTATCCTTCTTCTTTCAGCTGATCCTTCGGCACAAACCGCAGCGCCGCTGAGTTTATGCAGTAACGAAGCCCGCTTGGCCCCGGTCCATCGTTAAATACATGGCCAAGATGAGAATCAGCCGTACGGCTTCTCACTTCTGTGCGAATCATGCCGTGGCTCGCGTCTAATTTTTCTTCCACTTCTTCTTCTTCAATCGGCTTTGTAAAGCTTGGCCAGCCGCAGTGGGAATCAAATTTATCCTTGGATGTAAACAATGGCTTGCCTGACACAATGTCAACATAGAGCCCTTCTTCCTGATGATCCCAAAATTCATTTTGAAACGGCGGCTCTGTGCCGTTATTTTGCGTCACTTCATATTGCATGCGGTTTAGTGACTTGATTTTTTCTTCTTTATTGTACCCCATTTATTTCGCCCCCCAATGCTCACTGATAAATCCTGCTCGTCCAGATCCCGTCCGATAGCGCTGATAATGTCCAGGATTCTTTTTATAAAAATGCTGATGGTAGTCTTCCGCTTCATAGAAAGGTTCAGCTTTCAAAATGTCCGTTACAATCGGATCCTTAAAGATACCGCTATCTATCAAACGCTGTTTGGAAGCCTCCGCAAGCTCCTTTTGTTTATCATTATGATAAAAAATGGCTGCACGGTAGGAGCTGCCGCGATCCGCAAACTGGCCGCCGGCATCTGTCGGATCGATTTGCTGCCAAAATAATTCAAGCAGCTTTTCATAAGGAAACACATCAGGCTGAAACGTGATTTGAACGGCTTCACGATGTCCTGTCGTTTCACTGCACACCTCTTCATACGTAGGGTTTTCAGTATGGCCGCCTGTATACCCGGACACCACTTTTTCAATCCCCGGCTGTTCGTCAAAAGGTTTGACCATACACCAAAAACAGCCTCCTGCAAATGTGGCGATTTCTTTTTTTTCAGACATACTGGTGCCTCCTTTGTTCATACGTGGTATTATTATATTATAGCATGTAAAAATAGAATGAAAATGATTCTGCTTTTCATAAAATCTATAGGTTTTAAGCAATATGCTTATGTAATGGAGGTACAAATTTGAAAGTAAGAACACAGATGATGTACGATATGGAAAATTTACTCCGTAAAGTCTTTAAACAAATACGCAACGAAATCAATGAAATTCTTGATAAAGAGCTGTCACGGAATGAATTCACCATTCTGCGGATCCTCAGTGAACAAGGTCCTAAAAAGGTCACCGAATTTGCGCCTATTTTAGAGGTATCAGCAAGCCACATTACAGCTGTGACTGATGCGCTGGTGGAAAAGGAATGGATTACGAGAATCAGATCGAAGGAAGACAGGCGCATCATCCGCATTCATATCACCGAAGCGGGCGAAAAAGTCCTTCAGCATTTCAACGAGAAAAAAACAGAATATTTCTTTAAACGCTTTGACTGCTACACCGATGCCGAACTTGCCTCATTAATCGAGCTCTTCAGCAAACTTGATAAAAAGCGATGAAAAAAAGCACATACCGCTAGACATGGGTATGTGCTTTTTGAGCGCGCTTCACTTATTTTTCAGCGAACAGTTTCATTGTTTTCCATCGCCCGTATCTGTAATACAAAAACGCCGCACAGCTGCTTAATAAAAAACTCATTCCGATTCCGAGCCCGATTCCTTTCTGTCCAAACCAAGATGAAAATAGAGCCGTGAAAGGATATCTCAAAACCCAAAACGATATCAAATTTAAAACCAGCACTTGCAGCATCGCTCCTGCGGCTCTGACGATTCCGTTCAGCACGAAATTAATCCCGATAAAAGGATAGAAAAACGCGATCCATCGCAAATATTGTTCACCAAACGCGACCGCATCAGGGTCGCTGATAAATAATTTGATCAGGTATTTACCAAATACCCAAATCATGACTGCAATCACCATCATGCAAGAAATAACAGCCATCACACCAAGCTTCGCAATCGTTCCCACTCTTTTATGGTTCCCGATCCCGATATTTTGCCCCGCCATACTGTTGACTGCCGTACCGGCAGCCATAGCCGGGAGCGTGATGATGCTATCGAGCCGCTGCACCGCGCCGAAGCCTGACACCACATGCTCTCCGTAGGAGTTGACAACACTCATAATCGCCATCATACCGCCTGTAATCACCATCATCTGCAGACCGGCTGGAATCCCAAGTTTTAAAATCAGCGCGGACTCTTCCCACTTTGGAACTCGAGGGATAGAGAACGGCACAAGCTTGTGTTTGAGGACATAAAACAACCCGTACAGAAACGCAATCCCCTGTGACAAAATTGTCGAATAAGCTGCTCCCGCTATTCCCATGTGCAGCACAGAAATAAAGAGCGGCGCCAACACAGTATTCAGCACAACGGCAAATGCAATAAACCGGAGAGGTGTCTTGCTGTCGCCGAGGGCCCGAAGCACCGTGCTGATAAAGTTATAACCAAACAAAAATAAAATGCCGATAAATTGAATTTGTAAATAGGTCTCAGCAAGCGGTATCATCGACTCCGGCGTTTTTAGAAGACGAAGCAAAAGCTCTGACAGAAAAAAACCGGCCGCACCAAATCCAATGCTTAGGCCTGTTAATAAGACAACAAAAGCGTTGATATACGACGCCATCCCTTTTTTATCATCTTTACCCTTTTGCTGTGACAAAATCGTTAATGTCGCGTTGTTAAGGCCTAAAATAAAAGACAGCACGGTTAAAACAATCGTGCTCGATACCGCGGCAGCCCCAAGAGCCTTTGCCCCCAGTAAATTGCCGATCCACAAACTGTCTATAAATTGAAAGGAAACCTGCAATGCGTTTCCGAGCATAATTGGCATTGAAAACAGCACAAGCTGTTTCAGCACGTTCCCCTGCGTAAAATCGTATGCTTTCATTTTTTCTCCTTGTGGTCTTACATTTTCGCTTGGATCACACGAAAAAAGAGACGTTGTTTACTGTCTCTTTTTTCATGACTTATCGGTTTTTTTCGGTCTCTCATACCGAAAGTAAACACCATCACACTTAGGAACAAGGCACAATAGGAAATGTTCAAATACATTTGATCCATATCTTCAGCGGCCAGATGGTGATAGGCAAGCCAGCCGAAATACAGGGAAAATGTAAAAGATAATAAACTGAAATACTGGTAAATCCGTTTCATTTTCAGTCACCTCTATTGTTTAGGATGGTAATAGGAAAACTCAATTTCATCTTTTTCTAAATTTATTTTATCCGCTTTGACATACATTCCATTCGTTAAAGGCATTTCTGACAGACGCACTTCAATGCTTTTGTCGCCGGGATGTACGTGGACAAATGACGGCAATTCGTAAAAGCTGTCCATATAATTTAACACAAAGCTAATCGGTATACTCAATTTCCCTAACGAAAATTTCGTAACATTCAGCTCCACATCGCCATTTTTTTTCACAGTCGGCTCAAAAGCGACAAGCGCATCAATGGACGTGGAAAAAGCCTTGATTTTCCCCGCGACATGGACATCATCATCGATCTCTACTTTATAATCAAGCTTGTTTGATGCTTTGTCTTTTAAATAGGAGTTCACAAACGCAGCTAAAGATTCTTTTGTGCTTGTCACTTGAAATCCATACTCACTCTCAGTTGAATCCTTCACCTGAGCTTGTTTTCCCGGCAGCATGACTAGTGTCACAAACCCAGCGGCGAGAATCAGATTGATGGCAAGCAATATAAAAAACAGTCGTTTCCACTTATTCATGATGTCACCCTACTCTTTCGGTAATCCTTCTTTTTCAATTGCTTGATAAACGCGCTTCGCGATAAGGGAATAACCCGTACCATTAGGATGAAAATCATCATCCTCTGAAATTCTGCTGCTGGCGCTTTTTTGATTGAATAAATCTTCAATATAAATGATTTTCGCAAACTTATCTTTTTTCAGCTCTTTTTCAGCTATTTCGTTCCAATCAGTAACAACACCGTTTATTTCATTTAATTCAGATAACGTAAATGTAAACGGATTATACATGCTGACATAAATCAGCTCAGCGTGATCATTCAGTTCCCGAATTTCAGAAATGATTTTTTTAAAACGCTTTTCATACGGTTTTTCCGCTTCCTGAAATGGTTCCATGGTTAATTGCAGGAAGTTTTGGTGAAGGACTTTCATCAAATCATTGCCGCCAATTGTAAAAAAGACATAATCAGCGTCCTTTATGCCTTTTTGAACCTTTTTATCTTTTAATTTCTCTAATAAATCATCAGAACGGTTCCCTTTTACGGCATAATTTTTTACGTCTACTGTTTTGACTTGTTTATCTGAGCGGATAGAATCCGCAACCATGCCGACATATCCCTTACCCGCGGGATCTCCGACACCTTCTGTCAGCGAATCTCCGACAGCCGCTATTACAATGTGCTCTTTCGTTTTCGGTTCATTAGCTTTTTGTTTTCCCTCAGATGCTGTACGTATGCTCGTACAAGCAGTAAGAAGCAAAATCAAACTGGCCATGAGTGAAAAAATGCGCAGCTTCAATCTTGTTGCTCCTTCCCATTCTACTAGTGGAAAGTGTATCATGTTTTAGAAGATTTGCAAATGCCTAGTCTCCTTGCTTACTTGAGTGTGCTGGCTGATTTCACATCCTTTATAATATCATCGTACGGCGTATTTTCCACCCCATTGTAATCTTTCAGCACCTTACCGTCCGGCCCCACCAAATAAAAGGAAGATTGATGAATGACTTGGTCTTTTCCCTCCGGTTTTTTCACTATCGCTTTGAAACTTTTAAGCGCGAGCGCCTCAATCTCACTCTGGCTGTATCCCGTGAGGAAATCCCAGTTGTCAAAAGATAGCGGATAATTCGCCGCGAATTTCTTCAGCTGTTTTGGATTATCGTTTTCCGGGTCAACACTAAAGGATACGATCCGAACATCTATATTCTCGGCTTTTAGTTTTTTTTGCAAATCGGTCATATGAGCAGTCATCGGAGGACATACAGTTTCACAATTAGTAAAAATAAAATCCGCCAGCCATACTTCTCCTTTTAAACTCTTTAATGAAACATCCTTGCCGTCTTGGTTTTGAAATGTAAAAGGCTCCACCTCGTAATTAAGCGGATCTGTAATTTGTTGTCCTCCGCAGGCACACATAAGCAGAATAAACAGCCCTGCTATTAAACCTTTGATCACCTTCATGACATTCACCCTTTCCAGCCGGTAAAAGCTCTTGCCTGCTATATCCTCTATTTATATCTTATATATTCGGTACAGGCAAAAAAAATCCTGCATGTCTCCCAACCAACGGTTTCAAAGGGAGACACACAGGTTTAAGCAGCATATTACGCGTTGTACTTTAACACCTCTTGATGAAAAACAGCCTGATAATCAGCCCATTTCATCCGGCGCTTCATATCTTGTCGGAAAGAATACACTTTTGTCCTGCTGTTTGATGAAAACACTTCTTTTAAGTAGAACTGCAAATGGTGATGTAACATAAAGAAATAGTGCTCATCTTCCTTTAATACAGGTATCTCTGTCACTTTCACCTGAATCCCGTCACTGCGTTTGAACTCTAGGCTTTTGAGTAACAAGCTATCAATCCTCTTTTTTGTTTTTCTTCTATTATATACAATGCCGGCCGGGCTGTCTGTCATTTTACGCGGTTGTGTGAAAATTTAGATCAGCAAATGAAACAAGTCCTCATCCTTATTCACTTCTACATAATGAAACGCTTTTTTGTTCATTCGTTCAATCAGCGGCCCATAATCGGCCTTGTTCTGCAGCTCGATGCCGACAAGAGCAGGTCCGTTGCTTTTATTATTTTTCTTCGTATACTCAAACCTTGTAATGTCATCATTCGGCCCGAGGACTTCGTCAAGAAATTCACGGAGCGCCCCCGCTCTTTGCGGAAAATTGACGATAAAATAATGCTGAAGTCCTTCAAAAATCAAGGACCTCTCCTTCATTTCCTGCATTCTTCCGATATCGTTATTGCCCCCGCTGACTACACACACCACATTTTTGCCTTTCAATTCATCCTTGTACAAATCAAGCGCCGCGACAGAAAGAGCACCGGCCGGTTCAGCAACAATCGCACATTCGTTATATAATTCAAGAATGGAAGTACATACTTTCCCTTCTGGGACAAGGAGAATGTCATCCACGACTGATTCCAGAGTCTGGAATGTTTCCTCCCCAATTTTTTTAACAGCTGCTCCATCTACAAATTTATCAATTTTATCAAGTGTGACGACATGCCCCGCTTTGTTTGATTCAAAATAGGATGCCGCTCCTTCCGGCTCAACAGCAATCAACTTTGTTTCTGGAGACACATTTTTCAAATAAGTGCCTACCCCTGAGAGGAGGCCTCCCCCTCCGACACTTGCAAAAAGAAAATGCGGTTCTGTATCAATATCGTTTAAAATCTCTACCGCCAGCGTTCCCTGGCCGGCCATCACATCCGGATCATCGAACGGATGGATAAACGTCCGCAATTCCGCCTCACAACATTCAACAGCGCTTTTATACGCATCATCAAACGTATCACCTGTCAAAATAATATCGATAAATCCTTTTCCAAACAGTTCAACTTGAGAAATTTTTTGCCTCGGCGTTGTTGACGGCATAAAGATTTTTCCATGAATGCCAAGATGTTTACATGAGAACGCTACACCTTGAGCATGGTTTCCGGCACTGGCACATACAATTCCGTTCTCCGTCTGCTCGCTGGAAAGCTGTTTCATTTTATGATAAGCCCCTCTGAGCTTAAAAGATCTGACAACTTGCAAGTCTTCACGTTTCAAATAGATATTGCATTCATATCTCTCAGAAAGTCTTTCGTTCCTTTGCAAAGGTGTGTGGATCACAACATCCTTCACGTTTTGATGAGCTTTCAAAATGTCTTTCACTTGGATGAGAGAGTTTTCTTTAAGCAACGGTTTCATGTACAGATTCCTTTCTTGTTTTAAATCCCTATTTAATATGCCATTATAACACGAATATTCAAAAAATAAGACAATTATTTTTATTAACAATTAAAAAAATACAGACTGCGATTACAATTTCTCCAGATAACATCCCCGTCACCAGCATTTTAGCAGGCCTAAAGAAAAAGAAGATCGAAAATAAAAGGTGTTTTGGGGTAAAAGACGTGTTATAATAAAACCAATTAGAACCAAAAGGAGCCAATTGATGAATAGCGCACCAGCACTCAACACGTTTCATAATCTGATCGGGGAACATCAAACATTTCTAGAAGCAAAACGAATCGCCAAGCAGTTCTCTTTAACGGAGCTCCCTGTCCTCATAACAGGAAAAATCGGAACAGGGAAAGATCATGTTGCACAAGCGATCCATCAGGAATCCTCGAGATACAGCGAACCTTTTATTAGCGTCAATTGCAGCATCCATTCAGAAGAAAGCCTGATGCGTGAGCTTTTTGGCCATGACGGTAAGTCAGGTGCGTTTCAAAAAACAGCACAAGGAACCCTTTTTCTTGATGAAGTGTGGCGCATGCCTGCTTCTGTACAAGCTCAGCTGTTAAAAGTTTTAGATTCAAACACCGAGTTACCGCGGATGATCTGTGCCGCCACAGACGGATACGCGGAACATGCATTCAGGCAAGACTTATTTTACAGGCTGAATATATTAACGCTCACACTGCCCGAGTTGTCTGAACGAAAAAGTGATATACCGCTTTTGGCACAATATTTTCTTACAAACTCCGGGCGGCAATTGTCCGTTGATCCCTCAGTCTTTTCAATGCTTGAGCGGCACACATTTGAAGGCAATGTCAGGGAATTAAAAAACGCCGCAGATTATATGGCGGCAGTCTCAAACGGGGAAACGATTCATCCATATGACTTGCCTCCATATATTAGGGGCGTATTAGACGGAAAAGCGTCGAAGAAAAAAGAGAAGCTGCTGACTTTAATGGAAAAAGCCGAGTTTTTATTTATTTTGGAAACAATAAAAGTGTTAAACGAAAAAGGAGAACCAGCCAGCAGACGGTTCATCTCGGAACACAGCAAAAACACCCAAACCTCGTTATCTCCGCAGCAGGTCAGAAGCCGTCTCGATTATTTGGAGAAAAAAGATTATGTCACAAAAAGCCGCGGACGCGCCGGCACTAAAATTACGTTAGAAGGTTTGGGCTTTCTGGAAACGCTAAAAAATCAAATGATCTAGCCATCGAAAGGAGAATGCACTTGTTTACAATCAAAGAAGAGATCGCCAATGCCATTACACACGGTATCGGTGTGCTCTTATCCATACCGGCATTAGTGTTTCTGATCATATTTGCGGCTCAATACGGCTCCGCATGGGACATTGTTAGCTTTACAATATTCGGTGTCTCTATGCTGCTGTTATATGTAAGCTCCACACTGCTCCATAGCATCACACATAAAAAGACGAAAGATATTTTGGAGATTATTGATCATAGCGCCATTTATGTACTGATCGCCGGAACCTATACACCTTTTTTGCTGGGGCCGCTAAAAGGAACACTCGGCTTCACCCTGCTGGTTATCGTATGGTCTCTTGCCTTAGGCGGAATCGTTTTTAAAATTTTCTTCGTGAAACGCTTCATCCTTTTGTCAACCTTCGTGTATTTGATTATGGGATGGCTGATGATTATCGCGGTTAAGCCTTTATACGCTTCACTGACCGGAGCGGGATTCAGCCTTCTTTTTCTCGGCGGCATTTTATACTCTGTCGGCACCATTTTTTATATTTGGAAAAAGATCCCCTTCCATCACGCCATTTGGCATAGCTTTGTATTAGGCGGAAGCGCGGCGATGTTTTTCTGTGTCCTGTTTTATTGTGTGAAAGTGCCGTTTATTTCGTAACAGAAAAGCGCAGTCTTAAAGACTGCGCTTTGTTATGCACGTAATTGTTTTTCATTTGCAGGTACATAAGCTTTTGAAAAGGACAATTCGATATCTCCCGGTTTTAAACGTTTAAAAAACGACCCCTTTTGCAGGTCAGCTGTGCCTTTCGTTTTCACCATCACCAACGGA
The DNA here is from genome assembly GCF_000815295.1 of Bacillus sp. MSP13. Lineage (NCBI taxonomy): Bacteria > Bacillati > Bacillota > Bacilli > Caryophanales > Bacillaceae > Bacillus > Bacillus sp. MSP13. The sequence goes on from NZ_JXAQ01000004.1 coordinate 471,682, forward strand.
AGCTGATAGCGGGCCGCAAGTTCTACAGGGTCTATACAACCATCTAATGCAAGAATCAGGCTTTGACCTTTTTCCAGCTGTTTCGTCACATCTTTGTATACTTTTGCTGAATCGCCGCCTGAAATCACATCCATCCGATCAAGCCATTGTCCGATAAAGGGCAAGCGAAATACTTTTGGATCGGCAATAAAACCGGCCGGTTCCTCAATATACCCAGCAATCAAGGCCAGTTCAGCCAAACGCAAACGGGGATGCACATACAAAACAGGGCCATGCGGTATTGGCTCAGGCTGGTGGATCGTCACAACTGAACCGGTGATGCCGATGCAGCCTTCCAAAAACGCCTTTGGCTGCTCGTAAACAAGAGTCATCTGTTTTTTGTATGACAGACGGGGGTCGAGCATCGTTTGATTAGATAATTGTTTCATATTTTTGAGCAGCATATACACAATATAAACCACTAGCCAGCTGTAGCGAATCAATTATAATCCTCCCGTTTCAGAAGAATTCTTTTTTTCATACACCAGAAATTCGTAATCGTATCGGTTTTTTTCGTCCTTGATCCCCTGCTCAGAAGAAATGAGCTTCCAATTGGTTTCATCAAATTCAGGGAAATGGCGGTCACCCTCAAATTCGTGATGAATTTTCGTCATATAAAGCCTGTCCGCGTAAGGAAACAGCTCTGTATAGAGCTGAGCCCCTCCGATCACAAAGCATTCCTCAGAGCCCGAACAAATGTCCAGCACATCCTTTAAGGAACTGACAACCGTGCACCCTGGAAATTCTGAAGCCGGCGCTGATGTGACGACAATATTTTTTCGGTTTGGAAGCGGACGCCCAATCGATTCAAATGTTTTCCGGCCCATAATGATGGAATGGCCCGACGTTACTTTTTTAAAGTATGCAAGATCATTTGGCAAACGCCACGGCAAATCATTGTCTTTGCCGATCAGCCTGTTGGCATCCATTGCAAAAATGAACGAAATCATACGCTCACCGCCCCTTTAATATGAGGATGCGGATCATAATCCTCGATGATAAAGTCCTCAAACGCAAAATTGAAGATGGAATCAACCTCTCTGGCGAAACGAAGCTTTGGAAGCGGGCGAACGTCTCTTGTCAGCTGTAAGTTGATCTGTTCAATATGATTTTGATATATATGAACATCGCCAAATGTATGAATAAACTCGCCCGGTTCAAGCCCAGTCACATGAGCAATCATCATGGTTAACAAGGCGTAAGAAGCAATATTAAACGGCACACCGAGGAAAACATCAGCAGAGCGCTGATACAGCTGACAGGACAGCTTCCCGTCAGACACGTAGAATTGGAACAAGCAATGACACGGCGGCAACGCCATTTTATCAATTTCACCAACATTCCATGCGCTGACGATTAAGCGTCTGGAGTTCGGATTTGTCCTAATATCTTCTATAAGGCGGGAAATTTGATCAACAGTTTCCCCGTCAGCTCCCTGCCAAGAACGCCATTGTGAACCATATACAGGTCCGAGCTCGCCGTTTTCATCAGCCCACTCATTCCAGATCCGCACACCGTTTTCCTGCAAGTACCGTACATTGGTATCTCCTTTTAAAAACCAAAGCAGCTCATGCGCAATCGATTTAAAGTGGAGTTTTTTTGTGGTCAGCATCGGAAAGCCGTCCTGTAAATGAAATCTCATTTGATATCCGAAGGTGCTGACTGTGCCGGTCCCTGTTCGGTCTCCCTTTTCTTCGCCATGCTCTAAAACATGTCTGCATAAATCCTTATACTGTTTCATTTTTTTCATCCTTTAAACGTAGTCTTATAGTAGTGTAACACAATAAAAAATCATTTCTGAACGCAGAAATGATTTTTTTATCAGTCATCTGACGACAGGCTTTTCATCCTGTTCTTTTTCTTCATCTTGCAGATCCTGATGCGTATGGGCAATTCTGCTCGCAGCCGCTGCTGCAAGGGCTGCCACAATATCATCTAAAAAGGTATGAATACCGTCTGGACTCTCATCAAGTTCTTTAATGATTCCTATCTTCTCTTTATCCAGATAACCGAAGTTGGTGAGGCCGATCGACCCGTATACATTCACGATTGATAGAGGGATGATTTCGTCTATGCCGTAAAGCGGTTCATCCGTTTCAACAAGGTGCTGCAGCGGTTCCGGAAGAAGGTTCTGCTCAGCGAGCTGATCAAGCGCAAGGCCTGTCAAAACAGCATGGATAATTTCACGTTTGTTCAGCACTTTTTCCACATTCTCCATACATACACTGAGCGGCAGATTTGGATTGTATTTTTCCTGAAGTTTTTGAACAATCTGTGCAATATCTTCAATCATAACGCCACGTTTGTTCAGCATATCTTTTGTTATATCGACCATTTCATTCATTGTGTACTTTTTCATGTCAAAGGCATCTCCTTTACGCACTCATCCAGTTGGGAGGCGTGTTGCGGTCCCAGTAAATGCTCCCAAGCTCATGATGTGATTGAAATCCATCTTCTGCTGTATGATAATGAAAATTAAACCAGTACCCCTCATGTGGGGGGTGGTCTCTGCGCACATGGAATCTAAGGAGATCTTCTCCAGTCGTCCGATTGTAAACGTTGAAAATTTTCTCCGTTTTGCCAGCTGAAGGCGTGCTTGAAATCACAACATCTTGATACGCCTCATCATCTTGCAATGTCGTTAAATAATCACTAATCACATTTTCGATTTTCGGAAGAATCTCTTTCCGATAGTCATCCTCAATGACCGGAGCGATTTTGCTGCCGAATTTCAATAGGGACTGATCCTGAGCGCTGTCAAAGAGCTGTTCCTTGTACGTTTGAAAAAGCAATTCAGGATCTCGCCTGTCTTCCGACTCACCATCGTACAGGTCATGTTCATCATAAAAAGCGGTGTAATCGTTCTGCTCAAGACTGCTCGGCTGTCCAGAGGGCTTGTCCGCCATAAGAGCAGCCGGAGGAGATACGAGCCCGAACGTTACGATGGTAAATAAAACCACAAGGGTCTTTCTCATCCACAATTTCATGACTGCTTAGTCCTCTCTATATTTATATATTTCTCTTATTTTAGCACATCCGAAACATGCAAGTCATGTACGATATGAAACGAATATGCAAATTAGGATATTCGTTACTTTGCCGTTTGTGTAAAAACGCTTACAATGTTCCATGAAAGGAGGCTTTCTATATGATTGACGCTCTGTTTGCCACAGTTTCACTCTTAACATTGTTATACTTTGTCGTCATGGAAGTCACCGATTAATAGAAAGCCCGTGATGAATCACGGGCTTGTTTTACTTGCGGCTTGCATGACGCCATAATGGAACAGCGCCGTTTTTCTTTTGATGACGTTAAAACCAAACTGTTCAAATCGCGGGCTTTTCCAGTGGTCTTTTAGCACAACCCTTTTTCTGGAAACGCGCACCGCTTCTTTGATCCATCCTTCATCCAAAAGCGAATCCTCTGCCAAGTCCCGTAAAGGCGCGATGCCATCAGACGTCTCTACAGGCTCATGAAACATTGGGTCGAAATAGATCACATCAACAGAGTTGTCAGGCAGCTGCTTGATGTATTCATGGCAATCCCCATGCTTGACTTGGATTCTACTCATTGCAGCTTGAAGCTCAACTATGTCCGTTTCCCATGCCTGTAGTCCTGTCCTCACGAGAACGGACACAAGATGGTTTTTTTCAATCCCAATCACAGAACCCGTTTCGCCTACTGCCATACTTGCGATAATGGCATCCGAACCCAGCCCGAGTGTGCAATCTAAAAACGTATCCCCTTTCGATAAATCAGCTGCCCGAAGCATAGGCTCCCGCTCCCCCCGTAAAAAGCGTTTAGCTCTGAACATCGCTGTATTCGGATGGAAAAAGAATTTGGCACCTTGTTTTGTATAAAGCTCGAACCGTTCTTTGCCGACCACAAGCAAATTACGTGCAGCTGACTCCAACAGGTTTTCAACCGTTTGTTTATTTCGGCTGCAATATGGCATATCAAGCTCTTTAGCAAGCAGCTTTGCGGTTCTAACGGTGTCTTCAGTCGGTCTATAGCTTGTTGTTATCATTTTCTGTACTCTCCAAAAAAGAAAATGCCCGAAAACGGGCATTTAGCAGTGTGCATCAAAGGCAGTGGTCAAATTTTTCATAATCTCTTCCATATCGTGACCCTCAATTTCATGACGCGGAATAAAATGTACGACTTCCTTGCCTTTCAATAGAGCCATTGATGGTGAAGAAGGCTCCTGTCCAGTAAAATACTCACGCATTTTTGCAGTAGCTTCTTTATCCTGGCCCGCAAATACAGTCACTGTATTGTCAGGCTTTTTGTCATGCTGGAGGACTGCCTGTGTTGCCGCAGGACGCGCAAGGCCTGCCGCGCAGCCGCACACAGAGTTAACGACAATAAGAGTCGTGCCCTCAGCCTTTTCCATAAAGTTTTCTACTTCTTCCGCTGTTGTTAATTCTTCAAAACCTGCTCCAGTCAGCTCGCGGCGCATCGGTACAACAAGCTGTCTCATATATTCTTCATAAGCCATTGACATAAAAAAGCCCCCTCTATTATCCTTCATCTGAAGTAAAGGATACTATAGAGAGGGCTGGATTTCAAATGTTCACGCCTTAAAATAACAGAAAGGAATCCCCGTTGTCTAGATTTTCATGATACCGCCGGTGTTGGCGCTTGTCACAAGTTTGGAATAACGGGCCAAGTAGCCGGTTTTCACCTTCGGTTCAAACCCTTTCCAGTTCGCTTTCCTTTTTTCCCATTCTTCCTCCGGCACTTGAACATCCAAGATGCGTTTTTCAATATCAACGATAACATGGTCTCCGTTTTCCACGAAAGCAAGCGGTCCTCCCTCTGCCGCCTCTGGTGATACGTGGCCAATTGACAGGCCTCGAGACGCTCCGGAAAAACGTCCGTCCGTAATCAATGCCACCTTTGGCCCGAGTCCCATTCCCACGATCTGAGATGTAGGTGCAAGCATCTCTGGCATACCAGGTCCGCCTTTTGGCCCTTCGTAACGGATAATGACCACGTCGCCTTCTTTTACTTTCCGGTTGATAATGCCGTCAAGCGCCTCATCCTGAGAATCAAATACGACAGCCGGTCCTTCGTGTCTCGTAATTCCGTTCTGAACGCCGCCTGTTTTAATGATAGCGCCATCCGGAGCCAGATTGCCGAATAAAACTGCGAGCCCGCCCTTTTCAGTGAATGGTTGATCCAGCGGATGGATGACGTCATAATCCTTCACTTCATGTCCGGCAATGGTTTCTCCGAGTGTTTTTCCTGTAACAGTCAGTGCGTCTAAATGAAGCGCCCCTTCTTTCTTGGAAAGCTCATTCAACGCCGCGCTCACACCGCCGGCTTCGTGAAGATCTTCAATATACACATCTGATGCAGGCGCCAGCTTGGACAAGTGCGGCACTCGCTCAGCGACTTCGTTAATGCGTTCTAAAGAATAGTCAACGCCGGCTTCGTTTGCGAGAGCAAGCGTATGAAGAACGGTATTTGTTGAACCGCCGAGTGCCATATCGAGCGCAAACGCGTTATCAATCGCCTTTACTGTCACAATATCACGCGGTTTAATGTCTTTGCGAATGGTTTCCATTAATTGCGCAGCCGATTTTCTGACAAACTCTTTGCGTTCCGGTGCTGTCGCGAGAATGGTTCCGTTACCCGGCAAAGCAAGGCCAAGCGCTTCAGACAGGCAATTCATTGAGTTCGCCGTAAACATGCCTGAGCAAGATCCGCACGTTGGGCATCCGAACTGCTCTAATTCTTGAAGTTCGTTCTCGTTGATTTTTCCTGCTTGATAAGCGCCTACCCCCTCAAATACTGAGGAAAGGGAAATTTTCCGCCCATCACTTGTTCTTCCTGCCGCCATCGGCCCTCCGCTGACAAATATCGTTGGAATGTTGATGCGCATAGCTGCCATAAGCATTCCCGGCGTGATTTTGTCACAGTTCGGTATACAAACCATACCGTCAAACCAGTGTGCGGATACAACCGTTTCCACAGAGTCCGCGATAATTTCACGGCTCGGCAGCGAATACCTCATACCGATATGCCCCATCGCGATGCCATCATCTACTCCGATTGTATTAAACTCAAACGGCACGCCTCCAGCTTCTCTGATTGCTTCTTTTACGATTTTCCCAAACTCCTGCAAGTGAACATGACCGGGTACGATATCAATGTATGAATTACAAACCGCAATAAACGGTTTGCCAAAATCCTCTTCTTTTACCCCTGCTGCACGAAGCAAACTGCGGTGCGGAGCTCTATCGATTCCTTGTGTGATCATATTACTGCGTAATTCTGCCATGGTGATCCCCCTAAATTATTTCAATTGTTAGACTGGATTTTATTTTAACAATTTTCAGTTTATTATTGGGCTGTTTTTGCAAAAAGATAAAATACAGGCCGCCCTCGCCTCGCTTGTTTCCTTCATGTTTTTATATTTATATAGCTTTCTGTCGATGTGAACCCTCCAACTATTAATATTGTTACTTACTATAAATAGTTTTCGGACATTTTTCAACAATATTCGAAATAATTTTTATAAAAAGTGAATTCAAATAAAAAAGGTGCATGATCTGCACCCTTTCCTTTCCTTTATTCACCTTTTTTTCTGCTCTCTGTCATCTGTTTCCAAACAGAGCCTTTTGCTTCTTCTCCATGCTCAATACGTTCAAGCGCCATTTTTACTTGAAGGCTGACCTCAAATTCGGGATCATCTTCGGCAGCGCGCAGAGCTTCAATCGCACTTTCATCGCCGACTTCGTACAGGAACATAGCCGCGCGCCAGCGGACAAGCTTGCTGGAGTCGCTTAACGACTTGATCATAGCAGGAATGGCTTGAGGGTCGCCGATATCAGACAGGCAGTCTCCGGCCGTTCTTCTGACTGAGACGGCTTTGTCCTCAAGCGCTTTATACAATAGAGGAAGAACATTAGGTGTTTCAATCATTCCTAAATACACAACAGCCTGTCTTCTGACGGACACCTTGGTATCATCCAATGCCTTTTGTAAAACGGGGATATCTTCCTCTTTCGGATCCATCTGCTCCAAATGTGCATACCGTTTTTTCCAGTCCTCATCATCCAGCATGTCAAGCGTCACTTTATACGCCTTGCGCTGTACAGCTTGTTTTGCTTCGCCCTTCCCTTGAGCCGCCGCTTCTATCAGCCGTTTCATCCGCTCATCGCTGTAAGCCGCCTGAAGCTCTTCTGTCACGTCATGACCAATTTCATTAAAGTCGCCGAATCTGACGCCTTGTTCTTTCCATGCCCGCTCAAACACAACATTTGAAACTTCAGATCTGAGTTTTAATATCGCCTGCTGAAAGCGTTCGGGTAACCCGAAGCGCTCTTCCCGCTCCCCATCTGTTAACTTGACCTGCATAGGAATGCCGCTGAACATCTGTACAAAAACTTTCACTTCTCCAAAAGACTCTTGGTCAGAGCGATTTTCTCCTGTGTTTTCAGCACTTTCCATCCCAAATGCAGTGCGGACTTGCGGTAATATGTCTTTCCAATCGTATCTCGCGTTCCGTTCAACAGCAAGAAAATCAGCGACATGATATACGCCTTTCACGCCTTCTATTTTAAGAATTTCCCCGATAACAGTCGGTGCGCCATCTGCTTGATCCGGTTTATAGTTATTGCTCTTGCCCGACGGAAGCTCTTCCGTTAAGATGACCTTCATTGTATTGGGACTTGGCGTAGGTTCAATTGATTTTATCTTCATGATTGTCCTCCTCTAGCATATCTGTGACTTATTCTATCATAGTCCCCCTATGCCTTCTATTACGACGTTTTGACTTCAATCCCGAGCATGTCTTTTTCTAATTGGCGGACAAACCGAAGCATGAAATCATGCCTTTCTTGCGCTATTTCCTGAGCGGTGTCTGTATTCATCAGCTCTTTCAGCCGCAGCAGCTTATGAAAAAAATGAGCGTAGGCGCTTTGATCATTTCCATAAAGGCTGTGCCCTTTTGCCCCCGCAAACATAAAAGCTCTGGCAATCCCTATAGCGCCGATGGCATCAAGCCTGTCAGCATCTTGTACGGCTTTTCCCTCGATGCAAAGTGGCTCTCCCGCCAGCTTATCCCTGTCTCGAAAGGACATACTTGTGATGATGCGAATCACTCTGTCAGCATCCTCTTTTCCAACCCCGAAAAAAACGAGCTGATCATATACTTCGCTTACTGAAAGCCTGATCGTATCAGGCAGCTTGGCGTCAATTACATCATGAACCAAAGCCGCCGTCTCCACTATGAATAAATCCGCATGTTCCTTTTCTCCAATATACATAGCAAGCTCTGTAACCCTTGATACATGATGCCAATCATGGCCAGAGCTTTCACCGTTTAGTACACATTGGACCCATGCCCTGATTTGTTCTATTCGCTTCAATCCCTTCATACAAACACCCTCATTATTGTCCTAATAGCCTCACGATCACGTCTTCCAGCTCTTTCGGATTTGTATTTGGAGAATAGCGGCCAACGACTTCTCCATTTTCGTCCACTACAAATTTCGTAAAATTCCACTTGATTGCTTTTGTTCCCAGCATGCCTTTCGCATGCTCTGCCAAATACACAAACAGCGGATGGGCGTTTTTTCCGTTCACTTCCACTTTTGAAAACATAGGAAACGTAACGCCATAATTCGTTTCGCAAAATTCTTGTATATCTGCTTCATCACCAGGCTCCTGGCTCATAAATTGATTGCAGGGGAATCCTAAGATTTCCAGCCCCTCCTGCTGATATGTATCATATAACTCCTGAAGCTGTTTCAATTGCGGCGTAAATCCGCATTTGCTTGCTGTATTCACGATCATCAATACCTTTCCGGCAAAAGGCTGAAGTGTCATTTCTTTCCCAGTTATTGTACGTACCTTCATATGATATATAGACATGTAAGCCCCTCCTATGTCCTTACTGCTGATTATTTTACCTTTTTTACATCTCAATTCAAAATAAACATCCTTTATCAGCACTTATAAGAACAGAGTCAACTAAACCTGATATGCCTGCTGCATAATGCATAGAACTGGCTTATGCTCAAAAAGACTGTAATATATGAAAGCCCGCCTGCTTTTACCATTAGGATGCGGACTCCTTTTGTTATGTTAACCATTCTATAAAACAGGACTGTTCCCTTCTGGGATAAAACATCTGAAAAGCATTTTCCAGTGAAACCAAAAGGCGTATTTATGCGTTTTATTTAAAGAGTTTTCTATTGTTTCCCCTTCAACATTTATAGATAGATTGAAAATTGGCGTGAAAATTCCTATAATGAAGAAAATTACACGGGGAAATGATGGAGGTGGCACGTTGCCTATTAATATACCAACACACCTGCCGGCAAAACAGGTGCTTGAGAGTGAACATATATTTGTAATGGATGAAAGCAGAGCATTTCATCAGGATATCCGGCCGCAAAAAATTATTATATTGAATTTGATGCCGAAAAAAATCCAGACAGAGACTCAGCTTCTCAGATTGCTTGGAAATTCGCCTTTACAGGTTCATTTTACTTTCTTAATCCCAAGCACACATACGCCGAAAAATACTGCAAGAGAACACCTTGACGAATTTTATACGACTTTTTCCAATATCCGTCACAAGAAGTTTGACGGCATGATTATCACCGGTGCGCCGATCGAGCATTTGGCGTTTGAAGATGTTTCATATTGGGAAGAGCTCAAAGAGATCATGGAGTGGAGCAAAACGAATGTCACTTCAACATTGCATATTTGCTGGGGTGCTCAAGCAGGATTGTATTACCATTATGGTGTGGAAAAAATGGAAATACCGAAAAAAATCTTCGGTGTGTTCGAACATACAGTTCTTTCAAAACATGAAAGATTGGTAAGAGGTTTTGACGAGCTATACTACGTGCCGCATTCCCGGCATACAGATATAAATATGGAACAGCTTCAAGCAGTGTCCGAGTTAAATATTCTTACCGCATCAAAGGAAGCTGGGGTATGCTTAATTGTGTCAAAAGACGAAAAACAAGTCTTTTTAACAGGGCACCCTGAATATGATACAAATACGCTTCTTCAAGAATACGAAAGAGATCTGGAACGCAACCTTCCTGGTGTCGAGGCGCCTAAACATTATTTCGCAGAAGTCAGCAAGGAGCCAGTAAATCGCTGGAAAGCGCATGCGACACTATTGTTTATGAACTGGCTAAATTATTATGTTTACCAAGAAACTCCTTATGAATGGGACTGATTTTTCTATTTTAGTAATACGCTAAGCAAAAAATATGATAAAATACATCTGATTCAGTCTGCGTATAACAAAAATTTAAAATACTGGAATCCAAATCTTTTAAAATTAGCTTAATTTTTTCACTGCATTAATAATTCGATTATGTATTTGTGTTATGTTTATGTATAGACAATAACTCCTTACGATGCATGAAGCTTGCTTGTTGTTGATTACATTGAGGTGAATTTACTTGAATACCAATAAAAGAGTATTAATTTTGACTGCAAATTACGGAAATGGGCATGTGCAGGTAGCCAAAACGCTTTATGAGCAATGTGTTCGGCTCGGCTTTCAGCATGTAACAGTTTCTAATTTGTATCAAGAGTCAAATCCGATTGTTTCAGAGGTAACTCAGTACCTTTATTTAAAAAGCTTCTCAATCGGGAAACAGTTTTATCGTTTGTTTTATTACGGAGTTGACAAAATCTATAATAAACGTAAATTTAATATTTACTTTAAAATGGGGAATAAACGATTGGGCGAACTTGTCGATGAACATCAGCCCGATATTATTATTAATACATTTCCGATGATCGTCGTGCCGGAATACAGACGCCGAACAGGAAGAGTCATTCCTACCTTCAACGTGATGACCGATTTTTGCCTTCACAAAATTTGGGTTCATGAAAACGTGGATAAATATTATGTGGCGACAGATTATGTAAAGGAAAAATTGCTGGAGATCGGCACTCATCCAAGCAACGTAAAAATCACTGGAATTCCAATTAGGCCGCAATTTGAAGAACCCCTGCCTGTGGAGCCGATATATCAAAAGTACAATCTTTCACCTAACAAAAAAGTGCTTATGATCATGGCAGGCGCCCACGGTGTCTTAAAGAACGTAAAAGAGCTGTGTGAAAACCTTGTTAAAGATGATCATGTGCAAGTGGTTGTCGTTTGCGGGAAAAATACAGCCTTAAAAGAATCTTTAAGCACGCTTGAAGCAGAAAACGGGGACAAATTAAAAGTTCTTGGCTATGTGGAGCGCATTGATGAGCTGTTCCGGATCACAGACTGCATGATTACAAAACCTGGCGGCATTACTTTGACAGAAGCGACTGCCATCGGTGTGCCTGTCATTCTGTACAAACCCGTGCCCGGCCAGGAAAAGGAAAATGCGAACTTCTTTGAAGATCGCGGCGCTGCCATCGTCGTGAACCGTCATGAAGAGATTCTCGAATCAGTCACTTCCCTTCTCGCAGATGAAGAGACCTTACTGCGCATGAAGAAAAACATTAAGGACCTTCATTTAGCAAACTCTTCTGAAGTGATTTTAGAAGATATCCTGAAGGAATCAGAGATGATGTTGGCAGCTAAGCAAAGAGCAAAAGCGCTATCGTAACATGTTTATAGAGAGCATACGAAAATCGTGTGCTCTTTTTATTTGTTTTCACCTACCTATAAAAACGGTTACATTTTTCTGTAAAACTTGCCCTTCTTTTTAAAAATAAACCGTTTCGCAACTTGACGAGTGCTCCCAGATGGTGTATAGTTGAACCATCATTTAACAATGAATCAAAGTTAAATGGTGACAAAAATTTTTTTTAGCACACAGGTGCTACAGTACTAGGAGGAATTAAGCAATATGCAAAACGGTAAAGTAAAATGGTTCAACAACGAAAAAGGATTCGGCTTCATTGAAGTTGAAGGCGGAGACGATGTATTTGTTCACTTCACAGCTATCGAAGGAGACGGATACAAATCATTAGAAGAAGGACAAGAAGTTTCTTTTGAAATTGTCGAAGGTAATCGTGGACCTCAAGCTTCTAATGTTGTAAAACTCTAAACTCAATACATGATGACAAATAGAGGAGAGGCATTTGCCTCTCCTATTTGATTTTCATCTGAATTTCAATGGCCAAAATATTTTGTTTGCACCTCTGTTCAATTTCTTCGACATGCTTTTCCATTGAAGGCTTCCCTTTTTTCGCGATATCCGCGAGTTCTTCTAAATCACTGTATATTTCTATAAATGTTTTGTGAAGGATCGACCTCAAGTCTTTATCATCCATAGCTGCGTTCCCCTTCTCTGCCAAGATACCTCAAATAGTAAAACGGTCCTATCTATTCTGGTTCAATAGTTATATCGGCTTATTTTCTATTTTATTTTCTATTTTTGTACATAAATTTCAAAAAACCTCTGCAAAATAGTTGCGGAGGTGTTTTTTATGACATCAGAATTTCATGAAGAGGAGCAGACTGGCTTTACGGATAAGCGCCAGCTGGAACTAGCCGTGGAAACAGCGCAGAAAACGACAGGAGCTGCGACAAGAGGCCAAAGCACGACATTAGTCGATGCCGCATACCAAGCCATTGAGGATGCAAGAGAACTGTCACAATCAGAAGAACTAGCCACTCTCGATGATCCTCAATTTGTAGAGCAGCAACAGCAACTTCTGGATGATAGCGAGCATCAGCTGGATGAATTCAAAGAATAAAACCGCAGATTCTGCGGTTTTATTCTTTAATGATTGGTTAAGACATCGCCGTAGGCTTTCAGCTTTTCACCAACCGTACATTTAGTGATACAAAATGAATGTGCGTAAGTTTTGCCAAAATCTTTGCGGAACTGTTTCTTGATAAAACAATCCTTGCAATATTCATCTTGAAGTTCTGTCAGTTCTTTAAAGATCATTTTCTTATCCAATATCGTCATCTCCGTTACGGTCTAATTTCGTATGGCTTTCTACGAATTGATGGGATAGAATTTTTTTAGCGAGGCTGTCGGCTTCCTGGTTGTCTTTCCGCTGTATGGTTTCGTAAGTTGGAGTAAGCTTCAGCGATTCGAGAAGTGCTTCTATTTTGTCCAGCCATTCATTATGAGACGGATCATAGCAAGGCCAGCTGCCGTCAAGCTGATTCAGCACGACAAGCGAGTCCCCTTTGATCGTAATTGAATTTCTGCTTGCTCCAAGCTCTCTAACTTCTCTTATTGCTTCATACAGCGCCGCGTATTCAGCTTCATTATTGGTTTTCAGCCGGAAGCTTTTATTTTTTCTCAAGCGATGCCGGATTCCTCCCAATGAATAATAAATGACGATTCCGAGTCCCGCCAGTTCGCTCTCCTTATCGAAACTGCCGTCAAAATAAACAGTTACGTCATCAGGCTCTTGAGCTAGCTCCTCTGTTAGCTTTTCCAATTCCTTTAGCGTCCAGCTGCCGCCTTTTTCGTCTTCGAACTCGAGCTCTTTCATGTATGGAAAACGGCCTAGTTCTCTGGCGAGCATACGCGCCTGTTGAGCAGTCAGCCAATCTTCGGCTATAAACGAAACGGATCCCGTCCCTTTTGCTTCTATTTTCATATGCGGTCTGAGCTTCATTTTGATCACCTTACCATTCATTAGTTGCCGGGCTTGTGCTATAATCAAACCAATCTTATCCCGGAAAGGAAGCTTTTTCATTTTGTTTAACAACTCATTTTGGATCATTTTTGCGATCATTCATTTTATCATTGTTCTTTTATTTTATAAAGGATTTGGCAAAATGGGACTGTTTGTATGGATTGGATTTGCTACAGTCTGCGCAAACCTTCAAGTCGTCAAAACAGTAGAACTGTTTGGCTTAACAGCAACGCTCGGAAATGTAATGTACGGCACCATCTTTTTTGCGACAGATGTACTCAATGAGAAATACGGCCCGGCTGAAGCCAAAAAAGCGGTATGGCTCGGATTCTCAACGATTTTGACGCTGACATTTGTCATGCAGGGCGTGCTGCTTTTCGAACCGGCTTCCAGCGACATATCACAAACTGCGCTGGAAACGATTTTCGGATTTCTTCCGCGCGTTGCGTTAGGAAGTTTGCTTGCCTTTATCTTCAGCCAAACGCTGGATGTTTATGTATATTCGTCAATTAGAAGGATATTTCCTTCTGATCGGCTTTTATGGATCAGAAACGGCGGCAGCACAGCAGTCAGCCAGCTGTTTGATACATTGATATTTACCGGTGTCGCTTTTTTCGGTGTGTATCCGGCAGGAATTTGGCTTCATATTTTTATTTCCACCTATTTGATTAAATTTGCGGTTTCTTTGATTTCACTGCCTTATGCTTATGCAGCAAAAAGAATGATACCGAATGATGAGAGGAGTTCATAATGCCTACAGAAATATACGTAGACGGCGCGAGCGCCGGTAATCCCGGACCTTCCGGCATCGGCATTTTTATCAAACATGAAGGACAAGCAGAGTCTTTTTCTATTCCAATCGGAATGCATACAAATCAGGAAGCGGAATTTCGTGCATTAATTGAAGGCATGAAGCTATGTGCAAAGCGCGGGTATCAATCTGTTTCCTTTCGCACCGATTCAGATATTGTGGAACGAGCCGCTGAGCTTGAAATGGCAAAAAACAAAATGTTTCACCCATATGTGGAAGAAATCATCCGGTTAAAAGCGGCCTTTCCTCTCTTTTTCATCAAATGGATACCGGGAAAACAAAACCAAAAAGCCGATCAGCTTGCAAAAGAAGCGATTCGGCTGAATGATAAGAATTAAATCACGGTCATTGGTTCATTCTAATGATGAGGTGAATAAACATGAAAAAGAAAGATAAAGGCCGGCTGACCGGCGGTGTAACTCCTCAAGGCGATTTAGAAGGCAACACGCATACAGACCCTAAAACAGAGCTTGAGGAAAGAGCAAAAAAAAGCAATACAAAACGCTAGGGAAGGTCTAAACGATCTCTCTAGCGTTCAGCTTTTCAAGCATACGTTCAATTCCTTTAATTTGGTGGCGGCGCAGCATGTCAGCCGCCTGCTCCATTTTCAGAGTAAATAGAGTGTCTTTGAGCGTACAGGCCAGCGGCACCGAGCAATAAATTTCAGCAAGCTTTTTCGACATCTCCAAATCGCTCAAACCTTGCTGAATCTTCCCTTGCTGCCCCTTCGGAAGAAGAGACAGATTCTCTAATAAACGATCAATCGATTCGTATTCACGAATCAGTTTATAAGCTGTCTTTTCTCCAATTCCTTTAACGCCGGGATAGTTATCACTCGAATCACCCATTAGCGCTTTAATATCAATCAAAGCTTTCGGCAGGACGCCTGTTTCTTCGTAAAAGTTCTCTTTTGTATAGACTTTATAATTTCCAATTCCTTTTTGCAGCAGGGCCACACTCACTTCATCCGTTAACAGCTGAAGTAAATCGCGGTCTCCTGTTACGATCGTAATTTCAGCTTCATTTGCAAACAAAGCGGCAAGAGTTCCGATACAGTCATCCGCTTCATATCCGGCAAAGCCGATATTCATAATCCCAAGCTCGGCGGCCGCTTCCTTTGCCAGATCAAACTGCGGAATCAGCTCTACAGGCGGTGCGCTGCGGTTCGCCTTATAATCTTCGAACAGGTCATTTCGGTATGTTTTGCTTCCCATGTCCCAGCAGCAGACGACGTGTGTCGGCTGGAATGTTTCCACACTTGTAATGAAATGCTTTAAAAATCCGTTGACGCCGTTTGTCGGCACCCCGCTGTCATTTATCATAAAGTTGCGATGCACAGCCGTGGCAAAAAACGCCCGAAATAACAGAGCCATGCCATCAACAAGCAATAATTTATTTTTATTCATCAGATAACTCCTTTTTCTTTCATTCCTTCTATTTTACCATAAAGCAGCGCAAAAATAAAAAAACAGCATCTCTTTGATGAGAGATACTGTTTTGTGTATCATCAGTCATTGTGTCTTTTATTGCTGGCGATCAGCTTTTCAGCTTCCCGTCCTGCGTAAGAGTCAAAATGCGTTTGAAATCCATTTTTCTTTTTGGCATTGTTATTGGCCTGTGCGTTTCTGTTTCCCAGCTTTGTTCTGCCCAACATGAATCCCCCCTTACGTCGGATACATATAGTATATGCTTCCGCTGAGGATTCACTCGCGACAGGATCATCCAGCTTACATACGGTTTACGTATTCTCTGACCATTTCTTTTGATACATGGCGTCTTGTCGGCACGATGCCTTGTTTGGCAAGCTGATTCATTTGCTCGGTAATTCCATTAATCGCATCTGTCGTAAATGGCTCATCGTTTTTGCATTTTGAAACCGCTTCTTCAATGGCCATTTCACGCATGTTTTCAAGACGCATAAATGCTTTGATATGCTCATGCTGTTTTGATGAATGTGCTGAAATTGCTTTATGTACCTCTGACATGAATCGTTCATCTCGCTTTTTTCTATTTAGTCTATCATGACTTGAAATACAAACCAACTGAATTTTACATTTTTATTATATGGCCTGATCTTTGCCAGGAGATGCATGCTTGGTATGCCTTTTCAATCTCTTTTGCATGTTCCCCTTCCGCATATCCTTCTACATACGTATCTTTCTGGTCCTTTATTTGTTCCATTGCTTTGTCAGCCATCTCTTCCTGCAAGCGCCTGAGGTGATTTGTGTAATGAGAAATAAGGCTTTCTTCTTCCTTAGTCACCCAATGCTCTGTGATTTTATTAAGTTTTATCCGCACAGCCTCGATGAAGGCCGCTTTTCCTTTCTGTTCAAAAAAGTGTTTTGGTGATTTGATTTCTTTTTGTTCCTGCTCGAAAACGCGTTCATCTAAATCCGGTTCAACCTCCTTCAGCTGTATACCATTGGAATGCTGATCACCCGCATAAATGGAAAAATAACCGTCCTCGTTTAATACTTTTTGAAAGCTTTCCAGCCATTCTTCCGCGATATGCCGTTCAATAAAACCGCTCATGCGAACATCAAGCGTTTTGATTTCCTGGACATATTCGAATTGATATTCATGTACTGCGGTTTTCATCGCCTTAGCGACGTTCTTTTTCCAATCTCCATTCTGAAGCCCGGGATGAAATGTCGACTTTAGTAAATCATTCGCAAAAAAGGATAAGCGCTGTGTAATATGATATAGCTGTTCTTTTGTGTCTTTTTTTGCTTTCTCAATGATGGTTTCTGAGCTTCGCCGTTTCTCGATTTCGGCTGCTGTCCGCTCAAATGATTGCATAAGGCGCTGTTTCTGCGCTTCCTTTTCTTCTTCGGACTGATGTTGGGATCGGTGAAGCTGGAAAACAGTTTCGCATAGTTTGTTTGCTTCCGAACTGAGCTGTGCGGCAGACGCTTTTTTAACGTCCACTTCGATAAAGCGATCTAAGTGTTTTCTGACTTTCGGAAACTGATTATAAAATGATTCCTGTTTTCCCTGCAGTTCCTCCTTACTAGATACGGTAAAGAGCTGCGGATCATGAATCCCTTCTTTTACAAGCTCTGCGCTTACATAATCGGTCACTGTTTCCAGCTCTGTTCTATCTTTCGCAAGGTCCGCCGCATTAATGACGAAAAACATTTTATCCATGCTGAGCGATTCTTTCACCAGCCCTAGCTTTTGCAAAAATGAACGGTCTCCTTTTGAGAAGGAATGCTGATAATAGGTCATATAAAAAAACGCATCTGCATCTTTTATATATTGGAACGCCAGCTCTGTATGCCGTTTGTTCATGCTGCTTGCGCCGGGCGTATCAACGATCGTAATCCCTTTTTCAGTGAGCGGACATGTATAATAGACCGTTACCTCTTTTACAGCGCAGGCCGTTGCCTCCTCTGCCACATACGGCTTTAAGTCAGACAGCGGTATCGTTAATGTCTTTTGTTCCTGTATATATGGCTGAACCTTTTCATATGCAAGCAGGAAATTGCTGATCAATTTCACGTGTTCTTCCTGCAGCCGGCTTTTTTTGATCGCCTTTTCCCACTTCTCTGTAAAAGAACGGCCTGGTGGCTCTTCTTTTATTCCGGTAAGCTGTAAAATCTCAGCCGTTATGTCATCCTCCGTCTTAAAGACCACATCCGCTGTTTTATTGATGCTGCCATTGGTTGGTTTTGTAATCTTGTTAATGGTGGCTGTGGTTGGCGTTGGTGAGGAGGGAAGCACCCTTTCACCGACAAGCGCATTGGCAAATGATGATTTCCCCGAACTAAAGCCTCCGAAAAGCGCGAGTGTAAATTTCCGTTCCTCGAGCCTGTTAATCCTTTGCTGAAAGGCTGAGGTTTGTTTTGACAGCATGTTATATTCGCCTAAAAGATCAGACAATATACGAAAGCGCTTGATCTGGTCTTGAAGCGGCCGTTCTTGCTCCATAATTTCTGGTTTTATATTTCGCTGCCGTGTCTGATGGCTTTGATTTCGTATCTGTTCTGGCGCCGCCACTGTTTTTTTCTTCGTTTTAAACCAGTCGGTTTCTATATTCCGTGGGTATGCGGATTCGTCTTCCCAAATGGCCCATATGCGATCAGCTTTTTCGCGGGCATTATTCTCTAAACCAGCCTGTTCTTGAAGAATAGCGAGTTTCTCCGATTCCTGAATGAGTCGTTCATTGACCGTTTGCAAGTCTTTAGTGACACTCTCTTTCACCATCGCAGAAAGCGCCTTTATGATGTCTGCCGCTTCTCTTTTCGCCTCTTTGCGAATCAGCTCTGCCAAATCTTTTGTATATTGCAATACATATTCAGAAGAAAATGCTGCACCATGCTTGACAGCAAGCTCAATAATGTCAATTTTAAGCGGAGTGCGATAGGCCTGAATCAGCTTTTCACTTTCAGCTGTATGAACATCAAATGCCTTGGCGAGTTTATGAAACGTGTCTATTATGTGCCAATCCGCTTCGGCCTCTGTTCGTTTTTTCACATCTGAGAAAAAAGCATTTCTTCTTCTATCTCTTTCCTGTGCAGTTTTTGTTTTCGAAAAGAAAAAACCGGTTTTAAAAGAAGGCTCTTGCGATTCGAGGAATTCAGCCGCCAGCTCACGCATTTCAAAAGGCGTCAAGTTGGCATTTTTTAAAATGCGATTGACTACTTCCTGCATCCTGTTTTCTGCCTCAGTCGCTTTCTTTGTCATCTCATCCCGTTGATCACGCAGCGATTGGACCAATTCAGTTTGCGTGATAAGCTGTTCAGCATAGCTGGTTCCACCTGTTTCATCGTTCAAAAGCATCTCCGTATGTTCCTTTAGCAGATGGCGGACTTTTTGTTCTGTTAAAGGCTGGAGGTTGCTCTTGGATTGCTGTTCTATTCCTTTTAATTCGTCTCTCAGGACGCCAATCTGATTGAACGGGTGGTTCGGTTCTGTCACTGACGTAAAATAGAGTGCGTCCTTCGAAAAGCCTTCACTGCAAAGCATCTCCTCAACCTGCGCTTTATAATCTTCAAAACGTGTCTCCGACTCATCATGGCGGTCAATTTGATTGACGATAAAATACACATTAGGAATACTTTCTTTAATTGACCTGAGAAACTTTACATTCTCCTCAGCGTGCACGTGATTATAGTGAACGACATAAAACAGCGCGTCCGCCTGGTGGAGAATAGACGCCGCCGACAGAAAATGCGCATCATCTGTTGAGTCAATCCCAGGGGTGTCAATGTACGCAACTCCCGTATCCATTTCAGTATATCGATCATAGATTTCAACGCTTTCAATCTGTTCCCCGTCTTTGCAGTATTGCTGCACCTTGTCTTTCCGATAAGCCCCCTTTAGCTCAGCGCATGCTCCGTCTGTTGTATGAAGCCGAACACGCTTTTCCCCGTTTCTGATCACAACAAGGTTAGCGCTTGTCGGGATCGGGCTTGTCGGTAAAATATTCTCCATTAACAGGCAGTTCAGCAGTGATGATTTCCCCGCTGAATAATGCCCGGTAAACGCGATATAAACCTCTTCATCAGCCGCTTTGTTCATGACCGCAGCCAGTTTGGCAGCTCTTTGTTCATCTTGATTTTCGATGAATTGCTTATATAGTTCCCCGGTTTTATGCAAAAGCTCTTTTCTGTTATGTTCTGTCATCAGTATGAACCCCTTTGTGCCGTTTCAATTGTGAATCTTTTTTGAAAGATCTGAATACATCCCCTTTCATTTTACACAAGAATGAATCAAATTTCTCTAAAAGAATAGAAAAAAGCCGCCATTACGGCAGCTTCTATAAAGAAAATCTGCAACTTTGACAAGTTCCAGATTCATGAAACAGATTTATTAGAGATTCCTTTTAATACAAAACCAATTAATACACTATATGTACAAACCGCCCCAAGCAAAAATAGCATTGTCATTCGCTTCACCATCCTGATTGAGAATCTTTTTCACTTTTATTGTAACATGGGTGAGAATGATTTTCAATCTCTATTTTATGAGGTGATCCTCTAGTGCCTTGTCTTCTGCACGGATTCTGACGGTTAACAGCACGGCATTGAAAATGGAAAATAGACACATGGTGACGTAGGCTCGGTACAGAAGCGGGATCAATAAGATTTCTAATATAACAACGCTATAGTTTGGATGCTTTATCCATTTATAAGGGCCTTTTTTTACAAGCTCCGCACCCGGAATGACAAGAATTTTCGTATTCCAATGTGCGCCTAAGGAGCAAAGTGCCCAATACCGTACTGCCTGCACGCTTAAAATAGCCGCAGCGATACCGATCCACCAGCTTGACGGCTGTTTGTTCAGCAGCAGCACTTCCGCAATGAAAGACAGGAAAAAAAGGATATGCATAATGATGATATACGGATAGTGGCTCTCACCGAATTCGATCGCCCCTTGTTTCTTTACCTTTTGTTCGTTTTGTCTGGCTACTGCCATTTCTGCCAGTCTTTGAGTCATGAGAATGACGATTAACAACCAAAACATACATCAAGCCACCCTTCCCCAGCTGAATAACAGCAGCTCTGAAGAAAATCCCGGGCCTAATGCGCCAATCAGTCCCCGTTCTGCTTCCTTTTTATCGCCATTCAGCAGATGGTCTTTGATCACATACAATATTGTGGCTGAAGACATATTTCCGTGCTTTTGCAATATGCTTTGCGCTGAGGAAAGCTTTTCTGTTGAGAGTTCGAGACTTTTGATGTATGCATCAATCACCTTTTTTCCGCCTGGATGTGCTAAAAATACGCTGATATCACTGAATGACAGCTGATGTTTGTCCAAAAAAACCTTTACATGTGATTTGAGCCATTTTTCTACCAAAGTCGGTATATCTCTTGAGAAAATGACTTTGAATCCTTGATCAGTAAAGTCCCAGCCCATGACATCTTCTGATTGTTTCATCAAAACAGATTGGGAATCCGTTATCTTCGGCACAAACTTCAGTTTTGACATCCTGCGGTCCGCCTTCTCTCCGCACAATAATGCTGCGGCAATGCCGTCTCCAAAAAGCGAAGTGCCGATCAGATTGCTTTTCGTTTTATCTTCCGGCTGGAATGTCAAGCTGCACAATTCAGCAGCAATGACGAGCACGAAAGCCTCAGGGTACGCTTTGCAGTATTCAACAGCGCGCGCAAGTCCGCTGGCTCCTCCTGCACAGCCGAGACCCCATAGCGGAATCCGCTTCGTATATGGAGAAAACGGGAGTTCATTCATGAGCCGCGCCTCGATGCTCGGGGTGGAAAGGCCCGTACTGGAGACGAAAAAAACAGCGTCCACTTTCTCATAAGGGATGGCGTCTTGGAAAAATTCAGGATGAGAGAGGCACTCGCGAACAGCCTCTCTGCTGTGGTTAAGCGTTTCTTCTATGTATAGTTTATTTTTTTCTTCAAAGCTGTGACCCTCTTTATACCATTCAATCGGCTTAACAAATTGTCTCGATTGAATGTGCCCGTTTTTAAAGGCGGTTAACAGCCGGTCAATATCTTTAAAGGAATGCTGAAACATATAGCGGGCGAACTCAGCCGCTTTCTCTTGGTTTACATCATACGCAGGAAGACTTGTTCCGATGGATAAAATAAACGCCATGCGATCACCTCTTTGCATACATTGTGCCGCAACGAACACTTTTATATGCAAAAACTCCGCCAAGGCGGAGTTTAGACTGCTGTCTTTTGTTTCGTGATATCAGCTTTTTGTTCGGTTTTTTTGGCTTTAGAAAATACGTTATATACAATATTTAAGACGACTGCAGTAAAGCTGCCCGCAACAATGCCGTTGGTTGTAAGCAGCGTTAAGGCGCTCGGAAGCTGCTTAAACATATCCGGCACAACTGTCACGCCGAGGCCCAGACCCACTGAGCAGGCAACAATGAGCAGGTTTTCCTGTTTTGCAAAATCAATGCGGCTGAGCATTTTGATGCCGTAAGCGATTACCATCCCAAACATCGCCACCATTGCCCCGCCCAGAACAGCAGGCGGAATAATGGTCGTGAAAGCAGCGATCTTCGGAAATAGCCCGAATGCCATTAAGATCACACCTGTGACCACAATGACGGCATTTTTCTTGATTCCTGTGAGCTGTACAAGCCCGACATTTTGAGAAAATGCCGTGTAAGGAAAAGCGTTAAAAATACCGCCCAGCAGTACAGCCAGCCCTTCGGCACGATAGCCTTTAGACAAATCTTTCTCTGTCAGACGGCGGTTCGTCAGGTCACCTAAGGCAAAGTAGACACCAGTTGATTCTACAAGGCTGACAATCGCCACGATGGTCATTGTAATGATAGGCGCTGCGTGAAAAGACGGCGCTCCGAAATAAAACGGCTGGATCAGTTGAACAACCGCAGCGTCCGACACATTATCAAATTGAACTTTTCCCATCAAAGAAGCGATGAAAGTCCCAATCAAAATACCGATCAAAATTGAAATCGATTTGATAAACCCTTTCGTAAAACGGTATAAAAGCACAATGATGCCCAAAACGATAAAAGCGAGCGCAAGATTGGAGAGATCTCCAAAATCTTTACTTCCTTCTCCGCCTGCCATGTTATTCATGGCTACCGGCATAAGTGTGATACCGATAATGGTAACAACCGAACCTGTCACGACCGGCGGAAAAAAGGAGACGAGCTTTCCAAAGAAAAATGAAATCAGAATGACAAGAATACCTGAAGCAATAATGCTTCCGTAAACCGCTGAAACCCCATATTCGGATCCAATTGCAATCATCGGCGATACGGCCGTAAATGTACAGCCAAGCACAACCGGAAGCCCGATCCCGAAAAATCGGTTGCTCCACACTTGAAGTAGTGTAGCCACACCGCACATAAAAATATCAATCGACACTAAATAAGTCAGCTGTTCGACAGTCAGCCCCATTGCGTTTCCGACAATCAGCGGAACGACAATGGCACCGGCATACATGGCGAGCACATGCTGAATCCCTAAAGACAGCGTTTTGCCGAATCCATTTTTCATGAACGAACCTCCTGTACGAAAGATACTTTTCCTTCTTCTAAAGATTGAATGCGCGCCAAAGATTCCACCCGGTAACCTAGCTTCATCAGTTCATCTCTTCCCGGCTGAAAAGATTTTTCAATCACAATGCCCAGCCCCGCTATAGAAGCTCCCGCCTGCTTCACAATCGACACGAGCCCGTACGCCGCTTGTCCATTTGCCAGGAAATCATCGATAATCAGCACATGATCTTGATCTGACAAGTGGGTTCCCGACACAGCGATTTGGCTTTCTGTTTGCTTTGTAAAGGAATAAACTGACGCTGTCAGCAGGTTATCGGTAAGTGTTAAAGATTGATGCTTTCTGGCGAAGACAACCGGGACACCCAGCTGCAAGCCCGTCATCACAGCGGGAGCGATTCCGGATGATTCGATTGTCACAATTTTGGTAATCCCGTCTTTTGCAAATCTGGCGGCAAATTCGGCACCGATTTTCTGCATAAGCAACGGGTCAATTTGATGATTTAAAAAAGAATCCACTTTCAATACCTGATCAGATAATACGACGCCTTCTTCTTCTATTTTCCGTTTCAGTGCTTCCATCCTGCTTACCTCCGTTATGAGAATAAAAAAAGCATTGCCCGCTCAAAAAAAGAGCAAGCAATGCTGAAATAACAAAAAACCGTACACATGCGGTCTCATTGCTCACTCATAGTCGGACATTTACGGTGCCCGGTAGAAACTTGCGTGCCATATCCACGCGATTATATGAGTGTTCCTATCATATTGTCATAAATTATATCAAGATTCTAATCTCTTGCATAGATAAAAAACAAAATTTCCGAACTTTATTTTTATTTATAAGTTAATCATTCGTCTTTTATGTTTTTCCGGCCCTAAAAAAGCCTGACAGCCGCGCTGCCAGGCTTTTGATTAGGAAAGATAGAGATTTGAATATTTGTTTGACAAATATTCAATTAAATAGCGTACTTTCAGTTCTTCCCCTGTTGCATCTTTAATAATCTCTAACGGCTTTTTCCGTTTTCCGTGAATATGCACCTTTTCCGTCAGCCATTGTTTTATCGGATGGAATTCTCCTCTTTCCAAGAGAGTATCAAATTCAGGAAGGTCCTCCAGCATTTTTTGTTTCAGCTGAGCCGCATACATGTAGCCGAGCGCGTAGGATGGGAAGTAGCCAAAATCTCCTCCTGCCCAATGGACGTCCTGTAAAATTCCTTCTGCGTCCGTCTGCGGTGTAATCCCCAAATAATCTTCATATTTTTGATTCCAAAGCGCCGGCAGTTCTTCCACAGACACTTCATTGCTGAAAATCGCTTTTTCTATTTCATAGCGGATGATAATATGGAGAGGATACGTCAATTCATCCGCTTCTACCCTGATGAATGAAGGTTTTGATTCATTGATTGCCCGGACAAAATCATCCAGGGAAATGTCCTTGAACTGTTCAGGTGATGCCGCTTGAATCTTTTGGTAGTACGGTGTCCAAAAGTGCTTGTTGCGGCCGATAAAATTCTCATAAAATAATGATTGAGATTCATGGATTCCCATTGATGCGCCATCTGACAAGTTCGTACCGCTCAGTGCTTCGTCAATATTTTGCTCATATATGGCGTGACCGCACTCATGGATGGTGCCAAAGATCGCTGTACGAAAATCTTTTTCATCATATCTCGTCGTAACCCGAACGTCTCCGCGGTTCATCGTGGTCGCAAACGGATGAACCGTTTCATCAAGCCTTCCCCCATCAAAATCATAGCCAAGCTCCTGTAAAAAATACAAACTGAGCTCTTTTTGCTTTACTTTAGGAAACGCTTTTGTAATAAAGCTTGTATCCGGTTTATTTCCGGAAGCTGTCACTTGTTTAACAAGAGGAATAATCGCTTCCTTGAGCTCAGCAAACAGCTGATCAAGCACCTTTACCGTAACACCCGGCTCAAACAAATCAAGCAATGCATCATAAGGATGCTCTTGATAACCCCAATACGTAATAAACCGTTTATTAAATTCAATCAGCTGCTCTAAATAAGGGGAAAACAAGCTGAAATCAGATTTTCCTTTCGCTTCCTCCCACGCGGTTTCTGCCTTTGAACACAGAATGACGTATTCCTTGTATTCAGCCTCAGGTATTTTTTTATTCTCTTCATACTCTTTTTTCGCCAGCTCCACTGCCTTTTTCGTATCATCTGACAAATCATCAAATCGTTCATACAGGGCATCGATAACCGCCTTCATTCGATCTGATGTCTGGATATTAAAAATATCAGTTGAAAGCTGGCCGATGCTTTCGGCACGATCTTCTGAGCCGTTTTTGGGCGCACCAGTTCTGGCGTCCCAGTGCATTAACGCAACCGCTTCACTGTAATGTGAGATCCTTTTTAAAAGTTCAAAAAATTCCTTTTCATATGTATGTATCTCCATATCCATTCCCTCCCTATTCTAGACGTTCCATTACAGGCTAATGGAAGGGTGTATGAAAGTCAAATTGTTTGGATAAGAGGCTGCCGGTATTTTTTTCGGCAGCCTTCTTTGTTCAGTTGATCGTCATTTGATTTTTTGGCGGTGGGGTTTTCCGCTTTTTTTTATTGATTTTTTTATCCACCCACACTGTTGCCAATGGGGTAAGCAGAGAGGTGACAATGACACTTGTCGCTATGATTGCAGTTGCCGATTCAGCAACTGGTGCAAACGAAGCATTCGCTTCTGCTAATGCGTACGGAACGGCTACTGCCGCCCCCGCCGTAGAAGAAGCCGCCACGCCCGCGATACCGTCTCCCCGCGCGACAAAACGATCAAGCAAATACAAGGAGCTGCCCGATAAAATGACGACAGAAACACCGATAAAAATTCCAAGCAGCCCTGATTGGATCAGCATACCAAAATTCAAAGTATTGCCGAGCGAAAAGGCAAAAAACGGGATGATCGCCGGCACAACCTTGCTGAATAAGTCTCTGAGATCATGATCAAGATTTCCAAGTATACAGCCGAGTAAAAACGGGATGACTGTAGCTGCCAGCGTTTCCCACGGGAATGCGGCAAGCCCTGTTACACCAAACGTCACCATAGTCATAAAAGGCCCTGATTCTGTACTGATAAACGCGAAAGCGCCCGCATCCTCTTTTCTTCCCATATGGTTCATAAGCGCCAAATACAGGCCGCCGTTCGTTTCATTCATTACCGCGACAATGGCTAAAACAGAAAGCCCCGCGAAAAAACCGGATTGTATGCCATCATCAGGAATAAATTGTGCTGCGATCACACCAAGCAGCGCCGCAAATCCGATCTTCCCCAACAATAATGTGATTCCTTTCCTTGCAATATAGCCTGATGAGCGAAAATCAATCGTCGCTCCAACGCAAAAGATAAAAACACCCAGTATCGGCAGCGTTCCGGTAATCAAAGCACCCGTAAATCCCCCAAAGAACTCCGCTGTTCCCGGCGCAAACGTGTTGAGTGCCGCTCCCAGGAACAGCGGAATAATCATCATTCCGCCAGGTACCCGTTCAATTGTCGCTTTGATTTTCATATGTGGATTCTCCCATCATCCGGTTTATGAAAAAAACAATACACCTTTACACTTGAAAAACAGCCTGCAAATCCTCTTTTGAACAGCTGCCAAGCTGACTGCCGACACCGACGGCCCCAGCTCCGGCTTTGAGCCAATCCGGCACTTCAGACGGATGTATTCCGCCTGTCGGAATAAAGGTCACCTGCGGGAAAGGACCCGCTAAATTTTTCATAAACGGAATGCCAAACACACCGCTTGGGAACAGCTTTAATGTAGTAAAACCGAATGTGAGCGCTTCCATTATTTCACTTGGAGTCAATACACCGGGGATATAATGTGTCTTCAAAAACGAAAGATGTTCAGCAAGATCCGATGAAAAACCCGGACTGACAATAAATTGCGCGCCAGCCTCAGCAGCTTCACCCGCTTGTTGCGCAGTGATGACTGTGCCCGCGCCGATTAAGATATCTTTTCTATTACGGAATGATTCGATAATTTCCGATGCCCCAGGTGTCGTATACGTCACTTCAACTGCACGAATCCCTTTATTTAATAAGCTCTCAATCTGCCGGCAGGCTTCCTGTTTATCCTGTGAACGAATGACTGCAATCAGCCTTGCTTCTTTCAGACGGTTTTCAACGATTTTAGACTCCATATTAATAATCTCCTTTCTTTTGGTAAACCGTTCTTTGAGCAGATAAAAAAGCAGCTAATTTCTCTCTGGTCGGCAAGCCGTCCATATCCCCCGGTGCCTGCACTTGCAAAGCGCCAATCGCATTCCCTCTGTGCACCGCATCCTTGTACGACAAACCATCAAGAATCCCGCTGATCACTCCGACTGCAAATCCGTCTCCGGCACCGACTGTATCAACCACACGGTCGACCCGGAAACCTTCTGCAAATCCTTCACTTTCCCTTGTTTTAAAGTAAGCGCCTTCTTTTCCGAGTTTAATAGCGACAAAACTGACACCTTTTTTCAGATAATAGTCGGCAATGCCTTCAGGTGTTTTCTCTCCGGTCAACAGCTCCCCCTCTGCGATCCCCGGGAAAAACCAATCTGCAAGCCCCGCCAGATCATTGATCGTATGGGCCATCGTTACTTGATCGGGCCAAAGCGAAGGTCTCAAATTGGGATCTAACGATACCGTTTTCCCAGCATGTTTCATGTCCTTCATCACGTGGTAGGTAAAGTCTTTCATATCAGGTGATAAGGCTGGGGGAATACCAGTCACATGCAAATGGCCTGCGCATTGAAAATAATCTCTCGGGTATTCAGCAGACGTTAGTGTGCTTGCAGCTGAGTGTTTCCTGTAATAGGTAACTAGCGGATCGCCTTCTTTCACTTTTGACTTCAGCAGCAGGCCGGTGGGATTTCCGTCCTGTGAGCGGACCACGCGGGACACATCCACTCCCTCTTTTTTAAGCTCCTGTAAAATAAATGTTCCGAGCTGATCATCGCCGACCTTGCTCATCCATCCCATCTGAAATCCGAGTCTGGCCAAGCCGCAAGCGACATTGCTTTCTGCTCCGGCCAACCCTTTAGAAAAAGTGGATACTTCATGAAGGCCTCCGTACTCATTTGCGTAAAACATGGCCATCGATTCCCCGAATGTCACCGCATCAAGCTTCATCTCTTCCCAACCTCCTCTTCAGTTGAGGGCACATAGGATTAAAGCGACTGTCTCATAATGACTTCCGCCTCTAATTCAATGGTTTGAGGCGCTCCCTTGTCACCTTCAATCCTTTTTAATACACGTTCCATCGCCGTCCTGCCCATATCATGCGACGGCTGGGCGATCGTTGTAATGCCCGGACCGATCAGTTTATACCATTCCGTATCATCAAACCCTGCAATTCCTATATCTTGAGGGATGCGCAGGCCGAGTTCTTCCATACAGCTGATGATTTTCAGCATAATTAAGCCGTTCAACGCCAAAATCGCTTTTTTTTGCTCCGGCATCTCCGTGTGAAACGTTTGAAGCGCCGCCTTAAGCTGTTCTTTGTTTTTCACGTCAATTTCATACATTCTGACAAGCCCGTTCACATTTTCAACAGAAGCCATTTCTTGATACACTTCTGCTCTTTCTGTACGAGGGCTGATAGAAGAAACCGGTTCGCTAAACAGTGCGACATCAGTGTATCCTTTGCTGTAAATCTTCTGAAGAATCTCTCTTGTGATTCTTCTATTGTCAGTAGTTACTGTATCCAGTCTCAGATCCGGAAGTTTCCGGTCAATTAATATCGTGGGAATTTGCTGTTCTCTAAAGGCATGCAGTACATCCTTGTTTTCTCCCGTTGCGTTTAAAATCAGCCCTTCAACCGAATGGGCTTCAAGCTTCAAAAGCATTTCCCGCTCTTTTTCAGGATTGTTATCTGTGTTGCAGACCATAATACTGTAGCCATATTGATCACAAACCTCTTCGACGCCTCTGAAAGCCGCGACTGAGAAAGGATTTGTAATGTCAGCTACAACAAATCCGATTAATTTGCTTTTTTTATTTTTAAACCTTGTGCCATTTTACTTGGCCGATAATTCAATTCTGCGATTGCCTTTTTAATGCTTTTCACTTTTTCAGAAGAAATCGCATCAATTTTTCCGTTGATATAACGGGAAACTGTCGATTTCGAAACTCCTGCACATTCTGCTACATCTTTGATCGTCGTATGGCTTGTTGTTTTCTTTTTCATTCAAGTGCTCCTGTATCATCTTATATTTGAAACCGATCCCAAAACCGTTACAACACAAGAATACCATATTTTTAAAATCCGAAAAGAGTTTTTTCAAAAATGTGCTTATTTACATTTTTAACGTTGACTCTTTCAGCTATTTATCCTAAAATTTTCTTTGAAACCGTTACCAAAATGTTTTCATTCAAGTGATGCTGAAATCTTAACTAAGGGGGAAACACAATGGAAAATCGTTATTCTGTACACCCTGAACAAGTAAAGCGCTTTACAACTGAGGAGCTGCGCAGTCATTTTTTAATGGAACCTTTATTTAAGGAAAACAAACTTTCAATGTATTACTCGCATGAAGACCGGGTTGTCATCGGCGGCACAGCTCCGGGACAAAGTGAACTGAAGCTAGACGCCGGGGATTTCCTTAAAACAGACTTCTTTTTGGAGCGGCGTGAAATTGGGATTATTAATGTCGGCCAGCCTGGCGCTGTCAGGGTCGGTGATGACGAATATGTACTCCAAACAAAGGATTTTCTCTATATCGG
This sequence comes from Bacillus sp. MSP13, assembly GCF_000815295.1. Lineage (NCBI taxonomy): Bacteria > Bacillati > Bacillota > Bacilli > Caryophanales > Bacillaceae > Bacillus > Bacillus sp. MSP13. Next base: position 501,804 of record NZ_JXAQ01000004.1, read on the forward strand.
AATGGGCAATCAGGATGTTGCATTTACTAGCCTGAACGGAGAACAAGCTAAATTTTACTTCGTTTCCGCTTGTGCCCATCAAAGCTATCCGACACAAAAAGCCGCTCTTTCCGAGCTGACACCAGACCGCCTTGGAGATGATGCAGCCTCTAATGTCCGAAGCCTCTACAAAGTCATTCATCAAGATGGCATTAAAAGCTGTCAGCTTATGATGGGGATTACGATGCTAGATCCAAATAACAACTGGAACACCATGCCGGCACACGTTCATGACCGCCGGATGGAGGCTTATCTGTACCTTGATCTTGAGAAGGATTCAAAGGTGTTTCACTTCATGGGCCAGCCAGACGAAACACGCCACCTTGTTGTCGGAAATGAACAGGCTGTCCTTTCTCCTGCCTGGTCTATTCACTCTGGCGCAGGAACTTCGAATTACAGCTTTGTGTGGGCGATGGCTGGGGAAAATTACACATTTACGGACATGGATGTCGTTCCGATGGATGGGCTGAAATAAAATGAGTTATCTACATGACACCTTTTCATTAGAAGGAAAAACAGCGCTGGTGACGGGTCCTGGAACAGGAATCGGTCAAGGAATTGCCAAAGCGCTTGCCGGGGCTGGCGCCGATATTATCGGCACATCACATAAAAGCAGCCTGTCTGAAACACAACAGCTTGTGGAGCAGGAAGGCCGTACGTTTACGTCTTTTACATTGGATATGAGCAAGCCGGAAGCGATAAAAGATTCGGCAGCTGAGCTGTTTGAAAGCCGCCAAATCGACATTCTTGTCAATAATGCCGGCATTATCCACCGGGAAAAAGCGGAACATTTTGCCGAAGAAAACTGGCATCACGTACTAAATGTCAATCTAAATAGCTTGTTTATTCTGACACAGCTGGCAGGCAGCCATATGCTGAAAAGAGGCTATGGAAAGATTATTAATATCGCTTCTCTCCTGTCTTTTCAAGGCGGGATTCTCGTTCCCGCATATACGGCAAGCAAACACGCAGTTGCCGGTTTAACAAAATCATTTGCAAATGAGTGGGCTGCATCCGGGGTTCAGATCAACGCAATCGCCCCGGGCTATATTTCTACCGCGAATACAAAGCCTATACGCGACGACAAAAAGCGGAATGAGGAAATTTTAAAGAGAATTCCCGCCGGCCGCTGGGGCAAAGCAGATGATATCGGCGGAACGTCAGTCTTTTTGGCATCACGTGCTTCGGATTATGTGAATGGGCATATTTTAGCCGTTGACGGCGGATGGCTGGCCCGCTGACAAAACAAAAAAGCTGACGAATACGATCGTCAGCTTTTTCTATTACATCATTTGCGGTTCAACAGGCAAGACCTTTTTGACTTCATCAATAATGCGTTCAGTTTCTCCGCCAGCGTAAATATGAATCGAGCCGCTGTCTTGATTGGAACGAATCAGACGCCCGATGCCCTGCCGCACGCGTAATAACATATATGGCAGATCAACTTCTTCGAACGGATCTTTTTTCGCCCCGTTGCGTTTCGCTGTAAATACAGGATCATGAGGAGGGAATGGCAATGACCAAATGGTAACATTTTTCAAGGCGTCACCAGGAATATCCAGACCTTCCCATAGGTGAACTGAACAGAGTACGGTTTCCTCTTCCTCTTGGAATTTCTCCACTAAACTGCTGATTTCCTCATCACCTTCAAAGAAAATCGGATACGGCAGCTCAAAGGCCGCCGACAGCTGCTTAAACTCGTTTAATTCCTCAAAAGAAGGGAAAAGCACCAGCGTTCTGCCTTTATAACCATTAATCGTTTCTATCGTTTCAGCCGTTTTTTGTTTGGCGTCCATATCTGCTTTCGCATAGAGATTCACTCTCATTTGCTCGTCGTAATCATAAGGAGAATCAACAGTCAACGACAAGTAATCATGAATTCCGAGGCTGTCGGCAATATAATCAAACGATCCGCCTTCTGACAGGGTGGCAGAAGAGAAGATATAGGGAATCTTCTTAGAAAACACTTTTTCGCCCAGCACTTCTGCCACCGTTCTCGGCATGACAACAAAGGTTGATTCTGCTTCCTTTTTCTCCAACCAGCTGATTGCATCTTTTTGATATAGCGATAATGAATACGCCATTTGTTCTACATACTCTTCCACAACTGACAGCTCGTATTGATCAACCGTGTACATCTCAGACTCGAACACGAGAGCCTCACCGATTTTATCAAGTAAACGGCAAAGCTCGTCCGCCGCCTTTTTGACACGCTGATCATCTTTTATTTCTAAACGGTGTGAACCGGCTACTTCTTTTGCTTCTTCAGAAAGAACATAGAAAAATTCGTCGTTTGCAGCAAGGGCATCTTCAATCAGTTCGGCAAACTCTTCTCTGATGTCATTTTGAAGCAATCGCTCTAAAAACAATTCAAGAGTAGACTGCTTCACTCTGTAGGTTAACGCTTTTTGTGCGGCAAACTCTAACAGGTGCCCTTCATCAAATACAACGGCGCTATGATCAGGCAAGAGCGGCAGCTGACCCTCTCGTTTGCGGGATTCTTCCGTCCACACATGCTCCATGTAGAAATCGTGGGAGCAAACGATCAAGTCTGTTGACTTGCGGTAGTGATCTCTGGAAAGCGTCAACCCGCATCTGTGTCTCATGTCACAAGTCAAACAATCCTGAAATGAGTCGTAGCTTACTTCAGACCATTCTTCATTTGACAGATTGGCGTACTGCTTACGGTCGCCATACGGATAAAAGCGCTGCATCGCCTGTGATCCATGGACAAATGACGGCAATGACTCATAAAGATCCAGCCATTTATCATCATCAGAGCGCTGCATTGTTTTTTCAAGTTTCTTTACGCATAAATATTGCTCATGTGATTTTGACAGTCTTGTATCAATGTTCAGATCCAAATGCTCAGCCAGCTTCGAAATATCGCCTTCTTTTTTCACTAGCTGTTCAATCAATGTTTCATCAGCACATGCGATAATGGCGGGTTTGCCGACATATCTTGCATAGCTGATCGCAAAAAGAAGATAAACGAGTGTTTTCCCCGTTCCCACTCCAGCTTCGGCAAACATGACTTGTTTCTCTTTAAACGCACGCTCCAGCTGAAAAGCCATAAATACTTGCTCATCCCGAAGATCAAACCCTTTTTCGGGAAGGATATCGTAAAACACGTCACCAATCCAATTGTTCAATTCTTCATAAAAATTCTTTGTTTTTGTTAAAGAAAAAGGCAAACGTGATGTTGTCACCTAGTTCCAACCCCCAACTATTCGACATTCAGACCATCAATAATATCATGTCCCACTTATGAATACAATAAAAAAACTTGGCATTGCCAAGTTTTTTGCAGCTTACTTTCGATTGATCACATGCGACGATAAAAAAGGATGGTCTGTTGAATAAATATGTTCCACCGCTTTTTCTAAATTATTTTGCGCACGGGAAATCATGGACGGAGACGAATCAGTCCCGAGCCCCTTCAGCTCGTTTGCTGTTGAGTCAAGCGCCCTTTGAATCAGATTAAAATGTTCGCTGTTCAGCATGAGATCACCTCTGATTGAAATAATCATCATTTTATGCGAACTTTTCATTTTATATACATGCTTTCCGCATGTTATCACCGAAATAGGCACAAACTACATTCGATATTCCGTACCCGGATTATCCGTCTTATCAACAATATTCTATCAGGGAGTGATGTTGACATGAGTTATAGAAATCGATTAGATCAGCATTCTGAACTGTTTCATCACAATTGGACGCGGCCTAAACGTTCTAAGTCTCAAGTAAACGGTCACACTGAAATGTCCCAAACCAACATTATTTTGAGAAGCAACGCGAAAGCGCACCGTTGGTAAAGATAGAATATGGCTGAAAGATGAAAGAAGACGCATGCAACGCGTCTTCTTTTTTATGCGTTTTCTGTTTTCTTGCGCTGCGGTCTTACTTTTGCCCAGTATTGATAATAATCCGTTTTAATAAATCCGTTAAACAGCTTTCGTTTTTTCGTCGCTTTTCTGCCGTATGCTTCCTCAAAGTTCTCATTTGACGTCAGCATGTACACAGACCAGGAATCTAGCGGTTCGAATGCCTGTCCCATTTCTTTGTACATCTGCTCAACGGCTTTTTTCTCGCCGAGACGCTCTCCGTATGGCGGATTGCCGACAATGACCCCAAACTCCAGATTTGTCGTGAAGTCTTTGACCTGCATCTGCTTAAACTCGATTAAATCTCCCAAGCCTGCTTCCTCTGCATTCTCTTTTGCGATTTGCACCATGCGGTGGTCTATGTCGTTTCCGAAAATGGTAAGCGGCTGGTCATAATTCGCCTTTTCTTCAACTTCAAGCCGTGCTTTGTCCCATAGCTCTTTACCGATCCATTCCCAACTCTCGGAGGCAAAATCACGGTTAAAACCAGGGGCGATGTTTTGGCCGATTAACGCGGCTTCGATCGCAATCGTCCCAGAACCGCAAAAAGGATCAACAAACGGTCGGTCCGGCGTCCAATTGGTTAATTGAACTAAAGCGGCAGCAAGAGTTTCTTTAATCGGCGCGCCGCCCTGGTCAACACGGTATCCTCGTTTGTGGAGACCTGTTCCGGACGAATCCAGCGTAAGAACCGCCTGATCTTTCAATAAAGAAATTTCCACCTTATACTCGGCACCTGTTTCTTCAATCCAGTCATTGGCTTTAGCGGACTGCTGCTTGAGCTTTTCAACAATTGCTTTTTTAACAATCCGCTGACAGTCGGGAACGCTTGCAAGTGTTGATTTTACAGATTTCCCGATGACCGGGAATTTCCCGTTTTCAGGGATAAATGAGCGCCAGTTAATCGCTTTCGTTTTTTCAAACAGCTCATCAAATGTTTTCGCTTTAAAAGAAGCAACCTGAACCTTTATGCGGTCGGCTGTTCTAAGCCAAAGGTTCGCGCGGCAAATAGCGAGCGCATCACCTTCAAAAATAACTTTTCCGTTATCAACCTTGCATTCGTATCCTAAGTCACGTACTTCCTTTGCGACAACAGCTTCAATGCCCATCGGCGCTGTTGCAATTAGTGTATACTTCGTCATCGTATCACCCTGTCTTTTAAAACTTTTCTCTTTTCAAGATAAAAGCTCTCCTTATACGGGAGAGCTTGTTTTGATCATTTTAAATGTAAGTGGTCTAACGTTCTGTAAGCCATGTTTTGTTCCGTCGTACTGCAAACGGCTTATCACCTCGTACTCGGGCGGTAATCATCTATCTACAGAAAGCATTCTGTCCTTCCCTCCGTTGAATTCCGTCAAGAAGGTTCCCCTACCAAAATTTGGGTTTCTCGCTCGAGGGGTTTACCGCGTTCCACTCTCACCATTTCTAGTGAGACTTCGTCACTGTGGCACTTTCAAGGATACTCAGCCATATCCAAAGGACGTAGGCTTTTTTCCTGCCGTCAACCTATCAAGGCTGCCCTAGCTTATGACTTCGCTAGGCACGAACACTACGGGCATCTCAGCACCGTGCGAGCATGGACTTTCCTCTACAGATTCAAGATCTGCAGCGATTACCCGAACGTTAAGAACATGAATTATTATATAACAACTGATTGCGATTTACAAGCGCCATTTTTTTCAAGCGCGATCAATCGTAAAGCTTGCTGCCAAAAACGTGCTTTTCTAAGTTTGACAGCCGTTTTAAAATATCAAAGTTCGTTGTGTTAGATTGTACCGGCTGTTTTTTGCTGGCTTCTTCAAGCTGTTTTTTCAGCTGCAGATTTTCCTGCTGCAGTTCTTCAATTTCTTGATGGAAGGTTTCATAATCCTTAATAATCATATCTAAAAATTTGTCAACGTCTTCTTGCTTGTAGCCTCTAACGCCTGTTTTAAATTCTTTTTCCAAAATTTCTTTTGCAGAAAGCTTTACTTTATCAGCAAGCATCTTTTTCACCTCGTATCGTGAATCATCACATATATTTTTTCAGAAATCTGTACGGTTGTCAAATTTCTCTTATTGCTATGAGTAACTGTCTTCTTCCACTGTTACTCTCAAGTCATCCATTGTAATAAAGTAAATGGGATAGCCATCCTGTTCGCGCCGCTTTTCCGCTGTCTCCAGCATGTACTTTGGAGACCCTTCCATTTCCGGATCATATAAAAGCATAAGCGCATCCGACTTATCAATGAAGAACTGATTTTTTTGTTTAAACTGAAGCGGGCTTTCATACGGCCTGTGAGTCAGGCTTTCTTCATAGTCAGCCTGTGCCAGAACAGCTTCATAAAGGTCTTTATTAGGTTCTTTCCAGTTCTTTTCCTGATCGTAAAAAGGGGTAATCACAGCTACCTTTAAATCAGGGTATTCCTCCTGCAGATCATAGGCAGCCTCAGCTGCCCAGAGTTCGGTTCCAAGCTGGCCCGAAATTAAAATCCATTCTAGTCCTTCATCTAAAAAAGCAATCAGACGATTCTTCATCGCTTTTTTTATGTAATAAAGCGCCTTGTCATCCTGCTTAAAAATCCCAAGTTCAAATGGCTTGTATCCTGTTACAGCCAATACTTTCATCATTTCACCTGCTTTATAAAAAATGGGGCTCCCATTGGGCCCCATTTTGATGTGCTGTAGTTCTGCTATCAAGCTGCACGTATCCATACTAGTCGAAGAAAGGTCTTCCCGCTTGAAAATGTTGATGCGTTGCTGTATCAACATTTGAGAAAGTGTGTGGAAAGTAGTGAACGTGCTGAAAATGCTGGTGATTTACGTTTGTTGTGTGCTGTGGATGAATATGCGGCACGATCGTATTTGAAAACGTATGGTTTTCACAGCAATGAGTAGGATGGACAATTGGCGCCATCATATGCGGTCTGCAGTGATGCATGATTAAATCCCCTTTCCATAAACTTTATTACAATACTAAGTTATGAAAAATAGGGGGTACATGTTCTGATGCAATGACCTATTTTAAAAGTGTGCAATTAAGCTGTCTTTAAAGTTTGAAAATACGAAAGCAATCAAAAAAACAACGACAAAGAACAAATAAAAAACACCCTTATACATGCCAACTCTCCCTTTAAAAATAACTAACGTCATTTTACAGGATTCGCCGGTATTCTACAACAGAATCGGTGTGATTTGAGCAAAAAAATTTCATGGCGAAAGAAGTCGTCTTTTGCGCTTTCCCGGGGAATATTCAAGAGGAATATTTCCTCTTCAGCCGGGCGATTCTTACGTGCAGCTTTTCAATTTCTTTTTCTGAAAAGAACGCCTCATCACTAAGTAATTGTTCTGCAATATGCAATGCTTTTCCGAACTCTTTTTTCTGATGCTCAAAAAATTTCGCGAGTTCTATCACAGCAGCGTATCTGCACTTCTGATTTTGGGAGCGGGACAGGTTTTCCCAAAGCGCCACTGCCTCTTCCAACCGGTTTTGTTTTTTGTATAGGAGCGATAAATCCAGCCGAGCTCTATCCTGATCTTCAAACGACTTTTCTTGAAGCTTTTCCAGCTGCATAACCGCTTGATCCGTTTCTTTGTGGGCCATAAACCATCTCGCCATGGCATAAGCTTCGCTGTGTTCTTTTGGCGCATGTGATTTCGATAGAATTTTTTTAGACATATGAATGTACAATGAAATAAGCGATAGCACATCCAGTTCATTATGATGCAGGACGCCTTTTAGAAGTTCCGGCTCTTGCGCCTTGATAAAATGAAAGTAAAGCATTGGCGCCAAGTAGCCCGGTGTATCTTCTTGTCTGCGGATGCCAAGCTCCTCATTTTCAACCGTGCCAAGCGATACGCGGTCCATTTTGTGTTTCCACAAGCGTCTCGCTCCGTGCAGCAGGTCAAAGTGGCCGAATTCCGGGAGCTTTGGAAGTCTGTCACGGATCAATGTGTGCCTTGTTTTCACCTGCGGCCAATCAAAAGCTTTCCCGTTGTAGGTCACAAGCGATGTAATGTCAACCTCGCTTAAAAAGCTTTGATACAAGGCGACTTCATTCCCCGGTTTAGGCAAAAGATGCTGTTTGACTATCACTCGGTCTTCATATACCCTCGCATGCCCAAGCAAAAAAATGGTGTTTCCGGCTCCGCCTCCAAGACCGGTCGTTTCCGTATCAAAGAAAAAGAGGCTGTTTTTGTTGTACCCTTTTGCTGACAGCGTATGCGACAGGCTGCTTTGATTCCACAATTGCATCACTTCATCAAGTTCAGAAAAACGGTATAATCCATGCCGGTGAGAAAGCGGATATTCTACTTCCCTAATAAGACAGTACTCATCTTCGAAAAAAAAAGGCTTCATGCCAAAAGTCTCCCACTCTTCTAAAAATGGAATTTCAGCATGGTTCTCAACGAGTTTGTTTTTTTGTTCGTCTTTTTCTTTTTTATGTTCCCCTTCATCGAACACCATATGCTTTTTCATTCGCTGAAGTTTCCCTTTTAATGACATACCTGGCCTCCTTCCTTATGCCATTTGATTCAGCAGCTGCAAAATACTCTTCTTTGCTTTGATCCCTTCTATTTCGGTTCCTATACATGACGGACAGCCATCATGACAAGGACATTGTGTGATGAGCTGTTTCGCCGCTTCATTTATGTCTGAAAAACGTTTGTAGACTTCCTCCGCTAAACCGATACCGCCGGGGTAATGATCGTATAAAAATATAGTCGGCAATCCCGTATGGACAGCTTTCATTTGAGAAACAACATGCACATCGTTTCGGTCACACATAATATACACGGGGACAATATGCTGGAGCACATTCGAGATGCCCAGAAGCAGCTGTTCCAGCGTCTTTTCCTCGATATCTTCGTCTGCTTTTTTGATTTCGAGCCAAGCTGCACTTGTATGCAGTTCTTCTTCCGGCAAATGAATAGGACCTGATCCAATATTTTCAAAGGTCGTCATTTTAATTTTTTTAAAGATGGTCGGCAAGGCGTTAACAGTGACATCTCCATAGTGCAATGACGCACCGCTATTTTCGTTTGTTTTATCAACTTCTAATACCTTTAGCTGAACTGCCAAATTGGCATCTGTATAATACTCGACATCGACTTTTCTGACATAAGCCTTTTTATGGTCCCAATCCAGCTTTTCTACTTGGTACTGAACCCCTTCATGTAAATAAATCGCTTCATCATGCAAAAGCGTCATCGCGCTAAAACGATCCATTTCACCGATAATCCTTACATTTGCCATATCCGATTGGTCAACAATGACGACATTTTCTTGTGATGCGGAACGCAAACTGATATTGGATGCAGGAAACGATTCACTTGCCCAATGATATCGTTCGCCATTGCGGTGAAGAACGGCCTCTTCCTCGAGGTATTCAAGAATGTCACTTACATCCATTGGCCCAAACTCCTCATCAGCTTTAAAAGGAAGCTCATAAGCCGCACACTTTAAATGGTCTACTAAAATAATCAAATTCTCCGGATTGATTCTTGCAGATTCCGGCGAACGGTTAAAGAAGTATTCAGGATGCCGCACAATATATTGATCGATCGGCGTTGAATTGGCGACCATCATAATCAAAGATTCACCGTGCCTTCTGCCGGCTCGTCCCGCCTGCTGCCATGCACTTGCCACACTTCCAGGATAACCCGTCATCACACACACCTGCAGCTGGCCGATATCAACACCAAGCTCTAAGGCATTCGTACTGATAACACCTAAAATCTCGCCTTCTCTCAGGCCTCTTTCGATTTCTCTCCGCTCTTTTGGAAGATAGCCTCCTCGATAGCCTCTGATTGACTTTGTCCCAATCTCTTTTTTCACAAGCTCCTGAATATGGCTTAAAATAATTTCTACCCGGACTCTGCTTCTAGCAAAGACAATGGTCTGCACTTTGTTTTTCAAGAACTCTTTCGCTAATTCATTCACTTCTGCAGTTGCGCTCTTTCTAATATTCAGCGGTTTGTTCACAAGTGGCGGATTATAAAAGACAAAATGCTTCCGCCCGCTCGGGGCACCGTTGTCATCGACCAGCCGCATCGGCTTGCCCGTCAGCTGCTCTCCCAATTCCTTTGGATTGGCAATCGTTGCGGACGTACAAATAAAAACCGGATCACTTCCATAAAACCGGCAGACCCGCTTCAGCCGCCGGATCACATTGGCCACATGGCTCCCGAACACACCGCGATACGTATGAAGCTCATCGATAACGATATACTTAAGGTTTTCAAACAAACTGACCCATTTCGTATGATGCGGGAGAATCGCAGAATGGAGCATATCGGGATTTGTAATAACAATATGGCCAGCTTTTCTCACTTTTTGTCTGATCGCCGGAGACGTATCCCCGTCATATGTAAAGCTTTTAATATCAATGCCCATTTCATCAATGATTTCATTCAGCTCGCTCTTTTGGTCCTGTGCCAGCGCTTTTGTCGGGAATAAATAAAGCGCCCGGTTTGTTTCGTCTTGGGCGATGGACTGCAGGACTGGGAGGTTATAGCATAACGTTTTTCCTGATGCGGTTGGCGTTACGGTAACGATGCTTTCCCCTTCTTGCACATATTGGAAAGCGGAATATTGGTGGGTATATAGTTTCTCAATGCCCCTTTTCGAAAGGGCTGCTTTTATTCTCTCGTCTATACTTTCAGGCATTGGCCTTGTTTTTGCTTCACGAGGCTCTATTTCATGCCAATTCACAACGTTTTCATTTCCTTTTAACTCGGAAATGAGCTCAGGCAGTGATTTCTTTTTCATTCTTTACACCTCTTTGTCAAGTACAGTTTACCGAATATTTGTTTGCATGGCTAGGTGCAAATTTTATACAATCAAATAAAAAAAGCAAGGCATGCGCCCTGCTTATTTCGCTTTTATTGTAAGGAGCTTTGTTTCACCTTTGTGCGCAGCCTTTTCGCCAGCCGGCACAATTGAACCTACAGCTTCACCGTTCATGATCACGATTGGAATGACCGTACTGCTCGCTTTTTCTTTTATTAATTCCAAATCACACGTGATCAGCGGGTCACCAACCTTCACTTTGTCCCCTTCTTTTATGTGGGCAGTAAATCCTTCTCCGTTCATATTGACCGTTTCCAGCCCGACGTGAATTAACAGTTCAATTCCCGAGCGAGTCCGAATGCCCACGGCGTGTTTAGTATGGAAAATCTGAATCACTTCACCTTCAACAGGTGAAACGATGTCACCGTTTGCTGGTTCCACCGCTATTCCTTCCCCCATCATTTTCTGTGAAAAAACCGGGTCTGGCACATCTGTCAGGTCCATAACCGTACCGTCTGCCGGAGAATAAATAACCTCTTCCGCCACTTTATCCTGAGTTTTTCCCATACCGAATAATTTTTTCAGCAATGTATTTTCTCCCTTCTCATTCACTCAACCGTTATCCCTTCATTCACCACTATTTAACCACACTTTCAATTTTGCTTCAATTTATAACAACATCTGGCATAGGCGCATAATCTGGTTAAAAAAAGGCGGTGGCAGATTTGGAATTCTATGATGACAAAAAGAACGAATTGCAAAAGAAAGAAGAAATCACAACGGAGGCAATGGACCACCTTTTTCAATCCGCAACGTTCGGCAACCTTTTAAAAGGATTTCAGAACCTGATCAACTCGAGTTTACAAGATGTACAGACGACCATACATGTCAGAGAAAGAGATACCGGGCTGTATGTCGATATCATGATTCCGGAGTCGTTTCGAGATGGAGAGATCGTCGTTGATATTAAAACGAGGTATCTGCATGTAACACTCCAAGAGAAACAGAAACAGCAAAATGAGGCCACATTTACAAGCATGACAAGAACGGTGCAGCTGCCTTATGAAGTACACCAAGATGATATGGAAACATCTTGGAACGAGCAGACAATGACGCTTTTCTTTCCAAAAAACAAGCATGAATGAGCCATTCATTCATGCTTCTATCCTTTAAAAAAGCTGGTAAATCCCTTTATTAAAGATCCGACTTGATTCATTGCGCTCATCACTTGGCCTGTCGTATCCATCATTTTATTAAAATCAAACTGCCCGTTGGCTTTTTTGAATTGCGACATGATACTTTGAAATTGTGAGGGCTGCTGCTGGTTAGGTCTTGGGATTGGATAAGGGTTGGAAAATACAGAAGGCTGCATAGGCAACGAGTAGTGTGGAGAATACGTTTGATAAAAATCCTCCTGCCCATAATGCTGCTGCGGCCAGTATTGTCCAGGTACTGCCTGTTGATAATATCCTTGCATTTGCTGAGGATCATAATAACTCATTTGCCGAGGATAGCTTTGAGAATTCCTGTTCATTGCGATTCCCCCTAAACTCAACATATTTCTCTTCAATATAGTATGAATGAAGTCTATTGGTTGTGTCACAATGCCTGATTCACTTTTGTCAAATTGTGTCGAAAGTTTAAATTTTTTAAAAACAGAAAAAAGTCGAATCATTATGGTACTATATCTTCAATACAGATGAGAGGGGATGCACCATAATGAACGTATCATACTTAAGCAAACGTTTTGCAGAAATGAAGAAATATGAAACAGACTGTATGAATAAACTGATGGACTTTGCCAAGTTCCTCTATATTCAAGGACATCTCAGCACAATTGAGTTTCGTAACAGTATGAAGGTTCTCGAAGCACATGGAGCAGAAAGCCCGGCGTATGAGTTGAATTAGCGTCCGGCCCCCTATAACAAATTTAAAGAAGACAGCCTTTACCGGCTGTCTTC